>NZ_BAABFP010000007.1:212289-512289 GCF_039541115.1 Angustibacter luteus
CTGACGGCGCTCGGGCTGCTGCTGATCGCCCGCGAGCTGCTGCGCGGTCACGCGCGGGTTCGGACGCCGGGAGTGTTCTTCCAGGCCCTCCTGCTCCTGCTGGTGCCGAGCATGTGGTCCGCCGGCAACCCGCTGCTCGCGGCCGGTGTCGGCGTCCTGGCGGGGACGGCCGTGGTCTCGATCGTGCTGGCCACCCGCCGGGCGTGACCCGCGTGAGCGGCACATCATGGGCAACGAGTGACAAACCCTCGCGAACCCCCTTGACGCTGTCGAACATTTGATTGTAAACCTTACGAACATATTGCGGTGGCCCCGTCTTCGTCCATGTCCAGGGAGCTGAGAATGGCCCGACTCACGCGCACGTCCGTCCTCGTCTGCACCGCCGCGCTGGCGGTGGGACTCACCGCCTGCGGCGGTGGGACGGGAGCATCAAGCAACGACGCCGACGGCAAGTCCGGTGACGCGAAGACCATCAAGCTGGTCGCGGCCGAGTACTCCAGTGGGACCAAGGCGTTCTGGGACAAGTTCGCGACCGCCTACAAGGCGAAGACCGGGAACACCCTCGACGTGCAGGTGGTCAGCTGGACCGACATCGACCAGCAGTCCAGCACGATGATCCAGAACGGCAACCCGCCGGACATCCTGAACCTGAACGCCTACGCCAGCTACGCCAAGGACGACCTGCTCTACTCGGCGGACGACGTGCTGTCCCCGGCGGTCAAGGACGACCTCATCCCGGCCTTCGTGAAGTCCGGGACCTACAACGGCAAGCTCTACGGCATGCCCGACCTGTCGTCGGCGCGCGCCCTCTTCTACAACAAGAAGCTGTTCCAGCAGGCCGGCATCAGCGCGCCGCCCACCACCTGGGCCGACTTCGAGGCCGACGCCAAGAAGGTCAGCGCCCTCGGCGGCGGGAACGTCGGCTACGCCATGCCGCTCGGGCCGGAGGAGTCGCAGGCCGAGTTCTCCATCTGGCTGGTGAACAACGGCGGCGACTGGAAGACCGACGGCAAGTGGAGCATCAACTCGGCGAAGAACGTCGAGACGCTGAACTTCCTGAAGAAGCTCGCCGTCACCGACAAGGTCACCCAGAACAACCCCGGCAAGACCAACCGCACGGACGGCGCCTTCGCGCTCTTCGGGTCCGGCAAGGCCGGCATGGTGGTCGGCTTCTCACCGCTGTCCGCCGAGCTCGACAAGAGCAAGGCCGTCGACTACGCCGTCGCCCCCATGCCCAGCGCCGACGGCAGCGCCCCGCAGACCTACGGCGTCACCGACTACCTGATGGCCTTCAAGAAGAAGGGCAACCAGGACGCCGTGAAGGCCTTCTACGACCTGTATTACCAGCCGGACCAGGTCAACACCTTCATCAAGGCCGAGGGCTTCCTTCCGGTGACCAAGACCGGGCTGACCACCTTCCAGTCCGAGAAGGCGCTCGCGGTCTACCTGCAGACCCTGCCCAACGTGCACCTCACGCCCACGGACGACCCGGGCTGGGACAAGGTCAAGCTCGCGGTCCAGCAGAACCTGGGCTCCGCGGTCGCACCTGACGGCAACCCGCAGAAGGTGCTGGACGCCTTGCAGCAGCAGGCCGAGTCCGGCAGCTGAGCGTGTCGCAGAGCACGCTGCGTCAGGCGGGGCCGGCCACCAGCCGGCCCCGCCGACGGGGCACCCGCGACGCGACCTCGGGCTGGGTCGCCCTGCTGTGGCTCGGCCCGGCGCTGCTGCTCATCGGCGGCGTCGTGGTCTTCCCGGCGGTCGCCCTGGTCAAGGCGTCCCTCAGCGAGTACTCCATCACCGGGCTGCGCAAGGGCCCCGCGGGTCTGGACAACTACCGGCACGTGATCGAGCACCCGGCGCTGGGCACCGTCCTGCGCACCACCGCGATCTGGGTGGTCGCCGTGGTGATCCTGACCATGCTGATCAGCCTCGCGCTGGCCCAGTTCCTGTCGAAGCAGTTCGTCGGACGCCGGTTCGTGCGCTGGGCGATCATCGTGCCCTGGGCGGCGTCCCTGATCATCACCGCGCGGCTGTTCACCCTGCTGCTGGACTACTACCACGGCATCGCGAACACGCTGCTGGTCGCGCTGCCGTTCGTCGACCAGCCGGTGGATTTCCTCGGTGACGACCGGTTCACGCTGGCCTCCATCGTCGCGGTCGGCGTCTTCGTCTCGGTGCCGTTCGTGACCTACGTGCTGCTGGCCGGCCTGAACGCCATCCCGGACGACGTCTACGAGGCGGCGCGCATCGACGGCGCCGGGCCGTGGCAGGTCTACCGGCGGATCACGTTGCCGCTGCTCGCCCCGGCGCTCTCGGTGTCGACGGTGCTGAGCATCATCTACGTCTTCAACTCGTTCCCCGTCGTCTACACGCTGAACGACCGCAACCCCGGCTTCAGCCACGACACGACCATCACCTGGATGTACAAGCTGGCGTTCAAGAGCGCCGAGAAGGACGTCGGGATGTCGGCTGCCGCCGGGGTGTTCAACGTGCTGCTGATCCTGGCCGCAGTGGCCGTCTACCTGCGGGTCACCCGCGGTGCGACGCAGGAGAACCAGGCATGAGCGCCGCGACGCAGACCAGCCCGGTCGACCAGACCCGCGGCACCCGCCCGGCCCGACGTCCGGCGTCCGGGCCCTCGCGGTGGCGGCGGGTGCGTCCCGTGGTGCTGCCGATCGTCGGCCTCGCGGTGGGGCTGGTCTTCCTGGCCCCGTACATCGTCATGCTGCTCGACGCGCTGCGGCCCAGCTCGGACGTCCTCGCCTCGCCCGCGACCTTCCTGCCGCGGCGCTGGCAGTGGGACACGTTCGGCACCGTGCTGAGCGACACCCGCTTCCTCGCCTGGCTGCGGACCTCCGTGGTGGTCGCGACCGCGTCCACCATGGTGGTGCTGCTGGTGTCCGTGCCGGCCGCCTACTTCACCGGACGGGTGCGCTACCCCGGCCGGCGGCTCTTCCTGCTCGTCGTGCTGGTCACCCAGATGTTCAGCCCGACCGCCCTGGTGGTCGGGCTGTACCGGGAGTTCTTCGAGCTCAACCTCGTGAACACCTACCTGGCGATCATCCTGACCAACGCGGCCTTCAACCTGGCCTTCGCGATCTGGATCCTGCAGGCGTTCTTCGCCTCGATCCCGGCCGAGGTCGAGGAGGCCGCCGAGCTGGACGGCTGCGGCCGGCTCGCCACCATGTGGCGGATCATGCTGCCGCTCACCCGTCCGGGCATCGTCACCTCGGTGATCTTCACGTTCATCGCCGCCTGGAACGAGTACGTCGTCGCGCTGACCCTGATGCAGGACGACGCGAAGAAGCCGCTCACCGTCGGGATCAGCAGCTACGTCACCGGGTACCAGCAGCACTGGGACCAGCTCTTCGCGGCCTCGCTGATCGCCGTCGTCCCGGTGGTCATCCTGTTCGCGGCCATCGAGAAGCACCTCGTCGGCGGGCTCACTGCGGGGTCGATCAAGTAGCGCGGTGCTGACCGAGGCGTCAGCCGAGGTCCTCGAGGCCCTTGCGCAGGTCGTCGACGGTGCGCGACAGCAGGCGGGAGACGTGCATCTGCGAGATGCCGAGCTCGTCGGCGATCTCGTTCTGGGACAGGCCGCGGAAGAAGCGCAGCACCAGGATCCGCTTCTCGCGGGCCGGCAGGCGGTGCAGCAGCGGGCGCAGGGACTCGCGGTCCACCACGTCTTCGAGGGCCGTGTCGACCAGCGCGATGTCCGCGTCGAGGCCGTCGATCGGGCCCTCCAGCGGGACGGTGCTGTAGGCCTGCTGGGCCTCCAGCGCCTCGATGGCCTCCTCGGTGCTGATCCCCACCTGCTCCGCGAGCTCGTGCACCGTCGGGGCGCGTCCCAAGGCCTGGTTCAGCTCGGCCCGCGCCCCCTCGAGCTGGGTCTGCAGCTCCTGCAGGCGCCGCGGGACGCGCAGCGCCCAGCCCCGGTCCCGGAAGTGCCGCTTGATCTCGCCGAGGATGGTCGGTGTCGCGAACGTGGTGAGCGCCGCCCCGCGGTCCGGGTCGAACCGGTCGACCGCGTTGATCAGGCCGATGGTGCCCACCTGGATCAGGTCGTCCAGTGGCTCGCCGAGGTCGCGGTAGCGCTGCGCCAGGTAGCGGACGAGGGGCAGGTTCTCCTCGACCAGCTGGGTGCGCAGCTCGGCCCGGCGCGGGTCCTGGGCGGGCAGGGCCGCGAGCTCCTGGGCGACGTCCGTGTTGGAGCCGGGGGTCGCGGCGCGGGCGCCGACGACCGTCATGCCCACTGCCCGCTCATGCCCACTGCCCCGCGCCGGCTCGTACGGTCAGCCGGATCCACGTCCGGCGGGCGCCCTCGACGTCCTCGTGCCCGGACTCCAGCGAGTCGACCAGCGCGGACAGCACGGCCCAGGCGTAGGCGCTGCGGTCCGGCAGCTCGACGTCGGGACCGCTGACGTCCACGGTGAGCGCGCCCTCGGCCAGCGTGAAGAGGCACGACAGGTGGTCCGGCGGCGCGTCGGCCGGTCGCCGGATCAGGAGGGTGCAGGCCTCGTCGATGGCGATCCGCAGGTCCTCGATGCGGTCCAGGGTCAGGTCGAAGCGGGCGGCCAGCCCGGCCGTGGCGGTCCGGACCACGGCGACGTACGCGGCGCTCGCCGGGACCTCCAGCTCGACCACGTCGGCAGCGTGGGTGACGTCGACGGACCCGACCTCGGTCAACGCCGCCACGACCCACCTACCCGCTCACGAACCTGCGCACCCACCTGCACGGCCCCATCCTGACGCGCCTGGCGGTCGTCGTCCACGGGAACGGTCGGACTGGTCCGGGACATCCCTTTCGTGCCCTCCGGTCACGCCTGGGCGGCGAGCTTCTGCAGCGCGTCGCCGTCCATCCGGTAGACCGTCCACTCGTCCTGCCCGACGGCGCCGAGCGAGCGGTAGAAGCCGAGGGCCGGCTCGTTCCAGTCCAGCACCCACCACTCCAGCCGGGGGTACTTCCGGTCGGCGCAGATCTTGGCCAGCCGGGCCAGGAACGCCTTGCCGATGCCGCTGCCGCGCTGGTCCGGCTGGACGAACAGGTCCTCCAGCCAGATGCCGTGCCGGCTCGTCCAGGTCGAGAAGGTGACGTACCAGACCGCCATGCCGACCAACCGGGTCGAGCCGTCCGGGTCGGTCACCTCGGCGACCAGCGCGCTGGCCCCGGCCGGGCCGTCCGTCGGGAAGAGCGCGGCCTGCAGGAACTCCTCCGTGGACTCCACGTGGTGCAGCGACTCCTCGTACACCGCGAGCTCCTTGATGAGCCGCAGGATGTCCGGGACGTCGCCCGAGACGGCTTCGCGGATGAGTGCTGGGGGAGTGGGAGCCGGGGTCAGGTCGTCGGACATGGGGTGACCGTAGCGCTCGCGGCGGACAGCGGGCAGTCGTCTTGCCACAGCGCCATGGAGCCCGGCAACGGCCAAGTCACCGCCTGCACGCTGGCACCGCGACGGCTCTCTTGACGGGGCGCTGCTCACTGGGGTGACGGCGGGCTGCAGGAGCGACTCGTCCGGACAGTGCACGGCTGACGCTCAGGGCACGTGTGACGACACCGGCAGTCGTTCGGACAGCACGACCTGAGGGCGCGCTGGGCGACCCATGACGCCGTCCACCACGGCCCAGAACACACGGGCGCCGCAGTGCTGGGATCGGAGCGGCGCCTCACAGCGCCACCTGGACGGCGGTCGTGGCCCCGCGCAGCACCAGGACGCCGCGGCCCGGAGCCGCCGACTCGACCGGCTCGACCCGCACGCCGAACGGGTCGCCGTCGTGCGGGCTGTGCGGGCCGAGCAGGACGCCGGTGCGCTGCCGCAACGCCGCGGCCACAAAGGGCGCGCTGACCGGCAGGTGTCCGGCCTCCGTGCGGAGGGCCAGGGCCAAGCAGTGGGGGCCGGGATCCCTGGCCAGCTGCTCCAGGGCGCCGGCGACCGCCGGGTCGTGAGCGACCCGCTCAGCGTCGTCCACCAGCACGCAGGCGCCGGCCACGGGGTCCGCCGGTCGCGCCATGAGCAGACGCAGGAGCTCCGGTCCGTCGGTCGCGGTGGGCCAGCCGCCCTCGTGCAGCGGCCCGCCGAGCGGGGCGAGCGCGATCACCCGGCGACCCCGCGCGTGCAGCTGCCGTGCGACCACCGCGAGCACCTGCGAGCGCCCGCTACCGGCCGGACCCAGGACCACCCACCGGCGGTGCACGGCCGGATCCACGGCCACGGGCAGGGCCTCGTCTCCGCCGACCCCCAGCAGCACACCGGCGCCGTCCCAGGCATCGAGCTCGGTGAGGTGCAGCAGGTCGGGGAGCCGGCGCAGGCGCAGCGCCCGCTCGGCGAGGCCGGAGGCCGCGGTGGGAGATGCCGCGAGCGTGGCACGGAGCTGCTCGCCGTCGGCGCGGACGAGCTGGACCTGGCGTCCACCGGGTAGGTGGATCACCCGGCCCGCCGGCAGTCGCGAGGGGACAGCGGACGTCGGCACCCCGGCCAGCAGGAGGTCGGTGGGGTCGGTCGGCCGCAGCAGCAGCCGCTGGCCCACGAGCGACCCGATCCGCGAGGTCAGGACGGCACGCCCACCCGCCACCACCAGCCGCAGACCGGCCCGCTCGCCGTCCCGGACGAGAGAGAGCAGGGCGTCCAGGCCGCGTCCGTGGTCCACCCGCTCCAGGCCCTCGGCCAGCGACTCCCACCCGTCCACCAGCAGCACCGTCGCCCGGCCGGGCCGCTCGGTGCCTGGACCCCGCCGGTCGTTCAGCTGCGAGGACAGCCGGTCCACGAGGCGAGCCACGACGGTGGCCGGCTCGCCGGTCAGCACCGTGCCCAGCTGCGGCAGCGACGGCCGGGCTCCTGGGTCCAAGGCCCGCGCGAGTGCCCCGCCGGCTGCGTCGACCACATGCACGTGGTGGCCCTCGGGCGAGGCCAGCAACGCTGTCGCGAGCGCCAGCAGGGCATTGGTCCGTCCGGTGCGCGGTGCCCCGCTGATCGCCAGGTGCGAGTCGACCAGCGGGTCCCAGCCGAAGGGCTCCTGGCGTCCCTCGACGGGCAGGTCGGCCAGCCCCCACGCCGGTGCCCCGCCGGCTGCCGCACCCCGCAGGTCAGCGGACGCGAGCTGCTCGGGGAGCGGTGGCAGCCACGGGCTCGGTGGTGGTTCGGCGCCGACCAGGGCGCTCGCCGCTCGCATGGACCGCACCAGCGCCGCCAGCTCGTCGGCGTGCGGGTCCACCGGGACGGGGTGTCCAGCCGGTAGCACGAGGGGCCGGCTGATCCGGGGGCCGTGCGCGGTGCCGCCGGCCAGCGCCGTCTGGAATGCGGTGAGGGACTTCGACCCGGCGCGGAACAGCCCACGGCCCGGGACGCCGTCCGGCAGCACCGCGGCGTCCGCCGCGTCCAGCACGTCCTCGGAGTCGACCCGGTCGCGCACCCGCAGGCAGATGCGCAGGTTGACGTTCGCCTTGATGTCCGCGGTCACGATGCCGGCCGGGCGCTGGGTGGCGAGCACCAGGTGCACGCCCAGCGACCGCCCGACCGCGGCCAGTCGGACCAGGCCGTCCAGGAAGTCCGGGAGCTCGCCGGCCAGGAGCCGGAACTCGTCGATCACGAGCACCAACCGGGCCAGTGCGGGGCGCCCCGGTTCGTCGTCGCACCATCGTTGGTAGGCGCCCAGGTCTGCCGCCCCGACCTCGGCCAGCAGGCGCTCTCGGCGGGTCAGCTCGGCCTGCAACGCGGTCAGCGCCCGAGCCGCCAGGTGCCCGTCCAGGTCACTGACCACCCCGAGGACGTGCGGCAGGTCGGCGCAACGCCGGAACGCGGCCCCGCCCTTGTAGTCCACCAGCACGAACGACAGCTCGTCCGGCCGGTTGCCGAGCGCCAACGAGGTCACCAGGGTGAGCAGCAGCTCGGACTTGCCCGCGCCCGTCGTGCCCGCCACCAGCGTGTGCGGCCCGTCGGCGAGCAGGTCGACGCAGACCCGCCCGTCCCGGCCCGCGCCGAGGGTGACCGTCGTCGACCGGGGAGAGCGTCGCCAGCTGTCGGCCAACGCTGCCGGATCGGCGGCATCGACGTCGAGCAGGGACGTGAGGGCGACCGAGACCGGAAGGGAGTCGCCCCCCGCGGGTTCTGGCGTGGCCTCGCGGAACGGGGCGAGGGCGCGTGCGAGCTCGTCCGCCCACGCGGCACCGACGCCGTCCGGCGCGAGGTCCCAGCCGGCTCCGTCACCGTCGGCACCGTGGGCATTGTCGGCACCGTCGGTACCGAGGCCACCGAGGCCTCGGGTGCTCGCCGGGCCGCTGCTCGGCAGGGTGATGCTGAGCCCGCACTCACTGGGGAGCTCCGAGGCGCTCCCGGCCAGGCAGATCGTGTGCACGCCCACCGCGGGGCCGTGACGCAGCACCGTGGCCAGGGCGGGGTCCTGGCCCACGGGGTTCCCGCCCGCGGCGCCGCGGGCCGTCGCGCGCAGGTCCAGCAGGACGACGATCGCGGCCTCAGCCCCTCTCGGCTGGCCTGCTGGACGCCGGGTGGAGCGACCGTCGGCCCGCTCGATCCGGCGCTGCACCTCGTGCTCGAGGTCGACGAGCGACCCAGCGAACCGGTGCGGGAGCCACCGTGCCCACGACCAGGTGGTCGCCGGACCGATCACCGCCAGCCGTACCCCCCGCGGTGAGCACCGTCCGGCCAGCTGACCGACGAGGTAGCGACCCAGGGCCGTGACCCGTGCTTCGTCGCCGGCCAGCCCCAGGTGCTGCGCCCGGTCCAGCGGCAGGGTGGCCGGGGCGTCGTCGAGCCACTGCAGCTCGCCGTCCGCCTCGCCCGACACCTGGCCGGTGCCGACCCGGACCGAGGAGCGGCACCGCCGAGCGCCGAGCACGACGGACAGCAGGTCGTCGTCTCCTGGGCCGCGTTGCCACAGCCTCGCCGTGGGCTGGTGCACCGTCTCGGAGAGCTCGGCCGCGTCGCCGGCGAGCGCCCGGCGACGCTCCAGCTCGTCGCGCAGCGCGGCGAGCCGGGCCTGGTCGGCGGCGTCGTCGCGAACCTTCCAGGCCGCCTGCTCCGAGCGGTGGCGGCGCCCCCGTCCCAGTCGCTCGGCGACGGTCGTCGACAGCATGGCCACCGGTCCGAGCAGGCCGAAGGCCAGGTACGTCGGCTGGTGCAGGAGCAGTGCCATCGGGACGCACAGCAGCAGCGGCAGCGCGACGGCGATCCACGGGATGCGCGTCGGCGCGGGCGGTGTCGGGGCTGCCGGGCGGCTGATCCGGGTTGGCTCGACGGTGAGGTCCGTGCGGGGCGCGCGATTCACCTCGATGCCACCGTTGCCGTCGCCTCGCAGGGACGCCGGCGCCGAGCCGGTCACCCGGACCACGAGCGTCGACTCGCCCACTCGGATCCGTTGCCCCGGGCGGACCTGACGACCCGTCGGCCCCACCGGCTCGCCGTCCAGGAGGCTGCCGTTGCTCGAACCCAGGTCGTGCACCACCGTGCCGCCCGGGTCGACGCGGATGCGCAGGTGCAGGCGTGACACCGAGGGGTCCGCCAGCTGCAGGTCGGCTGCCCCGCCACGGCCGATCGTGTGCGGTCCTGGCTGCAGGGGTATCCGTCGGCCGGCATCGGGCCCGGCCACCACGCAGAGCTCGAGTACGCCGGCGGTGCGCTCGCCCGCGCGGCGTTCGGTCGCCGCCCCCGCCGGCACGGCAACCAGCAGGACCCCCTCCACCAATGGAGGCGTGCCGAGCGCCAGGTCCGGCGGCAACCGCCGACCGCGGATGGTCAGCGCGCTGTCGGCGCCGGCTCCCACCTGACCCAGCAGCGCGCCGCTCACCTCGCCGAGGAGGGTGCCGGCCGGCGCGCGGACGTCGACGTCCAGTGCGGACGCGGGCGACCGCGCGTCGATCACGGTGCAGCGCAAGGGGTTCACCCGAGAAGTCTGGCGGAATCGCCGGGAGGGCTGCGGAGCTTATCCACAGATCTTGACGGTCCGCTTCTCCCGGTATGTCCGATTGTCTAGAGTGGACGGGTCGAGGCTCGAGGGGGGCTCATGGGGGTGCAGGACGGTGCGCGCGGCCGGGTCGAGCAGGTCGTGCGAGAGCTCGTGCGGCGCTCGGGGATCGACCCTCTGCAGGACGGCGCCGCCGTCCGCGAGCTGGTCGAGGAGGCGGTGAACGACTACGAGGAGCGGTCGTTGAGCGGGGGGCTGCCACCGGTCGAGGACCGGTCGGCGCTGGTGGGCGCCGTCTGGGCCGCGGTCGCGGGATTCGGTGCCCTGCAACGGTTCCTGGACGACCCGAGCGTCGAGGAGATCTGGGTCAACGAACCCGGCAAGGTGTTCGTCGCGCGAGGCGGGCTGCCGGAGCTGACCACGACGATGCTCACCGCGCAGTCCCTCGCCGACCTGGTGGAGCGCATGCTGTCGACGTCCGGCCGGCGGGTCGACCTGTCCAGCCCGTTCGTCGACGCCAGCCTGCCCGACGGTTCGCGGCTGCACGTGGTGATCCCGGACGTGACCCGCGAGCACTGGGCCGTGAACATCCGCAAGTTCGTGGTCCGGGCGCGGCACCTCGAGGACCTCGTCCGGCTCGGCTCGCTGAGCTCGCAGGTCGCAGCCTTCCTCGAGGCCAGCGTGCGGGCCGGGCTGAACGTGCTGGTGGCCGGTGGAACCCAGGCCGGGAAGACCACGCTGCTGAACTGCCTCGCCGGCGCCATCGACTCCCGTGAGCGCATCATCACCTGCGAGGAGGTGTTCGAGCTTCAGCTCGCCGGACGCGACGTCGTCGCCATGCAGTGCCGGCAGCCGAACCTCGAGGGCGCCGGCGAGATCCCGCTGCGCCGGCTGGTGAAGGAGTCACTGCGCATGCGCCCCTCCCGCATCATCGTCGGCGAGGTCCGGCAGGAGGAGAGCCTGGACATGCTCTTGGCGCTGAACAGCGGCCTGCCCGGGATGTGCACGGTGCACGCGAACAGCGCACGCGACGCGCTCGTCAAGATGTGCACCCTTCCGCTGCTGGCCGGTGAGAACGTGAGCTCGCGGTTCGTGGTGCCGACCGTGGCCTCGAGCATCGACCTGGTCGTCTACATCCGGCTCGACCCGGATGGTCGGCGACGGGTGGCCGAGGTGGTCGCCGTGTCCGGCCGCGTCGAGGCCGACGTGGTCGAGACCACGGACGTGTTCACCAGTCGCGGTGGCCGGCTCCAGCGGGCTGCGGGCTTCCCGCCGCACCCCGAACGCTACGAACGGGTCGGCATCGACGTCGCCCGGCTGCTCGCGCCGCGCGAGGGCGACGGCGCAGCGGTGAGCGGATCGCCCTCGGACGTCGACGTCCCGTCTCTCGCGGGCCTCCCGACGTGACCGGGTTGGGACTCGGGCTGGCGCTAGGGGTCGGGTTGTTCCTGATGTGGCGGTCCTGCTGGCCCGCCCCGCAGCTGCCGCTGTCCACGTCCGGGCGAGTGCCGGGACGTCTCTGGTGCGACCGGGTGGTGCAGGACGCCCGGCTCGTCGGCATCGGCCCGCGGGCCCTCTCCGCGGCCTGCCTGGCCTGCGGGTCGGCCGCTGCCCTGCTCCTCCTGGCGGTCACCCGGGTGCCACCGGTGGCCGGCTGCTTCGCCCTCATGGCCGGCGCCGCTCCGCTGGTGGTGGTGCGGGGACGCGCCCGCCGCCGCCGCGCCAGCCTGCGTGAGATGTGGCCCGAGGCGGTCGACAACCTCGCGTCAGCGGTGCGAGCCGGACTGTCCCTCCCTGAGGCGCTCAGCCAGCTGGCCGTCCGCGGGCCGGCGCCGCTGCGCCCGGCCTTCTCGGCGTTCGCTCGCGACTACCGGTCGAGCGGGAGGTTCCACGACGCCCTCGACACGCTCAAGGACCGGCTCGCCGACCCGGTGGGTGACCGCATCGTCGAGTCCCTGCGGATCGCCCGCGAGGTCGGCGGCACCGACCTGGGTCGGCTCTTGCGCACCCTGTCCGGGTTCCTTCGCCAAGAAGCCCGCATGCGCTCCGAGCTGGAGGGCCGCCAGGGCTGGACGGTCAACGGCGCGCGGGTCGCCGTCGCGGCGCCGTGGATCGTCCTGCTGCTGCTCGCCACGCGCCCCGAATCCGTCGCTGCCTACAGCCGACCCGCTGGCGTCGTGGTGCTCGTCGGTGGCGCCCTCGTCTCGGCGCTGTCCTATGCGGCGATGCTGCGCATCGCCCGCCTGCCCGAGGAACGGCGGGTCCTTCGGTGAGCGCCGTGACGGTCTCCTGCGACTGGCTCGGCTGCCTGATCGGGCTCGCGCTCGGCTGCGGGATCCTCCTGCTGCTGTCCGGACTGCCGTTCCTGCGCCGACCTGGGCTGGCAGAGCGCCTCGGGCCGTACGTGCACGACGTGAGCGCGCCGAGCCGGTTGCTGCGCTCGGGCGGTGAGCGCGGCCGGGTCGGCGCGCCCGCACCGGCGCGGGCGGCCGTCGAGCGGCTCTGCAGTGCCCTCGACCGGCTGCTGGGCGGATCGACGTCGCTCGGTGCGCGGCTGGAGCGTGCCGGACTCGGCCTGGACGTGCCCGGGTTTCGAGCTCAGCAGGTGCTGTGCGGGGCCGGCGGTGCGGCAGCCGGCGCCGCGCTCAGCGCTGCGGCCTGGTCCCGGCACCCCCGCGCGTTGCTGCCGCTCGCGTTCCTCGTCGTCGCGGCGGCCGGCGCCGGTGTCATGGCCCGCGACTGGTACCTGACCCACCAGGTGCGGCGCCGGGAGCAGCGGATGCTCGAAGAGCTGCCGACGGTCGCCGAGATGCTCGCCCTCGCCGTCGGTGCCGGTGAGGGTCCCGTCGCCGCGCTCCACCGGGTCGCCGCCCTGACCGGCGGCGAGCTGGCCGGCGAGCTCCGCCGTGCGCTCTCGGACACCCACGCCGGCGCGTCCCTCGTCCTCGCGCTCCAGGGCGTGTCCCGGCGGACCGGCCTGCCCGCCCTCGCCAGGTTCGTCGACGGCGTGGTCATCGCGGTCGAGCGCGGGACGCCACTGGCCGACGTGCTGCGGGCGCAGGCACAGGACGTCCGGCAGAGCGGGCAGCGCGCCCTGATGGACACAGCCGGGCGCAAGGAGGTCGCGATGATGGTGCCGGTGGTCTTCGGCGTGCTGCCGGTCACGGTGCTGTTCGCGGTGTACCCAGGGTTCGCGTTCCTGCGCCTTGGTCTGTGACTGAAGAGAACGACCGACGAGAGGAACACGATGCACGCCCACGTCCTCACCGCCCTGCTCGCGACCCGGATCCGCGCCCGGCTCGCCGCCGGCGGGCCGTCCGATCGCGGCGACGTCCCCGGGTGGGTGCTCGTCACCGTCATGACCGCAGGCCTGGTGGCCGGCCTGTGGGCGGTCGCCGGTGACACGCTCAACGACCTCTTCCGCGACTCCATCCGCGGTGTCGCACCCTGAGCGCCGCGGCCACGGCGACCGCGGTTCTGCCGCGGTGGACTTCGCCCTGGTCGGCGCCCTGCTGTCCCTGCTCTTTGCGGCGCTGCTCCAGCTGGTGCTGGTCCTGCACGTGCGGAACACGGCGATCGACTGCGCCGCCGAGGGAGCCCGTCTCGGGGCCAGGGCAGACCGGGTTCCCGCGGACGGGCTCGCCCGCGCCCGTGAGCTGCTGGCCAGTGAGCTGCCAGGTCGCGTCGGTCCCCGACCGGACGACGCCGGCGTCGCGCTCGTGCAGGTCTCCGGCGTCCAGGCGGTCGAGGTGACCCTCACCGTGCCGTTGCCAGTGCTCGGCGTGCTCGGCTACGCAGGGTCCACCACCGTCCGGGGCCACGCCTTCGTCGAGGCGCAGCCCTTCGGAGGGACGGGGTGAGCACGCGAGCACGCGGTGTCCGCCGGCGCGCAGCCCTGGCGCGGGGGCCGGCCGACGCGGGAAACGCGCTGGTCGAGTTCTGCGTCCTCGGCGTGCTCCTGCTCGTCCCCGTCGTCTACCTGGTGCTGGTCCTGGGCCGGGTCGAAGCCGCGGCGTTCGCCGCGCAGCGCGCCGCCCGCGAGGGCGGCCGGGCATTCGTGACCGCGTCCGACGTGGACCAGGCGCGAGCGCGAGCGGACGCCGCCGCCGCCCTCGCGCTCGCCGACCAGGGGGTCCTGGGGCGGGGCCGCATCACCATCGACTGCGAGCACGCCGACTGCCTGTCGCCCGATGGTCGGGTGACCGTCTCCACCGAGGTGGACGTCGCGCTGCCCGGGGTGCCGAGGCTGCTCGACCGGGCATTCCCCACGCGCGTGCAGGTCACCGCCCAACAGGTCAGCGTCGTCGACCGGTTCCGCAGCAAGCAGGCTGGCCCGGACGCTGGACGGGTGGGCTCCCGATGAGGCGGAGTCGGCGAGCAGCCCACCCGCTCGCCCGGCGCCTGCCTCCAGCGGGCGACGACAGCGGGCAGCTCAGCCTGCTGATCCTCGGCTACCTTGTGGTGGCGCTCGCCCTGGTCGTCGTCGTGGTCGACGCGACCGCCGTCCACCTCGCCCGGACCCAGCTGCTCGACGCCGCCGACGCGGCCGCGCTCGACGCCGCCGACGCCGTCGACGAAGGCGGCGTCTACGGCGGTTCGGGCGTGGGTGGGGGAGAGGGCGGGGACCAGATCAGGCTGACCGACGCCGCGGTGCGGCGGCAGGTGCGCGACTACCTCGCCGGGTACCCGCCGCCGCGTCGGCTGACCGAGCTGACGGTGGCCCGCGGGACGGGCGCCACTGACGGCGCGAGCGCCACGGTCGTGCTCACCGGCGACGTCCGGCTCCCCATCGGCGGCTGGGTCGTGGCCGGGCTGAGCGACGGCATCTCCGTCACCGTGCGCTCGACGGCCACCGCGCGGCTCCAGCCTTGAGCGGGACCGCGGCTCAGGCCTCGCGGCCCAGGAACGCCAGCAGCTTCGTCTGCTCGTCGGCGTCGTCCGGCACCTCGACCTCCGGACCGAAGGCGCCGGGGGAGCGCAGCGCGTCGCCGAACCCCTCGACGTCCTGCCAGGCCCGCTCGATCTCGTCCTGCGGGATGGTCAGGTCCCCGCCGGTGGCCTTCGCCAGGTCCCAGCGGTGCGTCACCAGGTCACCCGAGAGGAACGTGTCCACCGCCTTCGCGAACGAGGAGCGCCCGAAGAACCCGTCGAACTCCACGTCCGCGAGCGCCGGGTCGGCCAGCTCCTCCTCCACCTGCGTCCGGACCGCCTCGAACGCACCCAGCGGGTCGTCGTCCACCGAGGGCCCCGGCCGCTGCTCGCGCCCCACGAGCTCCTCGAACATCGACAACGTCGACACCACGTGCGCGACCACGCCGCGCGCATCCCAGTCCGGGCACGGCGACGGGCTGTCCCAGCGGTCCGGCGGTACCGCGCGGATGGTGTCCGCGAAGGCGTCGGCGTTGCGGCGGTAGCGGTCCAGGATCTGTGTCATGCCACCACCCTCACGCGGATCCCGCGGCACCGCTTGAACGAACGCGACACCGTCGCGCCCACCTCCTAGGCTCGCCAGCGTGGTGCAGCCCGCCGAGCAGGACAGCCGCGGCATCGTCGACCCCGCCGCCGGCCTGGACCGGTTCGCGCTCGACCGGCACGCGCCGTCCGATCACGTCGCCCGCTACGTCGGCTGGTACTGGGTCGTCACCTGGGACCTGCCGCCCGGCCAGTCCTACCCCCAGCACGTGCTGCCGCACCCCGTCGTCAACCTGGTCATCGAGCGGGCCTCGGCGCTCGCCGTGGGGGTGCACCGCGGGCAGACCACCAAGGTGCTCCAGGGCCACGGGCGCGCCCTCGGCGTGATGTTCCGACCCGGCGGCTTCAGCCCCCTCGCCCCCGGACCCATGACCCAGCTCACCGACCGGGCCGCGCACCTCGTCGACTGGCTCGGGCCAGCCGCCGGCCAGTGGGCGGACGACGTCCGCGGTGCTCGCGACCAGACCGCGATGGTCGCCGCGGCCGAACGCTTCCTGGGCGGGCGCCTGCCCGCCGGTCGCCACCCCTGCGAGGCTGCCACCGCGCTCGTCGACGAGGTGGTCGCCGACCCGACGCTGCGCCGCGTCGACGCCCTCGCCGCGCACGCCGGGGTCAGCGAGCGGACCCTGCAGCGGATGTTCGCCGAGCACGTCGGGGTCTCGCCCAAGTGGGTCATCCGCCGGTACCGGATCTACGAGGCGGCCGAGGCCGTCGCGCACGGGCAGGACGTCGTCTGGGCCGACCTGGCGGCCGACCTCGGCTTCGCCGACCAGGCCCACCTGACCCGCGAGTTCAAGCAGGCCTTCGGGGTGCCACCGGCCGAGTACGCCGTGCGGCAGCGGGCCGCGGCCGCAGGTTGATGATCTCTCCCACGTGCCGTCCCGCCCGCCCTCTGCCGTAGATTGGACGCTCGTGGCCGCCGTCGACTTCCCCGCTGAGCTCCGAGACCTCCGAACGACCGTCGAGTCGATCCGGCAGGTGACGGACGTCGGGCGCCTCAAGGCCGACATCGCCGACCTCGAGCAGCAGTCCGCCGCACCGGACCTGTGGGACGACCCCGAGGCCGCGCAGAAGGTCACCAGCAGGCTCAGCCACCTCGGCGCCGAGCTCGAGCGCTACGAGACGATCGCCCAGCGCGTCGACGACCTCGAGGTGCTCGTGCAGATGGCCGAGGAGGAGGACGACGCCGACACCCTCGCCGAGGCCGAGCGCGAGCTCACCTCGCTGCGCAAGGCCGTGGGGGAGCTCGAGGTCCGCACCCTGCTCAACGGCGAGATGGACGAGCGCGAGGCGCTGGTCACCATCCGCGCCGAGGCTGGTGGCGTGGACGCCGCCGACTTCGCCGAGATGCTGCTGCGCATGTACCTGCGCTGGGCCGAGCGGCACGGCTACGGCACCGAGGTGATGGACACCTCGTACGCCGAGGAGGCGGGCCTGAAGTCCGCCACCTTCGCCGTCCACGCCCCGTACGCCTACGGCACGCTGCAGGTCGAGCAGGGCACCCACCGGCTGGTCCGGATCAGCCCCTTCGACAACCAGGGACGCCGCCAGACCAGCTTCGCCGGCGTCGAGGTGCTGCCGGTCACCGAGGTCACCGACCACGTGGACATCCCCGAGGCCGAGATCAAGGTCGACGTGTTCCGCTCGTCCGGCCCCGGCGGCCAGAGCGTCAACACCACCGACTCCGCCGTCCGGATGACGCACATCCCGACCGGCATCGTGGTCTCGATGCAGAACGAGAAGTCGCAGATCCAGAACCGCGCCGCCGCGCTCAAGGTGCTGCAGTCCCGGCTGCTGCAGGTGCGCAAGGCCGAGGAGCGGGCCGCCATGGACGCCCTCAAGGGGGACGGCGGGTCCAGCTGGGGCAACCAGATGCGCTCCTACGTGCTGCACCCGTACCAGATGGTCAAGGACCTGCGCACCGAGCACGAGGTCGGCAACACCAGCGCCGTGTTCGACGGCGACATCGACGGATTCCTTGAGGCCGGTATCCGCTGGAAGCGCACCAGCGACCGCGCCGAGGCCTAAGCGACACCAATCCGCAACGCCCGGTCACCCGAAGTTACCGGGAGTGCTCAGCTTCGCCACGTACCCTGAGCCGGTGATCCGGCTCGACAACGTGACCAAGTCCTACGCCTCGGGGCAGCGCCCTGCCCTCGACAAGGTGTCCGTGGAGGTGGAGCGCGGCGAGTTCGTCTTCATCGTCGGCGCCTCCGGCTCCGGCAAGTCGACCCTGCTGCGGCTCGTCCTCAAGGAGGAGAAGGCCACCTCCGGGACCGTGCACGTCGCCGGGCGCGACCTGGCCGCCCTGTCCAGCCGCCGGGTGCCGATGCTGCGCCGCCAGATGGGCGCCGTCTTCCAGGACTTCCGGCTGCTGCCCAGCAAGACCGTGTTCCAGAACGTCGCCTTCGCGCTGCAGGTCATCGGCAAGCCGCGCCACACCATCAGCCAGGTCGTCCCCGAGACCCTCGAGCTGGTCGGGCTGGGCGGCAAGGAGAACCGCATGCCGCACGAGCTCTCCGGCGGTGAGCAGCAGCGCGTCGCCATCGCCCGGGCCTTCGTGAACCGGCCCGCGATCCTGCTCGCCGACGAGCCCACCGGCAACCTCGACCCGACCACCAGCATCGGCATCATGCGGCTGCTGGACCGGATCAACCGGACCGGCACCACCATCGTCATGGCCACCCACGACGACGAGATCGTGGACCAGATGCGCAAGCGCGTCGTGGAGCTCGAGGACGGCCACCTGGTGCGCGACCAGGCCCGCGGCGTCTACGGCTCCCAGCGCTAGGCAGTACCGAACCACCGACCCGAAGGAAGTCATGCGCCTGCAGTTCGTGCTCAGCGAGATGGTGATCGGCCTGCGCCGGAACCTGTCGATGACGGTTTCGCTGGTCCTGGTGACCATGGTGTCGTTGGTCTTCTTCGGCTTCGGACTGCTGTCCAGCATGCAGGTCAACGAGATGAAGGACTTCTGGTACGGCAAGGTCGAGGTCTGGATCGCGCTCTGCCCGGCGCGCTCGCTCGAGCCCTCGTGCGCCACCGGTGAGGTCACCCAGGCGCAGAAGGATCAGCTGAGCGCCCAGCTCGACTCGCTGAAGCCGCTGGTCAAGACCGTCTACTTCGAGTCCAAGGACGAGGCGTACAACCACTTCGTCCAGCAGTTCAAGGACTCGGCGATCAAGGACAGCGTCAAGCCCGACCAGATGCAGGAGAGCTTCCGGGTCAAGCTCTCCGACCCGAAGAAGTACGACGTGGTGGCCAGCGCGTTCGAGGGCGCACCAGGCGTCGAGCGGGTGATCGACCAACGCAAGCTGCTCAGCACGCTGTTCTACGCCCTGAACCGGATCACCATCGGTGCCTGGATCTTCGCCGGGGCCATGACGCTGTCCGCCGTCCTGCTGGTCGCCACGACCGTGCGGTTGTCCGCCTTCAACCGCAGACGCGAGATCGGCATCATGCGGCTGGTCGGGGCGTCCAACCTGTTCATCCAGCTGCCCTTCCTGCTCGAGGCGATCCTGGCCACCGTGCTCGGGTCGGTGATCGCCATCGGCACGCTGTGGGCGCTGACCCACTTCGCGGTGCAGGGCTGGCTCGCGCAGAAGATGCAGTTCATCCCGTTCGTGACGGGTGCCGACGTGCTCAGCATCGCCCCGATCGTGGCCGGCATCGGTCTCGTCATCGCGGTGCTGACGTCGTTCCTGACGATGCGGCGCTACCTCAAGGTCTGAGGCGCTCGCCTCCCCGGTTTCGGCTGATGCTTGTGATACCAATGTGACGTCTGGGACGTCACCGTGCGTGCCCGCGCCGGTACCCAACACCGAGGAGCACTGCCCATGCGACTGGCCCGCACGTCGCGGCTGACCCTGGCCGCCGTCGTCACGGCCCTCGTGGCCACGCTGATCGCACCGGCGGGAACCGCCAACGCCGGGCCGGCCGACAAGAAGAAGCAGGTCGATCGCAAGATCAACGCCCTGCAGGACGACCTGGAGGACACCTCCGCCGACCTGGTCGCCGCCTACCGCAAGCTGCAGCGGATCGAGGGTCAGCTGCCCGCGGCCAAGGCCGAGGTCGTCGCCGCCCAGGCCAAGCTGGCCGCCGCGCGGGCCCACGATGCCGAGGTCGGCCGACAGCTCACCGTGGCCCGGGCGCAGGAGGCCAAGGCCGACGACGACCTCGCCGCCACCCAGGCCTCCACCAGCGAGACCACCGACAAGCTGGCCAGCATCGCCCGGCAGGCCTACCAGACCGCCGGCATGGGTGAGCTCACCGTTGCCCTGCAGGCGCAGAGCGCCGACGACTTCGCCCAGCGCGTGGTGTCCGTCGACACCGCCATGTCGCTGCAGGGCCAGGCGCTCGCCCAGCTGGACGTCGACCGCGCCCAGATCCAGGCCAAGCAGGCCCGGCTGGTCGCCGTCCGCCAGCAGGTGGCCGCCCTCAAGGCCAGGGCCGAAGCCGGACTGGCCCGAGCCGCCGTCCTGGAGCAGCAGGCCGAGGCCGCCCAGGCCCGCCTGCAGGCCCTCGTCGCCGACCAGGCCCAGACGGTCCGCGCCATCTCCGCCCGCAAGGCCGCCGAGCGCAAGCGGCTCAACGCCCTCGAGGTCCAGGCCCGCAGGCTGCGCGCCCAGCTCGCCGCCATCGCCCGCGCCCAGCTGCGTCGCGCGCACAGCACGGGCGGCGGCATGCCGTCCGGCGGCTTCCTGTCCCGCCCGGTCGCCGGCGGCTGGATCTCCTCGGAGTTCGGCCGCCGGTTCCACCCGATCCTGCACTACTGGCGCCTGCACGCCGGCATGGACTTCGCCGTGGGCTGCGGCACCCCCGTGCACGCGGCGGCCAACGGGAGCGTGGTCAGCGCCGGCTGGGGCGGCGGCTACGGCAACCGCATCGTCGTCTCGCACGGCGTCGTCAAGGGCGTCAGCCTGGCCACGTCGTACAACCACCTGTCCCGGATCATCGTGCACGGCGGGCACGTGAGCCGCGGCCAGCTGATCGGCTACTCCGGGACCACCGGCAGCTCCACCGGATGCCACCTGCACTTCGAGACCTACGACAACGGCACGCCGGTCAACCCGCGTCGCTGGCTCTGAGTCGGCGGAACTCGATAGGGCCGCGCCGCGTCCGACCGGTAGCGTGTCCGGTCGGCGACACGGGATCGCCGGTCAGCAGCAAGGAGACAGCACGGTGGCCAAGGAGTCGGGGCGCAAGCTCATCGCGAGCAACCGCAAGGCGCGGCACGACTACACGATCGAGGACGTCTTCGAGGCCGGCATCGTGCTGTCCGGCACCGAGGTGAAGTCGCTGCGCGCCGGACGCGCGTCGCTGGTCGACGGGTTCGTCAGCTTCTACGGGCACGAGGCGTGGCTCGAGGCCGTGCACATCGCCGAGTACGTGTCCGGTACCTGGACCAACCACCCCCCGCGCCGCCGACGCAAGCTGCTGCTGCACCGCGACGAGATCACCCGGCTCGAGCAGGCGGTGAACCAGAGCGGCCTGACCGTCGTCCCCCTGCAGCTGTACTTCCTGGACGGTCGGGCGAAGGTCGAGATCGCCCTCGCCCGGGGCAAGAAGAACTACGACAAGCGGCAGGCGCTGCGCGAGCGGCAGGACAACCGCGAGGCCGACCGCGCGATGTCCCGGCGCGAGTCGCAGTGAAGCGCCGCATCGGACGGCGCGTCGCAGGGCTCGCGGTCGTGGTGGCTGCCGCCGTCGGCGTCGGACTCGGGACGGCGGCTCCGGCCCTCGCCGCGGACACCGAGTCGATCCGCAGCTTCCAGGCCAAGGTCACCGTGGACGACAGCGGCGCCCTGCACATCACCGAGACCATCGAGTACCAGTTCTCCGGCAGCGACCACCACGGCATCGAGCGCGACCTGACCACGATGCAGAGCGTGGACGGCAGCGACCAGGTGCGCGTGTACCCGGTGAGCGACGTCCGGGTCTCCAGCCCCAGCGGCGCGCCGGACGACGAGGAGACGCAGGATCTCGGGTCCACGACGCGGATCAGGATCGGCGACCCGAACGAGACGGTCTCGGGCACCCAGACCTACGTCATCGCCTACACGGTGAAGGGTGCCTTCAACCGGTTCACCGAACCGCAGACCGCTGCCGACGGCACCGTCACCGCGCCGCACGACGAGCTGTACTGGAACCTGACCGGCGACGAGTGGGAGGTGCCGATCGAGTCGGTTCAGGCCACCGTGACCGCGCCGCAGCCAGCCACGGCGGCGCAGTGCTTCCAAGGCGCGCGCGGGTCCACCGACACCTGCCCGGCGACCGCAGGCGCGACGTCGACGTTCAGGTCGACCGGTCTCCAGCCGCACCAGGGCATGTCGATCCTCCTGGCCTACCCGCTGAACACCGTCTCGGACGTCGCCCCGATCCTGCAGGACCCGCCGCGCGACGGCCTCGACCAGCTGCTCGACGTCTCGCCCTTCTCGATCGGCGGGGCCGTGCTGCTCTTCGGGCTGATCGCCGGGGGCATGTCGCTGCTGGTCCGGCGCCGGGGGCGGGACGCCGCCTACGTGGGCCTGACTCCCGGGCTCCTGCCGGTCAGCGGACAGCAGGTCGGCGAGCAGCCCGTCACCCGTCAACCCAAGGACGTCGCCGTCCAGTTCACCCCGCCCGCCGGGCTGCACCCCGGCCAGATCGGCACCCTGATGGACGAGGTCGCCAACCCGGTGGACGTCACGGCGACCATCATCGACCTCGCCGTGCGCGGGTTCCTGCGGATCGAGGAGATCACCAACGACAAGGGCACCAAGGTCAAGGACTGGCGGCTCATCGTGGTGCTGCCGGCGCCGGCCGAGCAGCTCGAGGCCTACGAGCTGGCGCTCATGCAGGCGCTGTTCAAGGGGCGCGACCAGGTGGAGCTCAAGGGCGAGCTGCGCAACACGTTCGCCAGCGACCTGAAGGCCACCCAGACCCGGCTGTACGACGACGTCACAGCGCGCGGCTGGTTCCGCGGCAACCCCGAGTCCGTGCGCGGCCTGTGGCGGATGCTGGGACTGGCCCTCATGGGGCTCGGCTTCGTCGCGCTCTTCTTCGGTGGGCTCAGCTCGATCAACCTGCTCGTCCCCGCCGCGGGCGTGTTCGCCGGCGGGCTCGTCGTCCTGCTGATGGCCAAGCGGATGCCCGCCCGCACGGCCGAGGGCACCGCGGTGCTCACCCAGGCGCAGGGGTTCCGGCGGTACCTGGAGACCGCCGAGGCCGACCAGATCCGGTTCGAGGAGGGTCAGGACCTGTTCAGCCGGTACCTGCCCTACGCGATCATCTTCGGCGTCGCCGACCGCTGGGCCAAGGTCTTCGACGACCTGGCCAAGTCCGGCGCCGCCGTGAACGCCCCCACCTGGTACGTCGGCCACACCCCCACCTGGAGCTACTACTGGCTCGGCGCCAGCATGAGCAGCTTCGAGACGACCTCGAACTCGAGCCTCGTCTCCACCCCGGCCTCGTCGGGGAGCAGTGGCTTCAGCGGCGGCGGCGGCTTCTCGGGCGGCGGCGGCGGAGGCGGTGGCGGCGGGTCCTGGTAGGGGTCGCGGAGGGTGTGCGGTCGGGGTGCCGCGGCTCTCGCAAGCTCGTTTGACGCCGCGGCACCCCGACCGCACACCCTTCGCTCGGTCTCGTCGTCCGCGGACGCCGACTTCGCTGCGCTCAGCGGCGAAGGGCACGCGCCTCGCAGAGCTCGGCCGGGCGCTTCCGCCACTCAGGCCGGAATGTGCCGCCGGAAACCGGCCTGGGTCGCGGAAACCGGACTGAGCGGCGGAAGCGGGGTGCCATACCCACTCGACCCCGAGCCCTACAAGGTGAGCTGAGAGCGTCAGCTGACCAGGACGCTCGCGAAGCAGAGCGCGGACGCGGACACCCGAAGGGCGGCGTCAAACGAGCTTGCGAGAGCCGCCCGTAGCGGTGTCTGCGTCCGCGCTCGGCACCACAGACGAGACCTAGGAGATGACGACCAGCAGGTCGCCGCCCTCCACCTGCTGCTGCGAACCGATCGCCAAGCGCTCGACGGTCCCGCTGACGGGCGTCGTGATCGAGGCCTCCATCTTCATGGCCTCGATGGTCGCCACGGTCGCGCCGGCCTCGACGGTGGCCCCCTGCTCGACGGCCAGCGACACCACGCCGGCGAACGGCGCCGCGACGTGCCCGGACTTCGCCGGGTCGGCCTTCTCAGCGGCCCGGACGTCGACGTCCGCGCTCTCGTCCAGGGTGAGCACCGGGCGCAGCTGCCCGTTCAACGTCGTCATGACGGTGCGCATCCCGCGCTCGTCGACCTCGCTGACCGACTGGACGCCGACCAGCAGTCGCTTGCCGGGCTCGATCTCGACCTCGACCTCCGCGCCCGGCCGCAGCCCGTGCAGGAACTGCGCGGTGGGCAGCACCGACAGGTCGCTGTAGGTGTCCCGGGACTGCGCGAACTCCTTCGTCGGCCCGGGGAACAGCAGCCGGTTGAGCGTGGCCCGACGGTCCGCGGCCAGCCCCTCGACGTCCGCCTCGTCCAGCTCGGCGACCGCCGGCTTGGACCGGCTGCGACCCGCCAAGGCCTTGCTGCGGAAGGGTTCCGGCCAACCGCCGGGCGGGTCGCCCAGCTCGCCCTGCAGGAAGCCGATCACCGAGTCGGGGATGTCGTGCGCACCCGGGTCGGCCTCGAAGTCGGCCGGGTCGACGCCCCGGCCCACCAGTGCCAGCGCGAGGTCGCCGACCACCTTGCTGGACGGCGTGACCTTGACGATGTTGCCGAGCATCCGGTTCGCGGCCGCGTAGGTGTCCTCGATCGCCTCGAACTTCTGGCCGAGGCCGAGCGCGATGGCCTGCTGGCGAAGGTTGGACAGCTGCCCGCCGGGGATCTCGTGGGTGTAGACGCGACCGGTCGGCGCCGACAGCCCGGACTCGAAGGGCGCGTACAGCCGGCGCACCGCCTCCCAGTACGGCTCCAGGTCGCAGACCGTGCGCAGGTCGAGGCCGGTGGCCCGCTCGGTGCCGTCGGTCGCCGCCACCAGCGCCGACATCGGCACCTGGCTGGTGGTGCCCGCCATCGGCGCGCTGGCGACGTCCACCGCGTCCACCCCGGCGTCGATCGCGGCCAGCAGCGTGGCGAGCTGCCCGCCCGCCGTGTCGTGGGTGTGCAGGTGCACCGGCAGGTCGAACCGCTCGCGCAGCGCCGTGACCAGCACTCGTGCGGCCGGCGCGCGCAGCAGCCCGGCCATGTCCTTGATCGCCAGCACGTGTGCGCCGGCCCCGACGATGCGCTCGGCCAGCGCCAGGTAGTAGTCGAGCGTGTACAGCGTCTCGGCCGGGTCGGACAGGTTGCCGGTGTAGCAGAGGGCGACCTCGGCGACCGCCGTCCCGGTGCGCCGGACGGCCTCGATGGCCGGACGCATCTGCTCCACGTCGTTCAGCGCGTCGAAGACCCGGAACACGTCGATGCCGGTGCGCGCCGCCTCCTCGACGAACGCGTCCGTGACCTCGACCGGGTACGGCGTGTAGCCGACCGTGTTGCGCCCGCGCAGCAGCATCTGCAGGCACAGGTTGGGCATCGCCTCACGCAGCGCCGCCAGCCGGTCCCACGGGTCCTCGGACAGGAACCGCAGGGCCACGTCGTACGTCGCGCCGCCCCAGGCCTCCACGCTCCACAGCTGCGGGGTCAGCCGGGCCACCGGGGCGGCCGCGGCCAGCAGGTCGCGGGTGCGGACCCGGGTGGCGAGCAGCGACTGGTGGGCGTCCCGGAACGTCGTGTCGGTGACCGCGACCGCGGTCTGCTCGCGCAGCGCCGCAGCGAACTGCTCCGGCCCGACCCGGACCAGCAGGTCCCGCGCGCCGGGCGGTGCCGCGGCGTCGACGTCCACGGCCGGCAGCTTGCTGGCCGGGTCGGCCAGGTCGTGACCGGGGCCGTGCGGCTGGTTCACCGTCATGTGCGCCAGGTAGGTCAGCAGCTTGGTGCCGCGGTCGGCCGGCACCCGAGGGCTCAGCAGCTGCGGGCGCTCATCGATGAAGGACGTCGAGAGCCGTCCCGCGACGAAGTCCGGCTGGTCGATCAGGCTCTGCAGGAACGGGATGTTGGTGGACACGCCACGGATCCGGAACTCCGACAGGGCGCGGCGGGCCCGGCGGACCGCCGTCGGGAAGTCGTGCCCGCGACAGGTCAGCTTGACCAGCATCGAGTCGAAGTGCGCGCCGATCTCGGCGCCGACGAAGACCGTGCCGCCGTCCAGCCGCACTCCCGCACCGCCCGCCGAGCGGTACGTGGTGATGGTGCCGGTGTCGGGGCGGAACCCGTTCGAGGGGTCCTCGGTGGTGATCCGGCACTGCAGCGCAGCGCCGTTGACCCGGATCGTCGCCTGCGCCAGGCCCAGGTCGTCGAGCGTCTCGCCGCTGGCGATCCGCATCTGGGACTGCACCAGGTCGATGTCGGTGACCTCCTCGGTCACCGTGTGCTCGACCTGGATGCGCGGGTTCATCTCGATGAAGACGTACGAACCGTCCGGGTCGAGCAGGAACTCCACGGTGCCGGCGTTGGCGTACCCGATCTGCCGGGCGAAGGCGACGGCGTGCGCGCACATCGACTCGCGGATCTCGGCCGGCAGGTTCGGCGCCGGGGCGATCTCGACGACCTTCTGGTGCCGCCGCTGCACCGAGCAGTCCCGCTCGAACAGGTGGACGACGTTGCCGGCCCCGTCGGCCAGCACCTGCACCTCGATGTGCCGCGGCGAGACCACGGCCTTCTCCAGGAACACCGTGGCGTCGCCGAAGGCGCTCTCCGCCTCGCGCATGGCGGCCTCGATGGACTCGCGCAGGTCGGCCGGGTCCTCGACCCGACGCATCCCGCGTCCCCCGCCGCCGGCCACGGCCTTCACGAACAGCGGGAAGCCGACGTCGTCCGCGGCGTCCAGCAGCGTCTGGACGTCGGTGCTCGGCGGCGCGCTGCCCAGCACCGGCAGCCCGGCCTCGCGGGCTGCGGTGATCGCGCGGGCCTTGTTGCCGGTGAGCTCCAGGACCGACGCCGGCGGCCCGATGAAGGTGATCCCGGCCGCCGCGCAGGCCTCGGCGAGCTGCGGGTTCTCGGACAGGAAGCCGTAGCCGGGGTAGACCGCGTCCGCACCCGACTCGCGAGCCACCCGGACGATCTCGGCAATGTCCAGGTAGGCGCGCACCGGGTGCCCGGGCTCACCGATCCGGTACGCCTCGTCCGCCTTCGAGCGGTGCTCGCTGCGCCGGTCCTCGTGGGCGAAGACCGCGACGGTCTGCGCGCCCAGCTCGGTCGCGGCGCGGAAGGCGCGGACGGCGATCTCGCCACGGTTGGCGACCAGGACCTTTCGGAACACGAGCAGACCTCCGACCAGCTGCCAGGCGCACGGACACGGGGAGCCTACCGACGTGTCTGATCCGCGGGACGCCGGTCTCCCATCGCGAGATTGCCTGGTGCGCGAACCGGCCCCGCCGATAGGCAGATCGTGATCCGAACCCCCGCCGTGCGCGTCGTCCTGGCCGCGCCGCTCGCCGCGGCCGCCTTCCTGATGTCCTCGGTCGGGCCGGGCGCCGGGGCCCTACGGGCCGACGCGACGCCGTCGCCGTCGGTGGCCGGGCTGCCGGCGGTGGTCTGGGGCGCGCACCGCGCGGGGGCGCTCGAGGCGCCGGACGGCACGCTGGCGGCCGGTCGCGCCCAGCTCGCCGGGGGCGTCGCGACGGTGCTCGACGCCGACGTCCGGCTGCTCGCGGACGGAACCCCCGTGATCATGCACGACGCGACGGTGGACCGGACGACGACCGGGCACGGCAGCGTGTCCGCGATGACCGCGCCCCAGTGGGCGGCCCTGCGCACCGATCCCGCGGCGTGGTTCGGGGCCGGATGGCCCGTCGAGCGCCCACCCACGCTCGCCCAGTGGCTGGACGCCTTCGGTGGCCGCACCGTCCTGCTGCTCGAGGTCAAGCAGTCGCCGGCCGTGGACGCGGTCGAGCGACTCGTCCGGGCCAGGGGGCTGGTCGACTCGGTGATCCTGCAGAGCAACACGCCCAGCGTCGTCCGGCAGATCGCCGACCGCGGGCTGCACGCCCAGCTCTGGCGCACGGCGGACCAGCTGGCCGCCGACCCGGCCGACACCTGGCGGGACAGCCACGCCGAGCAGGTCGAGGTCGCGCCCGCCAGCGCCCCGGCCCAGATCCGTCGTCTGGCGTCACTGGGCCGACCCGTCTGGGCCTTCGCGGTGAACGACCGGGCGCAGGCGCAGCGGCTGGCCGGGCTGGGGGTCACGGGGTTCGTCTCGGACGACCCCGCCTACGTGTCGGGCGCCGCAGCCGGCTACCCGCGTCGTCCGGTGCTGGCGACGGTCTCCTCCACGACCGCTCAGGCGGGGGACCGGTTCGCCGCCACCGTCACCACCCGGGTCCCCGCGACGAACTACCTGGCCCCGACGACCCCGGTCACGGTGCGCTTCGGTGGCCGTGGTGTGCGACTGACCACGGCGGTCAGCGGGGTCCGGCGGGCCACCCTGGCCGCTCCCGCGGCGCCTGGCCGGTACCGGGTGGACGTCGTGACCGGGCCGGTGACTGCCGGTGAGACGCGCACCGCCGGTGCCACCCGACGGTCCGCCGCGACCCTCGTCGTGCACCCCGAGGACGCGCAGCTCGTCGCCCGTCCCCGGACCCTGCGTCGCGGTGGGACGTACCGCGTCGGCGCCAGCGTGCGGGACTCCGCGTCGTCGGCGTACACCGGCCCACGCCGTGAGCGCGGGGGGACCGTCCTCGGGCTCGCCCACGCCCGGGTGCGGGTGCAGGTCCGGGCTGGGACGTCGACCCACGGTCGGATCGTGCTCGACCGCACGGTGACGGCGGTGGACGACGGGCTCCGGGCCAACGGCATCGGTTCCGCTCTCACGGGGTGGAGCGTGCCCCGGTCCCTGCCGCGCGGTCGGTACACGCTGCGCGTCCTGGACGGGGGTGGGTGGTACGACGCCGCGCCGTCCTGCGCCCCGATCTGGGTGCGCTGACCGGCGCCCGACCCGACACACTGGGTGCATGGCACGCACCATCGCGCAGAACACCTCGGTCGACCTCGACGCGCTGCTCGACTTCGTCCGCCCACGGCACCACTTCCTGCTGGTCACCCGGCGCGCCGACGGATCGGCCCAGGCGTCCCCGGTCACCGGGGGAGTGGACGAGGAGGGTCGGCTGGTCATCTCCACCTACCCCGAGCGAGCCAAGGTCGCGAACGCCCGACGCGACCCGCAGGTGGCGGTCGTCGTCCTGTCCGACGACTTCGGCGGTGCCTGGGTGCAGGTGGACGGCACCTGCGAGGTGCTCGACCTGCCCGAGGCACTCGAACCGCTCGTCGACTACTTCCGGGCCATCTCGGGCGAGCACCCGGACTGGGACGAGTACCGGCAGGCCATGACCGCGCAGGGCAAGTCGCTGCTGCGGATCACGCCGACCCGGTGGGGACCGGTCGCCACCGGCGGCTTCCCGGCCAGGCTCGCCGACGGCTGACCGCCGCCTCAGACCTGCGACGAGTCGGGTGGGTACGGGTTCGCGGCCGTGAAGGCGTGCGGCGTGGGCCCGAACATCCGGAGGTGGCGCAGCCGCTGCTCCGCCTCCACCAGCCGCTGGTGCTGCCC
This sequence comes from Angustibacter luteus, assembly GCF_039541115.1. Taxonomy (NCBI): domain Bacteria; kingdom Bacillati; phylum Actinomycetota; class Actinomycetes; order Kineosporiales; family Kineosporiaceae; genus Angustibacter; species Angustibacter luteus. The sequence goes on from NZ_BAABFP010000007.1 coordinate 241,284, forward strand.
CGCCGGTACCCACCACAGGGCGCTGCTCGCCTCCGGGTGCCGGACGAACCAGGAGCGCCGCTGCCGCAGCGCCTCGCGGTGCGGGGAGCTGTGCACGAACGCGTCGAGCGCTTCGAGCGACTCCCAGACCGACAGGTTGACCACGAGCCCGGCGCTGTCGCCGACGTCCCAGTCGAACGGTCGGTTGCGGGCGCCCGGGGGCACCTCGACGAAGGTGCGCCAGACGAAGCCCCGGGCGCCCGCGCCGGCGACCTCGATCGGGCCTGACGCCGCGACGAAGCCGGCCAGCTGCTCGGACGACAGCGGGGCGAGCAGGCGCGAGACGTTGACCTGCGCCAGGTGCAGGCGCTGCGTCGTCGGCGAGCCGTCCACGCTGCGGCTCAGGCGCCGGCCACGTTCGGGTCGCGCCAGGTCCGCTCGAACGGCAGCCGCCACGCCGTGGGAGCGACGAGCTGGTGGATCTGGTTCGGACCCCAGGAGCCGCGGGCGTACGGCCGCACCGGCGGCGGGTTCTCCAGCAGCGGCACCGAGACCTCCCAGAGCCGCTCGATGCCGTCGGCGGTGGTGAACAGCGTGTGGTCGCCGCGCATCGCGTCGTAGATGAGCCGCTCGTACGCCTCCAGCCCGGCGCCGGCCCAGTTCGTCTCCTGCATCGCGAACTGCATGCTCAGCTTGTCGAGCTTCATGCCCGGCCCCGGACGCTTGCCGTAGAACGACAGCGACATCCGGGACTTGTCCGCGAGGTCGAACGTCAGGTGGTCCGGGCCGAGCTGGCCGACGCCCGAGCCGGCCGGGAACATGCTGCGCGGCGGCTCCTTGAACGCGATCGAGATGATCCGCGCGCCCTCGGCGAGGTGCTTGCCGGTGCGCAGGTAGAACGGCACCCCGGCCCAGCGCCAGTTGTCGATCTCGCACTTGAGCGCGATGAAGGTCTCGGTCTCGGACTCCGGCGCGACCCCCGGCTCGTCCCGGTACCCGGCGTACTGGCCGCGGACCACGTTCGACGGGTCGATCGGCGCCATCGACCGGAAGACCTTGTTCTTCTCCTCGCTGATCGCGAACGGCTCGAGCGCCGTCGGCGGCTCCATCGCGGTGAAGGCCAGCACCTGGAACAGGTGGGTGACCACCATGTCCCGGTAGGCGCCGGTGGCCTCGTAGAAGGTGGCGCGGCTCTCCAGACCGAGCTCCTCCGGGACGTCGATCTGGATGTGGTCGATGTTGTTGCGGTGCCAGATCGGCTCGAACAGCCCGTTGGCGAACCGGAAGGCCAGGATGTTCTGCGCCGCCTCCTTGCCCAGGAAGTGGTCGATCCGGAAGATCTGCTTCTCCAGGAAGACCTCGTGCAACGCGGCGTTCAGCGAGACCGCCGAGGCGAGGTCGGTACCGAACGGCTTCTCCATGATGATCCGGCTGCGCTCGACGAGCTTGGCCTCCTCGAGCATGCTCACCACCGCCAGGGCGGCCTTGGGGGGGACCGACAGGTAGTGCAGGCGCAGCGTGTCCTGGCCCAGCTCGGACTCGGCCGCCTCCACCGTCGCGCGCAGGCCGTCCGGCCCGGCCGCCCCGGGCACGTAGCGCAGGCAGGACGCGAACGCCGTCCACTGGTCCGGCGTCAGCGGATGACCGCTGAAGTCGTCCACGGCGGTGCGCGCGAACTCGACGAAGGACTCCTGGTCGTACTCCTCCAGGGACGTGCCGACGACCCGCATCTGCGGGACCAGCCCGGACTGGAACAGGTGCAGCAGACCCGGCAGCAGCTTGCGCTTGGCCAGGTCTCCGGTGGCACCGAACAGGACGACGACGTAGGGGTCAGCCATCTGCGCAGCGTAGGCAGTGCCGGGCCGCAGCGGCACCCCCTTCAGGGCACGAAGCGGTTCAGCTGTCCGGCTCCAGGCGGACCAGCATCTTGCCGGTGTTGCCGCCGGACAGCAGCGAGCGGAACGCCTCCGGCGCCGACCCGATGCCCTCGGTGACCGTCTCGCGCCAGGTGATCTTGCCCTCGGCGAGCCAGCCGGCCATGTCCGTCAGGAACCGCGGGCGGGCGTCGGCGTGGTCGCCGACCAGGAAGCCGCGCAGCGTCAACCTGTTCTGCACCAGGCGAACCAGGTTCCGCGGTCCGGGCGGCGGCTCGGTCGCGTTGTACGCCGACACCGCGCCGCACAGCGCGGCCCGGCCGTGCAGCCGCAGCGCGCCGATCGCGGCCTCCAGGTGGTCCCCACCCACGTTGTCGAAGTAGACGTCGATGCCTTCCGGCGCCACCTCGCGCAGCTGCTGGCGGATCGGGGCGGCCTTGTAGTCCAGCGCGTGCGTCACGCCGAGCTCGTCGAGCAGCCACTGGGTCTTGGCCGGCCCGCCCGCGCTGCCGATCACCTGCGAAGCGCCCTTGAGCCGGGCGATCTGGCAGACCAGCGAGCCCACCGCACCCGCCGCCGCCGACACAAAGACGACGTCGCCCTCCTGCATCGCGGCCACGTCGAGCAGCCCGGCGTACGCCGTCAGGCCGGGCATCCCCAGCGCACCGAGGTATGCCTGCGGCGGGGCGAGCTCGACGTCCACCCGCTGGGTGCGCCGGCCCGGCAGGACGGCGCGCTCGCGCCAGCCCAGCCCGTGCAGCACGGTGTCCCCGACCGCCAGCCCCTCGACGTCCGGACCGACCTGCTCGACGACCCCGACGGCGCCGCCGTCCATCGGCTCGTCCAGGGCGAAGGGCGCCACGTAGGACTTCGCGTCGTTCATCCGCCCACGCATGTACGGGTCGACGCTCAGCCACGTGTTGCGAACCAGCACCTCGCCGGGCCCGGGGTCGTCCAGCTCGTGCTCGACGAGGGCCACGTCGTCGTCGACCACCTCGCCGTTCGGTCGGCGGACGAGGTGCCAGGCGGCGCTGGTGACGGGCATGCAGGGGTCCTCTCGATCGGGGTGGGGCACAAAGTCCTTGCTTACCTCGTTACAGTGGATGCGACAACTCAACAGCGGTAGTGGAACGGTGGGTTGGCCACCAGGCAAGGCCGCACCCCAACGGGGGTGATCGGTTTCGACGTTGGTCGTACTCCCAGGAGAAGCGGGTCGAGGATGCACGGTTATCTCGTAAACGCTCCGTGCAAACCCATAGGTGCCGATTCCAAGCGCACCGACTTCGCCCTCGCCGCCTGAGCGAGCTGCGTAAGTCCGTCAGCCCGGGAGTGCTCTCGGCCCGGTAGCTGGCGTCATCAAGAGAGCCACTGCTCGTTGCCTGCGTCGCAGGGGTAACGGGGATTTCAACTGCGACTGAGCCCGGCAGCGACGTGCCTGCGAGATCGCTGGGGCCGAGAAACACCAGAGCAGGCTGCACCCGGAGAAGTCCTGGTTCTGCGCTAGCGGACGCGGGTTCGATTCCCGCCACCTCCACCAGATCCATCAGACCCATCAGCGCCACCACGACCCACCACCACTACCGCGCCCAGATCAGAGAAGTGGGGCACCCCGGGCGACCGGGGTGCCCCACTTCTCTGTTCTCGGTCAGCGCGGGCTGAGGCGCTGGCGCCGGCGGCCGACGGGGTTGATCATGAGCAGGTGAGCGAGCCGCCTGACCCCACGCCGCGCCAGGACCGGCTGCGTGAGGACCTCAACCGCGAGTACTACGCCGCGCTCGGCGCGGTCTCCGAGTACGACGGGCGCCTGATGGTCATCAAGGGCTGGTCGGTGACCTTGTCGCTGGCCGCGCTCGGGCTCGGCTTCCAGCAGCAGCACTACGCGCTGTTCGGGCTGGCGGCCGTCACGGCGCTCGGGTTCTGGTTCCTGGACGTCCTGCTGAAGGGCTACCAGATGCGGTACTACGCCCGGATGCGGGACATCGAGGTCGCCACCTACCGGCTGAACGCGGTCGAGCTGGAGGGTCTCGGCCTGGTCTCCGCCCCGCGGATCGACATGTCCTGGGACTACAAGGGCGAGGGACGGGACTGGCGCACCGATGCGCCGGTCCGCCGGGACGCCAAGGAGCTGCGGTACATGCACCACCTGCCGTACCTGATGCCGCACGTCTTCCTGCCGCACGTCGTCGCCGTCGTCCTGGGCACAGGGCTGTTCCTGGCGGCCGTGCTGGGCGCGTCGTGGCTGGACGGGTTGGCCCCCTAGCGATGAGTCGGACGCCGCGGCAGGGTCTGGAGTGCATGAGCACCCTGGCGCAGGTCCTGGACCAGCACACCGGCGGGACGGCGGCACCGGGTGCGGTCGCGCTCGTGGCCCGCGGCGACGACCTCGAGGTCGCGGCGGCCGGCTCGCGGCACGCCGACGGCGGTGCGCCGATGACCCGGGACACGGTGTTCCGCATTGCGTCCCTGACCAAGCCGATCGTGGCCGCCGCCACGATGATGCTCGTCGACGACGGCCGGATCGCCCTCGACGAACCCGTCGACCGGTGGCTGCCCGAGCTCGCGGCGCCCGTTGTCGTCCGGACGCCGGACGCCGCGGTCGGCGACGTCGTCCCCGCCCTTCGCCCGATCACGGTCGAGGACCTGCTGACCTTCCGGGCGGGCTACGGCTTCCCGTCCGACTTCAGCCTGCCCGCCGTCGGCCTGCTGTTCAGCGAGCTGCTGCAGGGGCCGCCGCAGCCGCAGCACGTGGCGCCGCCGGACGAGTGGATGGCCGCACTGGCCAGGATCCCGATGCTGCACCAGCCCGGCGAGGCGTGGCTCTACAACACCTGCTCCGACGTCCTCGGCGTGCTGCTCGCCCGGGCCAGCGGACTCGACCTGCCCGACCTGCTGGCCGAGCGGCTCTTCGAGCCGCTCGGCATGCGGGACACCGGGTTCGCCGTCCCGGCGGCCGACCTCGACCGGTTCGCCAGCTTCTACCGGGCCGGTCCCGACGGCGGGTTGGAGCTCGTCGACGCGCCCGACGGGCAGTGGAGCAGCCCGCCCGCATTCCCCTCTGGCGCAGGGGGTCTGGTCTCCACGGCGGACGACTGGCTCGCCTTCGCCCGGCTGCTGCTGGCTGGGGGAGCGGTGCACGGCCGACGGCTGCTGACCGAGGACTCGGTCCGCCGGATGACCACCGACCACCTGAGCGCCGAGCAGCGTCGCGACAGCACCCTGTTCCTCGAGGGACAGGGTTGGGGCTACGGCGGATCCGTGGACGTCGCCGCCGTCGACCCGTGGAACGTGCCCGGTCGCTACGGCTGGGTCGGCGGCAGCGGGACGGCCGCCTTCCTCACACCGAGCACGGGTGCGGTGAGCATCCTGCTGACCCAGCTGGAGCTCACCGGACCGACCCCGCCGGACGTGATGCGGGAGCTCTGGCGGTACGCCGCAGGCTAGGCGGGGAGCGCGACCGGCAGGTCCACCGACAGCTCGGCCGGCAGGATGGTCGGCAGCCCGAGCAGCGCGGGCAGCACCCGGTCGGTCATCGCGTCGAGGACGACCCCGGCCTCGGCGTCCGACAGGTGCACCGCGAGCCGCACCACGGTGGCGGCCAGGTGCGCCGCCACGAAGCAGAGCAGGTTGAGGTCGACCGAGACCGGCCCGGGAACGACGCCGCGGAACACGTCCGCGAGCTGCACGCCCGCGGCACGGCTGTCGGTCACGTCCGCGGCCACCATGTCCGGGTCGCCGCTGGCCGCCGTCCACACCGCGGCGAACGTCGCGTCGCTGCGGAACAGGTCCCAGTAGGCCCGCATCGAGGTCGACACCGCGGCCCGGGCCTCGTCCTGGGTGCTGACCGGTGCGAGGACCGCGACGACCTCGTCGCGCACGATGCCCGAGTACCGTTCCAGCAGCGTCTGCAGGATGGCCTGCTTGTTGGGGAAGTAGCGGTAGACCGACGGCAGGCGGATGCCCGCGCGGTCCGCGACGTCGCTCATCGACGTCGCGTCCACCCCGCTCTGCGCGATCAGCGCGGCCGCCGCGTCGAGGATGCTCTCGACGCGTTGGCGGCTGCGGCGCTGCTCGGGCTGACGCCGCGGCGCGATGGCGTCGCGCGCACTGCTCTCGCTCATCCGCGCATCCTCTCACCCGAACGGCCGAGCGAGAGGGCAGTTGGCGAAAGGTCCTCACCTCGCCGCGAGAGGCGGTGACGCCCGCGCGGGGCCGGCCGCGCTGGTTGCGCGACCGGCCCCGTGGTGCGGTTCTGCTACTTCTTGACGTACAGGTCCGCGTAGCTCCAGGAGCCGTACGGTGCCCACAGGTAGACCTTGCTGGCGTCGCCGCTCGCGGCACCGACCTTGGAGCCGGCCAGCCGCTGGGTGCGGGCGAACCGGGTCGGCAGGATCCACGCCTGCTCCATGGCCTCCTTGTTCAGGTCCTTCCACATCTGGGACTGCTTGGCGCGGTCCAGCTCACCCTTCGCGGCGTCGGACTTGGAGGTGAAGTCCTTGTCGTCGGCCTGCGAGAGGTTGAAGCCACCGGCCGGGGTGAACAGCTCCGGGATGACGGTGGAGGCGTTCAGCCAGTCCGGGCCCCAGCCCGCGTTGGCCATGGCCTCTTCCTTGGTCGGGTCCTGGACGATCGAGTAGTACTCGCCCGGCGGCAGCGCGGACAGCTTGAGCTTGATCCCGGCGCGGGCCAAGGACGCCTGCAGCGCGGCCGCCGCCTTGTCGTTCACCGGGGTCTTCGAGTACTGGTACGTCAGCTCCGGCATCGCGGCACCCGACTCGGCGATCAGCTTCTTGGCCAGGTCGACGTTGCCGGTGTCCGGGATCTGCGCCCCGTACATGCCGTCCCACATACCCGACTTGGCGTAGTCGGCCGAGAGGTTCGGCTTGATCGCGCCGTCCGCCAGGTCACCGGCGAACGAGCCACCGGCGATCGTCCGCAGTGCCGAGCGGTCGGTCGCGGCCAGGATCGCCTGCCGCTGCTTGACGTTCGGCACCTTCTTCGTGTTGATCGCGATGTAGCGGGTGTACGGGTCGTAGTCGTTGACGCGGCGGTCCGCGAAGCGCGGGTCGTTGAACACCGTCGTCAGCGACGAGGTGTCCAGCGCGTCGCGGGAGATCGCCATCGCGTCCTCACCGGCGTCCGCCTCGAGACGCTGGTCGATCGTGGTGGGCTGGATCGCGAACTTGACCACGATCTTGTCCGGGTACGCACCCCGGTAGCCGTCGTCCTGACCCGTCCAGTTGGTGTTGCGCTCCATCACCAGCTGCTGGCCCTTGGTGTACTCGGTGATCTTGTAGGGACCGTTGGACTGCACGTTGTCGTCGTACTTCTCACCCGTGTCCTTGGCCTTCGGCACCGGGGCGAACGCCGTCAGCGTGACGGTGTAGTTGAAGTCACCGGCCGGCTTGGCCAGGTTGAACGTGATGGTCTTACCGTCGCTCGAGCAGGAGACGGCCTTGTCGAACGCAGCCGTGTTGTTGTTCGAGGTGACGTACGGGCCCTTGTACGTGGAGTTGCCGTCCTTGTCCTTCGGGATGTCCAGGAGGCTGATCGCGTAGGTCGGACCGTCGGTGATGACGGTCTGCGCGAAGGTGCGCGAGACGCCGTACTTGATGTCCGCGCAGGTCGAGTCCGATCCGTCCTGCCACTTCGCACCGTCGCGCAGCGTGAACGCCCACGTCTTGCCGCCGTTGCTGGCCTTGCCGGTGTCGCTGGCGAGGTCGCCGACCAGCTTGCCGGCCTCGTTCCCGTCCCGGCTGATCTTGTACGTCGTCAGCGTCCGGTTCAGGTACGCGCTGGCGAACGCGAGGTCCTCACCGGTGTAGTTGCGCTGCGGGTCGAGGTGGTTGAACTGCTCCAGGGTCGTCAGGAACGTCAGGGTGCCGCCCTTCGCTGCGGTGTCCCCGCCCCCCGACGTTCCGCCGCTGTCGTCGTTGCCGCCGCACGCGGCCAGCGCGAGTGCGCCGACGGCCGCGACTGCGACGAAGCGCAGACCGGTCTTGGCCTTGCCCATGTCGTCTCCTCCTGGTTGGTGTGCCAGAGCAGACGTCCCGGTCCGGGACCGGCGAGTTGCATGGTGGGACCTGTGAACGTCCCTTCCACCCTTCATCTCCAGGGGTGCCGACCGATAGGGCCCGTTGTCGAACCGTGACACCACTGCGACCCGCGGGTGCTCACGCGGTCTCGATCGTCACCGCGCCGACATCGTCCTGTGACTCATCGACACCGTCCTGTGACCTCGAACGGAGTAGTTGCGGGAAGAATTACGTGCGCCAGTGCAGGTTCTCAACAAGTCGAAGAAAGTTTATGGCAGAACCTGGGAATTTCCCTACGGTGGTTCTAAGGTCACCTCTAGTGCCCCGTCGAGAGAGGCGAGTCCCCGATGAAGCGGACCACCAGCGCCATCGCTGCGATCACTGCCACCGCCACCGCGACTGCCGCTGTGGTGGTGGGTCTGGGACTGGGCTTCGCCACCCCGGCCGCGGCCGCGGCCTCGCCGCCCTTGGTGACCCGCGCCGCGCTGGACGCGGCGCTGGTGGCCGGACGCGGCGCCGACGTCCCCTTCCTGGAGCAGGAGGCCGAGTCTGCGCGGACCACCGGCTCCGTCATCGGCCCGGACCGCACGGCCTACACGCTGGCGGCCGAGGCGTCCGGCCGGACGGCCGTGCGGCTGCTGCCCGGCCAGTACGTCGAGTTCACCCTGCCGAAGCCGGCCAACGCCCTCACGGTGCGCTACAGCATCCCGGACGCGCCGGACGGCGGCGGCATCACGGCGCCGCTGGACGTCACGCTGGACGGCCGCAGCCACCGGAGCATGACCCTGACGTCGCAGTACTCCTGGCTGTACAACCAGTACCCGTTCAGCAACGACCCGGGCGCCGACCTGCTGCACCCCGACTGGTGGATCACCGAGTGCCAGTGCGTGCCCAGTGCGACGACGCCGTCGCCGGCCATCACCAAGCCCTTCCGGCCCAGCCACTTCTACGACGAGCAGCGGCTGCTGCTCGGGCGCACGCTGCGGGCCGGCGACACCGTGCGGCTGACCGCGCCGAAGGGCACCCGGGCCGCCTGGACCGTCATCGACCTGCTCGACTCCGAGCTCGTCGGCCGCCCGCACGTGAACCTGCGCGCCGCGAACGTGCTGCTGTTCGGGGCCGACCCCACCGGACGGCGGGACGCGGCTCCCGCGTTCGACCGGGCGATCGCGTTCGCCCGGGCGCACCACCTGCCCGTGTACGTGCCTCCCGGGGTGTTCCAGGTGAACCGTCACGTGGTCGTCGACGACGTGAGCATCGAGGGCGCCGGCAGCTGGTACACGGTCGTGCGCGGCCACCAGGTCACCCTCGCCGCGCCCGCGCCGGACGGCTCGGTGCACACCGGGGTCGGCTTCTACGGCAAGGACGCCTCGGTCGGCGGCAGCACCAACGTGCACCTGTCCGGCTTCGCGATCGAGGGCGACGTGCGCGAACGCATCGACACCGACCAGGTGAACGGCGTCGGCGGCGCGATGAGCGCGTCCACCATCGACGGCCTGTACGTCCACCACACCAAGGTCGGGCTGTGGTTCGACGGGCCGATGCACGGCCTGACGGTGCGCGACTCGGTCATCGCCGACCAGGTCGCGGACGGGGTCAACTTCCACACGGGCGTCACGGACTCCGCGGTGCGCAACACCTTCGTGCGCAACACGGGCGACGACGGTCTGGCGATGTGGGCCGAGACGACGCAGAACGCGCGCAACACCTTCGACCACAACACCGTCCAGTCGCCGGTGCTGGCCAACGGCATCGCGATCTACGGCGGCACCGACACCACGGTGTCGAACAACCTGGTCGCCGACCCGGTCCGCGAGGGCAGCGCCCTGCAGGTCGGCTCGCGGTTCGGCGCCCAGCCGTTCACCGGCCACCTGTGGATCACGGACAACACCACCGTGCGGGCCGGCACCTACGAGCTCAACTGGAACATCGGCCTGGGCGCCCTGTGGTTCTACGCCCTCGAACGGGACATCGACGCCGACGTCCAGGTGGTCGGGGACGCCTTCCTGGACAACACGTACAACGCCGTCATGCTGGTCAGCGACTGGCCGGTGAAGGACCTGTACTCGATCACGAACGTCCACCTCAAGGACGTCAGGGTCGACGGCACCGGCACCTCCGTGGTGAGCGCGCGGGCCATGGGCTCGGCCACGTTCGAGAACGTGGACGCGCGGAACGTCGGCGCCGTCGGCGTGAACAACTGCGGCTCCTTCCACTTCACCGCCGCCGGATCGGAGTTCGCGCTGACCGACCTCGGCGGCAACGACGGCGGCGGGACCACCGGGCCGTGGCTGGCGCCGTGGGAGCTGCCGAACACCATCACCTGTGCCGACCGCCCGGGCGTCGTCCCGCCGCCCGCGCCGTCCCGCTGGTGACCCGCGGCGATCGCGCCAGATCAGGTACCAAAGTGACGGGTGCGATTCCCTGGTTCGGTCTGCCATCTGCCGTTACGGTGTGACCGGACCAGGAGGTGTCGTTGAACACGACCGCAGCAGGGGTGCGCTGGATCACCGCCACGGGGATGTGAGCCGTCGTGCGTGGCCGGGGGGTGCGAGCGATCTGGGTCCGCTGTGTCGCCGTCGCCTCGCTGGTGGCCGCCGTCACCTTCGTCGCACCGCCGATCGCGGCCGTCGCGGCCCCCGGGGTCTCGCTCGGCAAGACCGCTAGCGGGCAGGTGCGCGCCGGCGAGCCGATCACCTACACGCTGACCGCGACCAACCCGACGAGCAACCCCGACGCCACAGTCGAGTACAACCTCAGCTACACCGACGTCCTGCCGGCCGGCGTGACCTACGTGCCCGGTTCGACGAGCGTGAACCGGATCGGCGAACCGCAGGTGATCAGCGGACCCGGCGCCGGCCAGACCACCCTGGTCTGGGCGAACGTCGCCGACATCGTCGCCGGTGGCTCCTTCACCCTCACCTTCCAGGCGACCCCCGACCCCACCCTCTACCCCGTCGGGGCGACCGTGCCGAACCCCGGCGCCAAGCTCTACGCGAACACCGACCCTCAAGAGGCGCCGCGCTTCGACGCGAGCGGCACCGTCGTCGGCGGCACCTTCACCGAGTCGGCGTCCTCGAACTCGACGGTCACCACCATCTCCGCGCTCGACCTGAGCAAGAGCGAGCCGAGCCCCGAGGGCGAGCTGCTGCGCGGCGTGCACGACCACCCAACGGTCTACACGCTCACCGCGACCCAGGCCCAGGGTGGCGCCACCAACGGTGCGGTACTGGTCGACTACCTCCCGGCCAGCCTGGAGTTCCTCGGCTGCGGCGGGGTCGACAACTCCAGCGCCCCGGAGTACGCCGGCGCCCCTTCGTTGACCACGACCCCGACGCCGGCCGGTTGCGTGAACCCGAGCTCGGTGACCACGGTCCAGAACCCGGCTGGACACCCGGCGGGCATCTACACGCGCGTGCAGTGGAACATCGGCACCATCGCGGCCGGGGCGACCGTCACCCGCACGTACGCGGCCGGCGTCCCGTTGCACGCCAACGTGATGTGGCCGGCCACCCCACCCACCGGTCTCGGCCAGGTCGCCAACCTGGACAACAACACCGGCCCGTCCAGCCGGGAGACCACGTCGGAGGCCTCGGCGACGAACACCGCCACCATCACCGGCACGTACGACGGCCCGGTGGTGGACGGCGGCACGAACGTGGTGGACGTCGACGCCGACGAGAGCGTCAGCATCGAGGACCTGCGGATGCACAAGTCCGTGAGTCCCGGGACGTTCAGCGCCGGCAGCATCGCGACGTACACGCTCGTGGTGGACGCCTCGGAGTACGTGAGCGCGGGCTTCCAGATCACCGACACCATCCCGTCCGGGGTCTGCCCGCTCGGCGGGCCGGGCACCAACTACGGCGGGATCCCGGACTGCGCCGGCAGTGTGGCGACCGCGCCCTCGATCCCGTACGAGAGCGTCACGCCCAACCCGGACGGCACCTTCACGGTCGTCTTCGACCCGCAGTCCTTCCCGTCCAAGAACGGCACGCTGACCATCACCTACCAGGGCTTCATGCTCGAGACCTACCTGGACGGGCCGCGCGAGGGCGAGCCGACGACCACCGGTGACGAGTTCACCAACACCGCCACGGTCGCCGGGACCACCACCCCGATCGCGAGCACCGGCGAGACCGGGACCCAGGCCGTCACCGACGAGTCGTCCGCGACCCAGGAGACGAGCGGGCCCTCGATCGACAAGACGATGCTGGCTCGCGCCGACACCACCGGTGCCTGCCCGACGGACGTGGGTGACTACGGGCACCCGGCCGACCTGCCGCCCGGCTCCACCGACTTCCGGCTCGGCGACCTGGTCTGCTTCGCGCTCGAGGTGGCTTTCCCCGGCACCTCGGAGACCCGGAACCCCACGGTCGCCGACTTCCTGCCGCCGGGCTTCGAGCTGGTCAACGGCTCGGTGCGGGTGGGCGACGGCTCGACCGCTCCGAGCACGTTCAGCACGACGCCGAACTCGGTGATCTGGGAGCTGGGCGCGCCGCCCGGCAACGACCGCTTCGTCGACCAGGGCGCGATCTTCCGGGCGGTCCTGCAGGCCCGGGTGACCGACGCCACGGCGCTGCCGGCCGGCGAGGTCCGGCAGAACCAGATGAAGCTCAGCATCGAGGATGCGAACGGTGCCAGCGCCACCTTCCGTCGCTCGATCGACGTGACCATCGCCGCGCCGCCGGCCATCGGGCTGGTCAAGGGCGTCGAGTCCGTCGACGTCCCGGCCAGCGGCCCGAACGCGGCCGGGAGCAACGTGGACGGCTCGCTCGTCGGCGGTGGCTCGGTGGCGACCTTCCGGATCGACCTGACGAACAACGGCGCCGGCGCGACCGCGGCACCCGCGGGGGCGTTCGACGTCTGGGACGTCCTGCCGGCCGGGATCACCTGCGCCGACGTCGACAACGTGCGCGGCTCACCGGCACCGGCCGACCCGCTGGTGGTGGCGTGCACCGACCCGGGCGACGGCGCCCACCCCGTGTTCGCCGGGTCCGACGCACTGAGCCTGCTGCGCGTCACCACGGTCCTGGACCCGGACGGCGCGACCGTGGACGAGCAGGTGCTCGACCCGGGCGAGCGGCTGAGCCTGCTGTACGACGTCACCATTCCGACCCCGGCCGGCGTCTCGCACACCTACACGAACACGGCGTACCTGCACAGCTTCCAGGTCCCCACGGACGTCGGCACGGCCGCCACCTACTACCCGCAGGACAACATCGACCCGAGCATCCCGGACGCGGACCAGCTCGCCCAGCCGGCCTCGGACCCGTCCAACGTCCGGACGCCGGGGGTCACGGTCGCCAAGACCGGCACGACCTCCATCACCGAGACCAACAACAACGCCGCGAACCAGGCCACCGTCGGCGAGACCGTCAGCTACACCTACGCCGCCACGGTTCCGGCGCACACCTCCATCTTCTCGGGCGTGCTGTCAGACCCCCTGCCTGCCGCGATCGTGATCGTGCCGCCGGCCACGCTGACGTACTTCCCCGACGCCACGTCGCCGACCACCGCCCCGGTCCCGGCCGGGGTGACCATCAACCCGGCGACCGGCGAGGTCACCTTCCCGGCGACGTACGAGAACACCACCGGCACGAACCAGCGCTTCGCGGTCACGCTGACCGTGCGGGTGGACAGCGCCGCCCTCCCGGCGGCGCAGAACAACATCGTCCGCACCAACACCGCCCGGTTCGAGAGCCTGAGCGAGCCCGGCGGGTCCGCGCTGCCGCCGATCACGGCCAGCTACCCCGTCACGCTGCGCCAGCCCGCCCCGGCCATCACCAAGACCAACAACCTGCCGCTGGCCAACGGCGGCGACACGGTGACCTTCACCATCACCGCCTCCAACGGGTCGACCAACCGCACGCCCCTGCACGACGCCTTCATCACCGACTGCATCCCGAGCGGTCTGACCTTCCAGGCGTACGGCCCGTCGCCCGGGCGGACGCCGGTCGGCGGTAGCGGCGCCAACGGCTGTGCCGTAGGCACGACGCTGCTGGTCTGGCAGCTCGACGACCTGGCGCCCGGCGCGAGTGTCACCCGCACCTACACGGCGAGCGTGCCGCCGAACGCGGTCGGTGGCGTGAAGTACACGAACACCGCGGTGCTCACCGGTAGCAGCCTGGATGACAACAAGACCGATCCGCTGGCCGCGGACAACCCGCTCGAGCGCAGCTACGCCGTGAGCGCCAGCTCGAGCGTGACCATCGCCGGCGCCGACCTGGTCAAGACGGTCACCCCGGAGCGCGCCCCGGTCGGTGCCACGGTCACCTACACGGTCACGGTGGACCTGCCGCCGAACACGCTGTTCTTCGACGGTGCCCTCGTCGACCAGCGGCCGGCGGGTATCGGCAACATCCAGCTGCAGTCGTTCTCCTGCGTGATCCTCTCGACCCCGCAGCAGGCGTGCCCGCAGGTCTTCACGCCCAACCCGCTGACGCCGGTGCCGCAACCGGACGGGTCCGTCCTCACCGCGAACCTGATCGGCGACGTCCCCGCCGTGCCCAACGTGCGGCGGTTCACCATCACGTACACCGGGTTGGTCACGGACGTCCCGGCGAACGTGGCCGGGCGGGTGGCGACCAACACGGCCCACGCGGCCTGGAACACGGTGAACGGGTCCACCCCGACCCGGGCGGACAACGCGTGGACCCAGTCCGGGGGGCCGGGGTCGGCGTCCGTGACGGTGCTCGAGCCGAACGTCACGACGACCAAGTCGGTCAGCGACACCACGCCGGAGCCGACGGACGTGTTCACCTACACCGTCACCCTGACCAACGCGAACACCGCCACCAGCAGCGCCGCCTACCGCGGCTACATCCGTGACGTCGTCCCGGTCGGCGTCGTCGTCGACCCGGCCACGATCTCCAACGGTGGCACCATCGCTGGAGCCGATCCGGTCAACGGTGGCGGCACGATCTCCTGGAACGACCTCGGCGCCGGACAGCCCCTGGCGCCCGGCGCGTTCCTCGGCCTGACGTACGACGCGAAGCTGGCGCCGTCGACCATCCTGACCGGGGCCGGCCTGACGAACACCGCGACGAACCTCGCCTACGACAGCGTGCCGACCGACCCGCACCGCACCTACGCCGGCGGCAGCGCCACCGCCACGGTCACCCCGGACTTCCCGCGGCTGACCACGACCAAGGCCGCGGTCGACCCGGCGCCGGCGTACCTGGGTGACCCGTTCACCTGGCGCGTCACCGTCACCAACACCGGCGGGGCCACCGCCTTCGGCGTCGACGTCACGGACCTGCTGCCGGTGGGCTGGACGTACGAGGACGGCACGGCCCGCGTCTCGGTCGCCGGCGGTCCCGCGGTGGCGGAGGAGCCGGTCACGCTCGGCCGGGTGCTGACCTGGCAGAACGAGGGCACCCTGCAGCCCGGCCAGGCAGTGGTCGTCACCTTCCAGGCGACCCCGGGCTCGTCCGTGGTCAGCACCCCCGGGGTCGGGTCGACCGTGCCTCAGGTGAACACCGCCAGCGGCGCCGGTGAGGACGCCACCGGGGCGACCGGGAACGCGTCCGGTCCGTACAGCGCCGGCAGCACGACGGCCCAGACCCGGATCGACTCGGCCGACCTCACGCTCACCAAGACGCATGTCGACCCGGTCGTCGCCGGTGGGCGGGCCACCTGGCAGGTGACGGTCACCAACGCCGGAGCCGACACGGCGGTCGGGCCGTTCTCGGTGACCGACACCCTGCCGTCCGGCGTGACGTTCTCGTCCGCGACCGGCACCGGGTGGTCCTGCAGCCGGTCCGGCGTGACCGTGACCTGCACGCGCACGAACGCGAACGAGACCCTGGCGCCCGGGGCCAGCCTGCCCGTGATCACGGTCGTCACCGACGTGGCCGCCGACACCGCGAGCGGCACCACGTTCACGAACGCGGCCACCGCGACCGACCGCACCTACGACCCCGACCTGTCCAACAACACCGACACCGACACCGCGACCGTGACCACGCAGGCCGACCTCGCCGTCGCCAAGGCGCACGCCGCCCCGCTGCTCGCCGGCGCGCGGGCGACGTGGACCCTGGACGTGACCAACCTGGGCCCGTCGGTCGCGCTGGCACCCGTCACCGTGACCGACACGCTCCCGGCCGGGACGACGTTCGTGTCGGCGGCCGGTAGCGGCTGGGCGTGCACCGGAGCAGGGACGGCGCTGACCTGCACGCGAGCCGCCGACCTGCCGGTGGGCCCGGCGCCCCAGATCACCGTGCGCGCCGACGTCGACCCCGACGTGACCGGCACGCTGGAGAACACCGCCCACGTCGAGAGCCCGACCACGGACCCGGTGCCGGGCAACAACACGGACGTCGACCCCGGCGCGGTCGTCACCCTCGCCAACCTGGCCATCGACAAGTCGCACAACGGGCCGTTCACCGCTGGCAGCAGCAACACCTACCTGTTCACCGTGCACAACGCCGGCCCGTCCGACGCCGCCGGGCCGGTCACCATCACCGACACCCTGCCCGACGTGCTGACCTACACCGGGTTCACCAGCGTCACCGGCACCTGGGCCTGCTCGGCCTCCGGCCAGGACGTCACCTGCACGCTCGCCGCCGGGCTGGCGAACGACGCCGACGCGGCGGTCCGGATCGACGTGGACGTCGCCGCGGACGCCCCGCCCGAGGCGATCCTGAACACGGCGCACGTGGGCAGCCCCACGACGGACCCGATCCCGGCGAACAACACCGACGACGACAACACGGACGTCGACGTCACCAGCGACCTCGCGGTGACCAAGTCGCACACCGGCCCGGCGACCGCAGGTGAGGACTTCAGCTGGCAGGTGGACGTCACCAACAACGGTCCCTCGGACAACCCCGGCCCGGTCACCGCGTCAGACACGCTGCCGCCCCGCACCAGCTACGTCTCGGCCACCGGCACCGGCTGGGACTGCTCGGCCGTCGGCCGCATCGTGACCTGCACCCGGGACGGCGTGCTGGCCGCCGGCGAGGACGCGGCGCCGATCACCATCACCGCCGCGGTGGCCTCGGACGCCGGTCCCACCGTCCTGCTGAACAGCGTCTCGGTCTCGGGCACCGCGCACGACGACGACCTGTCGAACAACAGCGACTCCGATCCGACCATCGTGCTCAACGACGCCAACGTGTCGATCGCCAAGACCCGGCTCGGCCCGGCGACGGTACCGGCCGGATCCACGGTGACCTACGAGCTCGACGTGGCCAACGAGGGCCCGTCGGACGCGGACGGCATCGTCGTCAGCGACACCGCACCGGCCGGACTGCGGCCCGTGAGCGTGACGCCGCCAACCGGCCAGGGCTGGGACTGCCTCATCACCGGCCAGCTCGTGCGCTGCACCAACGACAGCGCACCGGTCGGCGCCAGCGCGACGATCACCGTGGACGCCGTCACCGACCCCAGCGCACCCGATGGCACCACGCTGACGAACACCGCGACCATCGCGACCTCGACGTCCGGTGACGACCCCGCGGACAACACCGACACGGCGACGGTGACCACCGCCCGAGAGGCCGACCTGCGGCTGACCAAGACGCACGAGCCGGCGGGGGTCGCCGCAGCCGGGGAGCCGGTCACCTTCCGGATCGCGGTGCGGAACGCCGGGCCGTCCATCGCGGTCGGCACGCTGACCGTCGTCGACACGCTCCCCGACGGTCTCACCTTCGTCTCGGCCGCGTCGCCCTGGTCGTGCACCGACGCCACGCCCGGCCCGTCCCAGGTGACGTGCACGTACACCCCCGCCGAGCCGATCCCGCCGAACGGCAACGCGCCCCCGCTGCTGATGACCGTGCAGGTCGACGCCGCCGCGCCCGCCGGGACGTACACCAACGAAGCCACGGTGAGCGGCGAGGTCGACGACCCGACGCCGAGCAACAACACCGATACCGACGACGTCCCGGTGCAACCGGTGGCCAACGTCAGCGTCACCAAGACGCACACCGGCACCGCCCACATCGGCGACGACACCACGTTCCAGATCGCGGCGCACAACGACGGACCCTCGCAGGCCCAGGACGTGGTCGTCACCGATCTTCTGCCGAGCGGGCTGACCCTGGTCTCGGCCTCGGGTACGGGCTGGACCTGCGCCACGCCGGGGAACTCGGTGCGCTGCGTCCTGGACGACCCGCTCGACCCGACGGCCACCACCGAGCCGATCGACGTGGTCACCACCGTCGGTCCGCTGGCCTACCCGTCGGTCGCCAACACCGCCCGGGTCACCACCTCGACCTCCGGCGACGACCCGGACGACAACGACGCGGTCGACAGCCTCGCCGTCCCGGCCCAGGTGGACCTGTCGATCCGCAAGGCGCACACCGGTGACTTCGTGGTGGGCGAGCAGGCCACCTGGCGGATCCTGGTGCACAACTCCGGCCCGACACCCGACCCCGGCCCGATCGTGGTCGCCGACACGCTGCCGGCGGGCGTCACCTACGTCTCGGGCAGCGGCAACGGCTGGCGCTGCGCCGCCGTCCGGCAGGCCGTGCGCTGCGTGAACACGGGCGGGTTGGCGATCGACCAGTCCCGGTTGGTGTCGATCAAGGTCATGGTCGAGCCGTCCGCCTACCCGGCCGTGGTGAACTCCGCGACGGTCCGCTCGCCGGCGGAGGACCTCGACCCGGCCAACAACACCGACACCGACCCGGCCGACATCATCCCGGTGTCGCACCTGACCATCGCCAAGGACGTCATCGACCAGGACGGTGGTCGGGTCACCTTCGGCATCGTGGTGACCAACCACGGCCCGAGCGCCACGACGACGCCGGTCGTGGTCACCGACCCGATGCCGGCCGGGGCGACCCTGGTGGGCTTCACCGGCTCCGGCTGGCAGTGCACGTCGCAGGGCCAGACTGCGACCTGCACGTACGCCGCACCGCTCGCCTCGGGCGCCAGCACCCCGCGCCTCAGCATCGTGGCCGACCTGGACACCACGGCCCAACCCGTCGTGAACACCGCGACGGTGACCGGCGGCCAGCCGGACCCGTGCCCGGACTGCGGGGACAGCGACGACGCCAGCGCCTCGAACCCGCCCGCGCTCCTCCCCGACCAGGCCGGGTCCGGGCTGCCGCGCACCGGCGCCAACGTCGGTCTCACCGTGCAGGCGGCGTTGGTCCTGCTCGGCTGCGGGTTCGTGATGGTGGCCGGGACCCGGCGTCGTCGGCCTGCAAAGGCGGTGTCGTCCCGGCACCGGAGGCCGTAGCGTTCGGGCCGTGGCACTGCCCTGGGACGAGCCGAGCTGGCTGGACGAGATCATCGCGTGGACCGCTGCGAACGCGCGGCTGACCGGTCCGGTGCAGGTGGTGCACCGGCGAGCCTGGTCGGCCCTGCTGCTGGCACCGACCACGGGTGGCGCGCTGTTCGTCAAGGCGACCGCTCCGTCGTCCCGGCACGAGGTGGGGCTGACCCAGCTGCTCGCCGCCTACGAGCCGGGCCTGACCGTCGAGCTGGTCGCCGCGGACGTCGAGCGCGGCTGGCTGCTCATGCACGACGCGGGGGAGCCGCTGCGGGACCGGCTGGAGCGCGACGACGACCTCGCGGCGGTCGAGCGGCTCTACCGCCGGTACGGCGAGCTGCAGCGCGACCTGTCCGACCGGGCCGAGCTGCTGCTGGCCCTCGGCACCCCGGACCGCCGGCTCGCCAGGATCCCCGAGCTCGCGGCGACCGTCGGCGCCGACCCCTCGCTCGTTGGGCAGCTCGTCGCGGCGACCCGGGTCTGCCCGCTGCCGGACACGCTGGTGCACGAAGAGATCCACGACGGCAACCTGGTGGTCCGCCGGACCGACAGCCGCGACGACCTGGTGATCATCGACTGGGCGGACAGCTGCGTCGGGCACCCGTTCTTCGGCGTCGTGGTCGGTCTGCGCAGCCTCGGCGACCGCCTCGGGCTGGAGCCTGGAGCCCCTGCGTTGCAACGGTTGGTGGACTCCTACCTCGGGGCCTGGACCGACCTGGCGCCCGTCGAGGAGCTGCGGGCCGTCTTCGCCCCGGCCTACCGGCTGGGCATGTTGAACCGGGCGCTGAGCTGGAGCGTCTGGGACGAGGGGTTCGACGACGCCACCCGGGCCGAGTACGGCCACTACGCCGACGCGTGGCTGCAGGAGTTCACCGAGGCTGAGAATCCGCTGCCGGGGACGTGATCAGCCGCGGACGCGCTCGAGCCACTCGTGGCCCGGGTGCACCTGCTCCAACGCGATGGACAGCCAGGCCCGGCGTCCGGCACCGAGCTCGGGGAGCACCTCGTCGAAGTCGCTACGGTCCTTGTCCCGCAACGCCTTCGCCTTGAACAGCAGCACGATCTCCGGTGCGACGAACGGGATGCCGCCCTCGGTCCGCTCGACCACCGCGTCGTACGGGACGCGGATCGAGGGGTTCCGGCGGCAGATCCAGGTGTCGCCGTCGTGCGGCTCGCGGAACACGTCCAGCCGGTACGCGCCGTCCGGGTCACGCAGCCAGGTCTGGTGGTGCTGGGCCATCGCCTCGGCGGCGCCGGGGCGGTCCAGCGGCCAGCGCCGCCCGTCGCCGATCACGTCGAACTCGTTCGGGCGCAAGGCGTCCCGCAGCTCGGAGAAGCCGGCCAGCGGCACCGCGATCTCCAGGTCCTCGTGGTCGCGGCGCCGACGCCCGACGTAGAGGTCGAGGGCCCAGCCGCCGGCGATCCCCCACGGGGCGTCGACACCGGCCAGCAGCGCCGCCGCCTGCTCGGGTTCCCACGCCGCCCAGCGGTCGACGTCCACCGTCAGGCCACCTGAAGGGCTCGTGACATCCGGGTCGTCCACCCGTCCGTTCTACACCTGTTCGGGCGGTTCAGGACGACTGCGGGCCCTGGCCGCGCACCTCGCGCACCTTCTCCATGGCCGACCGGAGGTCACCCAGCCACTCGTCGGCGTTGTCACCCACCAGCCGCACGCACCAGGCGAGGGCGTGGGCTCGGGAGCGGGCCACGCCGGCCTCGACCAGGGTGTCGAGCACCTGGCGCTCGGGCTGGCGCAGCCGCGTCATCACCGGCACGGCGAGGTGGGTGAAGAGCTGGACCGAGTCGCCGGTCCGCACCCCCCAGGCCACCTTCCGGTCGAAGCGGTGCTCGGCCTCGCGCGCGACGGCGATCCGCCGCTCGCGGGTGTCCTCGCGCCAGCCCTGCACGCGCCCGGCCAGGGCCTGGGCGCGCTCGGCGTCGGTGGCGTCGTCGGCGAGCGACGGGGCGCCCAGCGCGAGGACGACGGTGATCTCCTCACGGTCGACGGTCACCTCGGGGGCGCCGTCGGTGGTCCACTCCTGCGGCAGGCGCCCGGTGAGCCAGGCGCGGACCTCTGCTGTGCTGTCAGTCGTCATGTGACGATGATTACTCGCTTATACGTGTAACGCCAGCATGTTCGCTGTCAGCGTGCGCGGGCCGCGAGGAGCACGTCGCGGGTCACCTCCAGCTGACCGAGGTGCTGGGCGAGCTCCTCGTACAGGTGGATCACGGCACCGCCCTGAGTGCGGCCCAGTGGCAAGGAGGAGTCGTCCTCATCGAGGGCGCCGCGGACCGGCGCCGCCGGCTCCAGGTCGTCCAGGTCGGCGACCAGCTGCTCGCGCGCCGCCCGGACCCGCAGCACCAGCCCCGCGACGTCGCCGCCGGCCCGGAACTCCGCCTCGCGATCACGCTCGATGCGGCGGCCGGCCACGGCGTACCCGCCCCAGAACTCCATGACGCCGAGGCAGTGCGTCACGACCGCGTACGGCGAGTTCGCGCCCGGGGTGTCCAAGCGCTGGTTCGCGCCCTCGTCGCCCAGCTCGCCGAGGATCGCCACCATCGCGTCCAGGGCGGCGTCGACGTACCAGAGGTAGTCCTGCGTCGAGATCATCCGACCATCATGGTCGGCGGGCACGCGGCCGCAACCACCGTTGCGCCCACGTCCGGGGCTCGACGAACGGGCCGGCCACGAACCGCACCGGGGGCAGCACGGTGACGACGCAGAACGCCACGGCGGCCAGCACGCCGACCAGCGTGGCGATCGTGGGAGCCGGCCGGCCGAGCAGGCCCGACCAGGCCAGCACCGTGAGCAGCGGGAGGTGCAGCAGGTACGGGTACATGGTGTGTCGTCCCGCTTCGGCGGCCCAGCGTCCGACTCGGGTCGGCGCGCCCGGTCGCCCCGGCACAAGCACCAGGAGGCAGACGGCCAGCACCGTCGTCAACGCGAGGGCGGCCAGCCGCGCGAGGACGCCGTGCAGCCCGCCCTGCCCGAGCGCATCGTAGGAGTCGCGGCCGAAGAAGATCGTGCGATCGAAGGTCGGCTGGTGCCCGGCCACCCACAGCCCCCACCCCGCCAGCAGCAGCCCACCGGCCGCCCGGGCAGCGGGCAGCGTCCGCCAGTGGCTCACCCGGTCCACCACCCACGGCCCGGCGACGAACACGGGCAGGAAGAACGCGATCCGGGACAGCGACAGGTGGTCGCCGATCCTCGGGCTCAGCCCGGCCAGCAGGGCGAGCGCCAGGGCCGGCAGCACCGGCCACCGCAGTCCGTGGAACCACGGCCCCAGCAGGCGCCAGGCGGCCAGCGCCACCAGGAACCACAGCCCGAACGTCTGGCTGGTGAAGCTCCAGGACGGGTGGGCTCCCTCGAAGACCCGGTTGGCAGCGAAGGCCAGCAGCTGGAAGACCACGTACGGCACCAGCAGCTGCCAGAAGATCTTGGTCAGCCCCTCGCCCGAGGCCCGTTGCCGCCGCGCGCCCCAACCGGCCAGCAGCACCAGTCCCGCGATGTGGAAGGTGTACACGAAGTCGGAGATCGCCCGAGCGAGATCGCTGCGTCCGCGCAGGAGGCCGACGACGTGGCCGATCACCACCAGCGTGATCGCCACCCAGCGTGCCTGGTCCACCCAGGTCTGGCGCACCCGCGGCGGTTGGCCCGGTGGCGCGTCCGGAGCGGGATCGGACGTGGTGGAGCTCACCTGCGTCCTCGGCTCACGCTGCACTGCGGTCCTCTCGTCCAGGGGAGGCTGACGAGGCATCACTGTAGGGCGGTGGATCTTCGGCGGAGGTTTTGGCAGAGTCGGGCGGGTGTTCGGCCGCCGCAAGCAACCGTCGTCGCTGACCCTCTGGTGCACGGCGGACCCGCCGACCCTGCGCGCCCTCGCCGAGGTGGGCTGGCGTTCCTTCCCCCAGGCGGGTGCCCAGGACACCGCGCTCGAGTCGTTCCGGCTGCGTGACGACGCGGTGCACGTGGCCCGCAGTGACCTGGTCGCCGCACAGGGGGAGGGATCGGTCGTCGTCTTCGACGTCGCCCCCGACCTGCCGGACTGGAGCGGCGTCGTCACGGACGGCGACCGGCTGCGGATCCCCAAGGGTCGCCGGCTGACCAAGGCCCTCGTCGGCGAGATCAGCGAGGAGGCCCAGTACCAGCGCGGGGTGCCGCACGCCGAGGTGGACGCCGTCCGGGACGCCTTCGGCTGGCCCGTGCCCAGCGCCTGGCGCGAGATGGTCACCGCCGCCGGCTGGCTGCGCCGTGGCTGGATGCTCAGCGGCGCATACGTCGAGCTGCACCCGCCGGTGGATGCCATCCGGGTCACCCGGGAATGGACGAGCGAGATGATCTACCACCCCGGCGTGCTGGTGATCGGTTCGAACGGCGCCGACCGGCACCTGGCGGTCGACCTGCGCGAGGACGACCCGGCCGTACACCTCGTCGAGCCGTCCAGCGTCGGGTGGGAGGACACGGTCGTCCAGGCGCCCAGCGTGCGGGTGCTCGCGCACCGGCTGGAGACCGGGGACTTCGGTTACCTGGCCTGACGAACCCCGCAGCCGGTACCCTTGACCTCGTGACCTGCACCGTGAACCGCGCGTGGTGGCTGCCGTAGCTCGGCGGCCCACTGACGCATCCCCTCTGGCCGCCGCACGGCGGCCAGGCGCACGGTCTCTCGTAGACACTTCTCCCGGTCCGGCGTGACGGCGTCCGCCGACCGACGGAGACCTGCCATGACCAGCACCACAGCCATCACCGCCAGTACCATCATCGCGAGCCAGCCCGCGCCGTCCGACGCCATCCTCGCCGAACGCGCCGACGTCCTGGCCCATCCTGGGCGCTACCGGGTCCTCACCGGGGACCGGCCCACCGGGGCGCTGCACCTCGGGCACTACCTCGGCACGCTGCGCGAGCGCGTGCGGCTGCAGGACGCCGGGGTGCCGACGTACCTCGTCATCGCCGACTACCAGGTGATCACCGACCGGGTCGACACCAGCGAGGTCGCGGCGAGCATCCGCGAGCTGGTGCTCGACTACCTGGCCTGCGGCATCGACCCGGCGCGCACCACTGTGTTCGTGCACAGCGCCGTCCCCGAGATCGGCCAGCTCATGCTGCCGCTGCTGTCCGCGACGACCCTGTCCGAGCTGCGCCGCAACCCGACCGTGAAGGCGGAGGTCGCCGAGTCCGGGTCCAGCGCCATCGGCGGGCTGATGCTCACCTACCCGGTGCACCAGGCGGCGGACATCCTCTCCGTCGGCGGCACCCTCGTGCCGGTCGGCGGGGACCAGCTGCCGCACCTGGAGCAGAGCCGCGCCGTCGCCCGACGGATCAACGAGCGGTACGGCGCCGGGCAGGTCGTGCTGACGCCCCCGCAGGCGCTGCTC
This sequence comes from Angustibacter luteus, assembly GCF_039541115.1. Classification (NCBI taxonomy): domain Bacteria; kingdom Bacillati; phylum Actinomycetota; class Actinomycetes; order Kineosporiales; family Kineosporiaceae; genus Angustibacter; species Angustibacter luteus. The sequence continues at coordinate 265,760 of NZ_BAABFP010000007.1, forward strand.
ACCGAGGCGCCGCGGTTGCTGGGCACCGACGGGCGCAAGATGTCCAAGAGCCGGCGCAACGCCATCGACCTCGGCGCCAGCGAGGACGAGACCGCTCGCCTGGTGCGCGGCGCCGTCACGGACTCGTTGCGGCACATCACCTACGACCCGGTCGCGCGGCCCGAGGTGTCCAGCCTGCTGCTGGTGGCGGCGCTGTGCACCGACCGGACGCCGCTGGAGGTCGCCGACGAGGTGGGCGGTGGCGGCGCGTCAGCGCTCAAGGTAGTGGTGACGGAGGCCGTCAACGAGCACCTGCGCCCGATCCGCGCCCGCCGGCGCGAGCTCGAGCGCGACCCCGCCGTCGTCCGGGACGTGCTGAGGTCCGGCGTCGAGCGGGCCCGGCCGGTGGCGGCGGCCACCCTGGCCCGGGTGCATGAGGCCCTGGGGCTGAGCTACGACCTGGGCTTGGCGTAGGGGAGGGCCAGCTCGAACCAGGCGACGTCCCAGTACCGGCCGAACTTGCGACCCACCTCGCGGTAGGTGCCGAGCGGGGTGAACCCGATGGCCCGGTGCAGCGCCACCGACGCGTCGTTCGGGACGGCGATCCCGGCGTACGCGCGGTGCAGGTCCTCGCGGGCCAGCCCGGCGAGCAGTGCCTCGTACAGCCGGCGGCCGAGGCCCTGTCCCACGGCGTCCGGCCGGCAGTAGATCGTCGTCTCGACCGAGGTGTCGTACGCCGGCTTGGGTCGCAGCGGGCTGCTCGTCGCGTAGCCGAGCACCTCGCCGTCGGCGTCCGCGACCAGCAGGCGGTGCGGACCGGTCGCCGCGTAGTGGTCGAACCACGCCTGCCGGTCCGGCACGGAGAAGGGCGTGACGTCGAACGTCGCGTTGGAGCCGGTCACGTAGTGGTTGTAGATCTCGGTCAGGGCTGGCAGGTCGCCCAGGACGCCGGGGCGGATCGCAGCCGGGGTGACGGTCGTGGCGCTCACGGCACGATTGTCTCGAACCATGCGGTGTCTCGGCATGCGAGAAGTCTCGTCTTGAGGGTTGGGCTTTGCCCAGATCGGCCGATATCTTCCTCGAAGGTCATGAGTGCCAGCAGATAGCCCCGGCTTGCTGGCCGGCAACCCTCCTACCGCGGTGGGGTGCCCCGGGTGAGGACCTGGCGTCGACGAGGTGTTGACGCAAGCGCGGACCCGCCAACGGCACGGTAGCCCAGGGTCCCTGGACCTTGGAGTACCCGTTGTCCGTTCAGCACAGCACTCAGCAGACCCAGGCACAGCAGACCCAGCCGCAGTCCAGCGCCCAGCCGCGTCAGGACGCCGACTTCCCGGGCGCCGGGCCGCTCCTGCCCGTCGTCGGCGCCGAGCTCCAGGTCCCGGTCGTGACCGGCGGCACCGTGCGGTACGCCAACCTCGACTACGCCGCGAGTGCGCCGGCCCTGGAGTCCGTCGAGGCGCACCTGGCCGAGGTCCTGCCCTACTACGCGAGCGTGCACCGCGGGGCGGGCTACGCGTCCCAGGTGTCCACCGCGGTGCTCGAGCGGGCCCGGGCCACGGTCGGCCGCTTCGTCGGCGCCCGCCAGGGCGACGTCGTCGTCTTCACCCGCAACACCACGGACGCGCTGAACCTGCTCGCCGGCTGCCTGCCCACGTGGGGCGACGTCGTGTTCCTGGACGCCGAGCACCACGCCAACCTGCTGCCCTGGCAGCGCACCGCGCACCGTTATGTGCCCGTGCGCGCGTCGCTGGAGTCCACCCTCGCCTCCCTCGAGTCGGCACTGCGCGAGCAGCCGGCCGCCCTCGTGGCCATCACCGGCGCGTCCAACGTGACCGGTGAGGAGCTGCCGATCGATCGGGTCGTGGCCATCGCGCACCGGCACGGTGCGCGGGTCGTGGTGGACGCGGCGCAGCTCGCACCGCACCGCCGCATCGACCTGGACGCGACCGGCGTCGACTACCTGGCGTTCAGCGGTCACAAGCTCTACGCCCCTTACGGCACAGGCGTTCTGGTCGGTCGACGCGACTGGCTGGACCGTGGCACGCCGTACCTGGCCGGCGGGGGTGCCGTCCGCAACGTCACCCTCGAGCGCACCGACTGGGCCTGCGCGCCGCAGCGGCACGAGGGCGGGACCCCGAACGTGCTGGGCGCCGCGGCCCTGGCCGCCGCCTGCGACGCGCTCGCCGCCCTCCCCGAGGCCGCGCTCGAGGTGCACGAGGCGGCCCTGCGCGAGCGGTTGGTGCACGGACTGACCGAGCTGGCCGGCGTCCAGGTGCACCGGATCTTCGATGACGCGCCGTCCTCCATCGGTGTGGTGACCTTCACCGTCGACGGCTACGACCCCGGCCTGGTGGCGGCCTACCTGTCCGCCGAGCACGGCATCGGCGTGCGGGACGGCAAGTTCTGCGCACACCCGCTGCTGGCCCGGCTCGGGCTGGACGACGGCGCCGTGCGCGCCAGCGTCGGGGTCGGCTCGCGGACCGAGGACGTCGACCGGCTGGTCGCCGCCGTCGCCACCCTGATCGACGCCGGACCGTCCTGGGCGTACGCGAACGTGGACGGTCGGCTGCAGCCGTCGCCGGACCCGCGCCCGCTGCCGGCCTGGGCCACCGGCGCCGGCACCGTCGGTGCGGCGCCCTGCACCCCCGAGCCGAGCTGAGGCCCGGTCAGCCGAGCGACGCGACGGCTTGGACGACGACGTCCGGCTCCTCGTCGACGATCCAGTGCGTGCCGGTCAGGTCGATCCGTCGGTACGGACCGTCGACGTAGTCGGCGCACCACTGCGCGGCCGCCCGGCCCACGCCGAGGTCGTGCTCGGCGGAGACGTACACGGTGGGCACGGTGACGTGCGGCACCGCGGCGAACTCCGGGCCGCCCATGGCGCGGTACCAGGACAGCGGGCCGCGCAGGCCGGCCTCGCTCAGCAGCGGGGCCAGGTAGCCCTGGACCTCGTCAGCGGTCAGCGCACCGCCCTGGAAGAACCGGCGCAGCACCGCTGCGTCGTCCGCCAGCAGGACCCGTTCGGCCGTGTTCTCCTTGCGCAGCAGCTGGAAGTAGCCGGACAGCTCCTGCTGCTGGGCGTCCTCGCGGATGGCGCGGCCGAACGCGTGCGGGTGCGGCACCGACAGCGCGACCAGGCCGCGGACGCGCTGCGGGTGGTGCGCGGCCAGCGCCCAGCCGACCAGCGCACCCCAGTCGTGGCCGACCACGAGCGCGCGCTCGGCGCCGGCGTCGTCCAGCACTGCGAGCGCGTCGGCCACCAGGGCGTCCAGGCGGTAGGCGTCGACGTCGCGGGGCTGCGGGGCGGGGGAGTAGCCGCGCTGGTCGGGAGCGAGCGTGCGCAGGCCGAGCTGGTGCAGGCCGGGAAGGCAGCGGTCCCACATCCCGCCGTGCTGCGGGAACCCGTGCAGCAGTAGGGCGACCGGGGCGTCCTCGGGTCCCTCGTCGCGGACCCGCACGGTGAAGGCGGTGCCGGCGTGCTGACGGGTCACGGGTCGCAGGGTCACGCCGCAACACCTACCACGGCGACCCCCGAGCGCGATGTCGGACGGCGGCGATAGCATCCATAGCGTGGCTCAGGACGTCGCACCTGAACGGACCACGGCGGGTAGGCCCGTGACTGGCTATCCCGCCGCGGTGGAACGTCTGCGCGCTGAGTTCGCCGCCCTGCCGGCGGACCAGCCGGTGCGGCTGGCGAAGAAGACCAGCAACCTGTTCCGGCCGCGCGAGCGGTCGGCGCGCGCCGGCCTCGACGTGTCCGGCCTCGACCACGTCTTCGAGATCGACCCCGAGCGGCGGACCGCCTACGTCGGCGGCATGACGACGTACGAGCGCCTCGTCGACGCCACGCTGGCGCACGGGCTGATGCCGACGGTCGTCCCGCAGCTGAAGACCATCACCCTCGGTGGTGCGTTGACCGGCCTCGGGATCGAGTCGTCGTCCTGGCGGGCCGGGCTGCCGCACGAGGCGGCCCTGTCCTTCGACGTGCTGACCGGGGCCGGCGAGATCGTCCGGGCCACCCCGGACGGCCCGGACGCCGAGCTGTTCCGGGTGTTCCCGAACTCCTACGGCACGCTCGGCTACGCGGCGGCCGCGACCATCGAGCTGACGCCCGTGCACCCCTACGTTCGCCTACGGCACGTGCGGTTCACGGACCTGGACGCGCTCGGTGCGGCGATCGCCGACCTGGTGCGCGGCGCGCAGGACGGCCGGGCCAGCTGGGACGGCGAGCCGGTGGACTTCATCGACGGCTCGGTCTTCCCGACCCCGCCGGACGCCGACGGCCCGGCGCTCGAGGCGTTCCTGACCCTGGGCACGTGGGCCGACAACGCGCCGTACACCTCCGACTACACCGGTCAGGACGTCTACTACCGGTCGGTGCGGTCCCGCCGGGAGGACTGGCTGACGGTGCGGGACTACCTGTGGCGCTGGGACACCGACTGGTTCTGGTGCTCGCGCGCGCTCGGCGTGCAGAACCCGCGCATCCGGCGCTGGGTGCCCAAGCAGTACCTGCGCAGCGACGTCTACCAGCGGATCATCGGGTTGGAGAACCGCTACCACGTCAAGGCTCGGATGGATGCCCGCAAGGGACTGCCGGAGCGCGAGCGGGTCGTGCAGGACGTCGAGATCCCGGTGGAGCGCACCGCCGACTTCCTGCGCTGGTTCATCGACACCGTGCCGATCGAGCCGATCTGGCTGTGCCCGTTGCGGCTGAGCCGTCCCGCGCCGACGGCCGACGGCACCTGGCCGCTGTACCCGCTCGGTCCGGACAGCCTCTACGTGAACGTCGGCTTCTGGTCGACCGTGCCGATCGCCGCGGGCGACCAGGACGGCGACGTGAACCGCCGCATCGAGGCCAAGGTCGCCGAGCTGGACGGCCACAAGTCCCTGTACTCCGACTCGTACTACGAGCCGGAGGAGTTCTGGCAGCTCTACGGCCGCGCCGAGTACGAGGCGGCCAAGCGGCGGTACGACCCGGATGAGCGTCTGCTCGATCTCTACGACAAGGCGGTGAGGCGACGGTGAGCGTGCTCGGTCAGTTCAAGCAGGATCCCGGTAGGCGTGGGCCCATGAGCATCGCGGAGGCCTTCGACATGGTCGTCGGACCGGTCGAGGGGCTGAGCTTCACGGCGTACGACGGGTCCCGGACCGGGTCGGCCGACGCGCCGATCCAGCTGCGGCTGGTGAACCCGCGCGGCCTGGCCTACATCGCCGGGGCGCCGTCCTCGCTCGGGATGGCCCGGGCCTACCTGATGGAGGACCTCGAGGTCGACGGGATCCACCCCGGCGACCCGTACGAGCTGCTCCGGCGGGCTCAGACCCTGCTTGCGCCCAAGCGGCCGGCTCCGGCTGACGCGGCTCGCGCCCTGCGGTCCTTCGGCAAGCTCGCCCTGACGATGCCGCCGCCGCCGCCCAACGAGGTGCCCAGCGGGTGGCACCGGGCCCTGCACGGCCTGCGGCACTCGCAACGGCGCGACGCCGAGGCGATCCACCACCACTACGACGTGAGCAACCGGTTCTACGAGATCGTGCTCGGGTCGTCCATGGCGTACACCTGTGCCTGCTACCCGAGCGACAGCGCGACGCTGGAGGAGGCCCAGGCGAACAAGTTCGACCTGGTCTGCCGCAAGCTCGGCCTGCAGCCCGGCATGCGGCTGCTGGACGTCGGCTGCGGCTGGGGTGGCATGGTGCGGCACGCCGTGCGCGAGTACGGCGTGACGGCCATCGGGGTCACGCTCTCGAAGGACCAGGCCCAGTGGGCGCAGGCGGCGATCGCCGCGGACGGCCTGTCCGGCAAGGCCACGGTCCGCCACCAGGACTACCGGCACGTCGCCGAGACGGGCTTCGACGCGGTCAGCTCCATCGGGCTGACCGAGCACATCGGGGTGCACAACTACCCGGCGTACTTCCGGTTCCTGCGCTCGCGGCTCGTGCCGGGCGGCCGGCTGCTCAACCACTCGATCACCCGGATGGACAACCTGCACCCGGGGATCAAGCGCCGCGGCTTCATCGACCGGTACGTCTTCCCGGACGGCGAGCTGACCGGGGTCGGCTCGATCATCACGGCCATGCAGGACGAGGGCCTGGAGGTCCAGCACGAGGAGAACCTGCGCCGGCACTACGCCCGGACGCTGGCCGCCTGGTGCGACAACCTCGTGCAGGGCTGGGACGAGGCGGTCGCGGAGGCCGGGCTGGCCACTGCCAAGGTCTGGGGTCTCTACATGGCGGGCTCGCGGCTGGCGTTCGACCGCCAGGACATCGAGCTCCACCAGGTGCTGGCCACCCGGACCGACGAGGGTGGCGACCCGCACTTCCCGATGCGTCCGGACTGGGGTGTTTGACGGACTGGGGTGTTTGACGGCGGTCTGGTTCGCCCACTCGGGTGGCCGGGTGAGGTTCGGCTGACGGCCGCACCGGCAGGGGGTTTGCTTCCGGTAGAAACGCGTGAGCCGTGCAGCCCCGCCGGCCGTCGAGGAGCCCAGATGCCGTTGCAGGACGTCGATGGGTTCCTCGACGCCCACGACGTGCTCGTCTTCCGCCGCGTCGGCAACCGGTGGACCCATCTGGGTGGGCTCGGCCGCGGCGCCACCTGGGCGGGCTCGGTGGACGGCGACGAGCTCTCCGACCACGGGCTGCAGGCGGCGCTGTCGCGCGGGCGCCCGGTCCGCCGGCACGGTCAGCGGCCGCACGCCGTGCTCGGCCCCTACCGGGCCTCGACCTCGGCCGTGGTGCGGCTGGACGCCTACCACGCAGTGGTGCTCGGCTCCGGCCAACCGGACGCCGACCTGCTGCGCCTGGACGACAACCAGCTGCTCGACCTCGCCGCGCGAGCGACCGAGCGGGTCACCGCCGCTGCTCCGGCTCGCCACCTCGCCGACGAGCTCGTCGTGCTCTCCGCGCAGCGGGACCTGTCGGCCGGTGCTCCCGTCGGCGTCAGCCAGCTGCTCCTCCACGTGGCCGCGTCCGTGGCCAACGCGGTGTCCTGCGCCCTCGGCGCCATCTGGCTGGACGACGACCGGCACGCCGTGGCGACGCCCGAGTGGACCCCGGACGGCGGAGCGCAGCGGGCCGTCGTCGCCGCCCGCACGCTTGCGGCCGAAACCGGCGAGCTGCTCGTCGTCCAGGACGCGTCCGCCCGGCCGCTGCCCGCGCCGATCGGCCCCGACCCAGCGGTCTCGTCGTACCTGACCGTGCCGATCGAGGTGGACGGCGTGCGCGGGTGCCTGCTGCTGGTGCACACCCAGGGCGCGCCGAGCCGGTTCACCCCGCTGTGCGAGCAGATCGCCGTCCAGCTCGCCCAGGTCGGCTCGCAGATGCTCGAGGTGGCCAGCACGCACGACGAGCTGGTGCGCCAGCTGGACTCCTCGCGCGAGCACGCCATCAGCGACCCGCTGACCGGGGCGGCCAACCGGCGCGGCTGGGACGAGGCCGTGACCCGGGCCCGCGACCACATCGCCGCCGGCGGCACGGTCACCGTCGTGTCCGTGGACCTGGACGACCTCAAGGTGGTCAACGACACCCACGGGCACGGTGCCGGCGACGAGCTGATCATCGCGTGCGCGCACGCCCTGCGGCGCTGCGTGCGCGGCCAGCCGGACGTGATCGCCCGGCTCGGCGGCGACGAGTTCGCCCTGCTGCTGCGCGGCTACGAGATCGATCCGGCCGAGATCGCGGAGCGGCTGCGCCGGTCGCTGGAGCGCACCCTGACCGGGCACGGCCTTCCCCTGCGCACCTCGGTCGGCGCCGCGACCTGCCCGCCCCGGGGCTCGATCGACGACGCGGTCCGCCGGGCGGACGTCGAGATGTACCGGGACAAGCGGGCCCGTCGCCAGTCCGGCTGAGGTCCACCCGGTCGCGCCGGGCCGGGGCTGCGCTTGAATGGGGACCTCGAGCGACGAGAGGCAACCATGACTGCGGCACCCAGCGTCTCCTACTCGATCACGGTGCGGTTGGAGCTGCCGGCCCGACCGACCGCGGTCAGCGAGCTCACCACGGTGATCGAGCGCGGCGGCGGGCTGGTCACGGCGCTGGACGTCACGGCGTCCGGCGCGGACCGGGTCCGCGTCGACGTCACGTGCGCGGCGCGGGACGTCGGCCACGCGAACACGCTGGTCGACGAGATGCGCGGGGTTCCCGGGGTCGAGATCGGCAAGGTCAGCGACCGCACCTTCCTGGCCCACCTCGGCGGCAAGCTGACCATCGAGTCCAAGGTGCCGATCCGCAACCGGGACGACCTCTCGCTGGTCTACACCCCCGGGGTGGCGCGGATCTGCCGCGCCATCGCCGACGACCCCTCCGACGCGCGGCGGCTCACCATCAAGCGCAACACGGTGGCCGTGGTCACCGACGGCTCGGCCGTGCTCGGCCTCGGCAACCTCGGGCCGCTGGCCGCGTTGCCGGTCATGGAGGGCAAGGCCGCGCTGTTCAAGCGGTTCGCCGGCATCGACGCCTTCCCGATCTGCCTGGACACCCAGGACACCGACGAGATCGTGGCGGCCGTCAAGGCCATCGCGCCGGTGTTCGCCGGGATCAACCTCGAAGACATCAGCGCACCGCGCTGCTTCGAGATCGAGCGGCGGCTGCGCGCCGAGCTCGACATCCCGGTCTTCCACGACGACCAGCACGGCACGGCCATCGTGACGCTCGCCGCGTTGACCAACGCCCTGCGCGTCGTGCGCAAGGCGCTGCCCGACGTCCGGATCGTCATGTCCGGGGCCGGCGCGGCCGGCACCGCGATCCTGACCTTGCTGCTGCACGCCGGGGCGCGGGACGTCGTCGTGTGCGACGTGGCCGGCGTCGTGGCCGGCGACCGGCCGGACGTGCTGGCCGCGCCGGACTCGGCCCTGGCCGGCGTCGCCGCGCGCACCAACCCGCGCGGTGTGAGCGGCACCCTGCGCGAGGCGCTCGTCGGCGCGGACGTGTTCATCGGCGTCTCGGCCCCCGGCATCCTCACCGGCGACGACATCGCCACCATGGCGTCGGACGCGATCGTCTTCGCGATGGCCAACCCCGACCCGGAGGTCGACCCGGTCGACGCGGCCCAGCACGCGGCCGTCGTGGCCACCGGGCGCAGTGACTTCGCGAACCAGATCAACAACGTGCTGGCCTTCCCGGGCGTGTTCCGCGGCTTGCTCGACGCCCAGTCCACGAAGATCACCGAGGCGGTGCTGCTGGCGGCGGCCACCGCCCTGGCCGGGGTGGTCGCCGACGACGAGCTGAACGCCACCTACATCGTGCCCAGCGTGTTCCACCCCGACGTCACGAAGGTCGTCGCCGCCGCTGTGCACCAGGCGGCCGGCCCCGCCCCCGTCCAGGCGCACCCGCACTCCAGCTCGCTCCCGGCGGCCGAGGCCGGCCCGACGTTCGGCCGCACGTGAACCTCACGGGGCAGCTGCTGCTGGCGACCCCGACGCTGCGCGAGCCCACGTTCCACCGCACCGTCGTGCTGCTGCTCGACCACGGCGACGACGGTGGGCTCGGCGTGGTGCTGAACCGGCCGATGGAGGTGGACGTCGCCACGGTGCTGCCGCCCTGGCAGCCCTGGACGACGGACCCGGGCGTGCTGTTCCAGGGCGGCCCCGTTGCGCTGGACTCCGCGCTGGGGCTGGTCGGGGTCCCCGGCGACGGCGACGAGCCGCCCGGGGTGCGCCGGATCAACGGGTCGCTGGGCCTGGTCGACCTGGACACCGACCCGGACGACGTCGTCCAGTCGCTGTCCGGGCTGCGGGTCTTCGCCGGCTACGCCGGGTGGTCGTCCGGCCAGCTCGAGCGCGAGATCGAGGAGGGCGCCTGGTACGTCGTGGATGCCGAGCCGCGGGACGCGTTCACCGACCAGCCCGACCTGCTCTGGCGGTCCGTCCTGCGCCGCCAGGGTGGGGACCTCGCCTTCGTCGCGACCTTCCCCGAGGACCCCGAGCTCAACTAGGAACGACCCCGGTGCGGCGAACTAGACTGGCGCGATGAGCCACGAGGACCCGTTCGCGAACCCCGGCGAGCCGCAGCCGCAGGAGCAGCCGGCCAGCAGTCCGCAACGCACCGCCGTGCTCGAGCGCGAGACCGTCGAGGAGACCCGGGTCGAGCCGGGGGACCACGAGCGGTTCGCGCACTACGTGCGCAAGGAGAAGATCCTGGAGAGCGCGCTGTCCGGCGACCCGGTGATCGCGCTGTGCGGCAAGGTCTGGGTACCGGGCCGCGACCCGAACCGGTTCCCGGTGTGCCCCGCCTGCAAGGAGATCTACGAGGGCCTGCGCGCGCCGGACGAAAACAGCTGACCGGACGCCACCCCCGGACATTTTGCTAAGAATTGACCATTTGGGGGGAATGGTCCGCACCGACTCCTGGCTACGTTGCCACGATGAAATCTGCCTCCCGACTCCTCCTCGCCCTGGCCAGCTCCACCGGCGTCGTCGCCGCCCTGGCCGTCATCCCCGCCTCGTCCGCCACCGCCGGCGCCGCCCCCGGCCCGACGACCTCGTCGTCCGCCCGCGCCTGCGAGACGCACACCGACACCGTGGCCGCTCGCGGAACCAAGGGCCGCGCCGACGCCAACGAGCTCACCACGGCGCAGGCCGCCGCGATGGAGAAGCAGTTCGCCCAGGCGCTGTCCGCCAAGGGCGTCGACCGTTCCGCCGCGCTCAAGGGCTCCACCTCCTCGGCGCTCGCGGCGACGTCCATCCCGGTGTACTTCCACGTGATCAAGAACGGCTCCGCCGGTGCCGTCAGCACCAGCCAGATCAGCCAGCAGCTGTCGGTGCTGAACAACGCGTACTCCAGTGCGGGCTTCTCGTTCACCCTGGCCGGCACGGACACCACGTCGAACTCGTCCTGGTACAACGTCAGCCAGGGCAGCTCGGCCGAGCGGAACATGAAGAACGCGCTGCGCAAGGGTGGCGCCAACGCGCTGAACGTCTACACCGCGAACCTGGGTGGCGGCCTGCTCGGCTGGGCGACCTTCCCGTCGTCCTACAACAGCCAGCCCAAGATGGACGGCGTCGTGATCCTGTACTCCTCGGTGCCCGGCGGCTCGGCCACCAACTACAACCAGGGCGACACCGGAACGCACGAGGTCGGCCACTGGATGGGCCTTTATCACACGTTCCAGGGCGGCTGCTCGGGCTCGGGGGACTACGTGTCCGACACCCCGGCCGAGGCGTCCCCGGCCTACGAGTGCCCGACCGGCCGGGACACCTGCTCCGCGTCCGGCCTGGACCCCATCAAGAACTTCATGGACTACACGTACGACTCCTGCATGAACACCTTCAGCGCCGGGCAGCGCACCCGGATGGCATCGCAGTGGGCGGCGTACCGGGGCTGAGCAGGGCCGGTCTCGACACGCCATAGCACGCCGCCGAGGGCCCGCGAAGCATCGCGGGCCCTCGGCATGTCCTTGTCCGGCAACGGTTACGCTCGCTGGACCGATGAGTACCTCTGCCGCCTCCCACCTGCCCCCGGCCTTCCCCGGCCGCGCCCCCTGGGGCACCGCGTCGAAGCTGCGCGCCTGGCAGGCCGCTGCCCTCGACCAGTACCTGCGCGAGCAGCCCCGCGACTTCCTGGCGGTGGCCACGCCGGGGGCCGGCAAGACGACCTTCGCGCTGCGGGTGGCGACCGAGCTGCTGGACCGCGGCGAGATCAGCCGGATCACCGTGGTCGCCCCCACCGAGCACCTCAAGAGCCAGTGGGCGGATGCCGCGCACCGCGTCGGGATCCGGGTCGACCCGCAGTTCCGCAACGCGCACGGGACGCACGGCCGCGACTTCGACGGCGTGGCCGTCACCTACGCGCAGGTCGCCGCCCGCCCGCTGCTGCACCGGGCCCGCACCGAGGCCGCCCGCACCCTGGTCATCCTGGACGAGATTCACCACGGCGGTGATGCCCTGTCCTGGGGTGATGCCGTGCGCGAGGCCTTCGAGCCCGCGCAGCGCCGGCTGGCCCTCACCGGGACGCCCTTCCGGTCGGACACCGCCGCCATCCCGTTCGTCACCTACGTGCAGGACGGCGCGGGCGTGCGCCGCTCGCAGGCCGACTTCACCTACGGGTACGGCGACGCGCTGCGCGACGGCGTCGTCCGGCCCGTCATCTTCCTGGCCTACTCGGGTTCCATGCGCTGGCGGACCCGGGCCGGCGACGAGCTCAGCGCCCGCCTGGGCGACCCGCTCACCCAGGACGTCACCGCGCACGCCTGGCGGACCGCGCTGGACCCCAAGGGCGAGTGGATGACGTCGGTGCTGCGGGCCGCGGACACCCGGCTGACCGAGGTGCGCCGGCACGTCCCGGACGCCGCGGGCCTCGTGATCGCGACGGACCAGACCCAGGCCCGCGCCTACGCCTCGCTGCTGCGGGGGCTGACCGGTGAGCCGCCGGTGGTGGTGCTGTCGGACGACAGCGGGTCGTCGTCCCGGATCGAGTCGTTCACCCACGGCGAGCAGCGCTGGATGGTCGCCGTCCGGATGGTGTCCGAGGGTGTGGACGTGCCGCGGCTGGCCGTGGGGGTCTATGCGACGTCCACGGCGACGCCGCTGTTCTTCGCCCAGGCCGTGGGCCGCTTCGTGCGGGCCCGGCGACGGGGGGAGACGGCGTCCGTGTTCCTGCCCAGCGTGCCGCTTCTCCTGCAGCACGCCGGTGAGCTGGAGGTCGAGCGCGACCACGCCCTGGACCGGCCGCGCACCGGCCGCGACGAGGACTGGTCGCCCGAGGACGCGCTGCTGGCCGCCGCGAACCGTCCGGAGAACGCGTCCGCCGACCAGGATCTGCTGCCGTTCGAGGCGCTGGAGGCCCAGGCCGAGTTCGACCGGGTCCTGTTCGACGGCGGCGAGTTCGGGACGTCGGCCCTGGTCGGCAGCGAGGAGGAGCAGGACTACCTGGGACTGCCCGGCCTGCTGGAGCCCGAGCAGGTGGCGGTGCTGCTGCGCGAACGGCAGGCGGCCCAGCAGAAGGGGCGGCGCTCGCGGGGGCAGGAGCCCGCTCCGGAGCGCGCGTCGCACCGTGAGGTGGCCGCGTTGCGCAAGGAGCTGCACCAGCTCGTCGGCGCCTGGGCCAAGCGCACCGGCCAACCGCACGGCACCGTGCACGCCGAGCTGCGGCGCTCGTGCGGCGGCCCGGCGGTGCCCCAGGCGGGCGCGCAGGAGGTCCGCGAGCGGATCGAGACGCTGCGGCGCTGGTTCGTCGGCAAGCGCTGAGCTGTCCCGGCCGGGCTCGGATCGTGGCAACCTCGCATCGCCGGTGATGCGGTGTTGCCACGATCACGTCGTGTGGTCCCGCCTGCGCGGAACACGTGAGGCTCGCCCGCCGTTGTGCTCAGCATGGCTACCACGGCACTGACCCCGCAGACCCATGACGAGACCGTCCAGGACGGCATCGTGCTCATCGACTTCTGGGCCGAGTGGTGCGGCCCCTGCCGCCAGTTCGGTCCCGTCTTCGAGACGGTGAGCGAGGCCAACCCCGACGCGAAGTTCGTCAAGGTCGACACCGAGTCCGAGCCCGAGCTTGCCGCGCAGTACGGCGTCAGCTCGATCCCGATGCTCGTGATCTACCGGGACGGCATCCCGGTGTTCGGCCAGCCCGGCGCGCTGCCGCAGCCGGCGCTGGAGGACCTCCTCAAGCAGGTCCGCGACCTCGACATGGACGCCGTCAAGCAGCAGTACGCGCAGCAGGTGGCCGCCGCCGAGGCGCAGGCCTCCGGTCGCAAGCCCGCCAACGACCCGACGAGCTTCTGACCCGAGGGCTTCGGCCACGACGGCTTCTGCCACGACAAGGCCCGGGCCGGGGAAGCACCTTCCCCGGCCCGGGCCTTCGTGCGTCAGCCCGACCCGGGTGGAGCCGGCTCGGCCGTGCCACGACGGGACCGGACGGCCAGCTCGACCGCCGCGAGCGCGGCCCACACGGCCAGCAGGATGGCCCAGCCGGACGCGCCCCAGCCGTGGCCGTCGACGGCCTGCGCGAGCAGCACCCCCACGACGACGGCCGCCAGGGACAGCAGCTGCCGGACCACCCAGCCCCGCGTGATCATGCCGGGTCACCCCTCATCGAGCCCGCTCCTCACTTGATGCACTTCTTGGTCCAGATGCCCCACGCCCACAGGTCGGTCGGGCCGAACCCGTTGCGGATCTTGACGCACCGCTTGTGCGCGATCCCGGAGTTCACCTGCGTGCGGTACGCGCCGTACCGGTGGTTGACCGTGTAGGCGCAGGCCGCCTTCGCCGGTGCGCTGGGGATCTTGGCACAGATCGCCGACACGAGGGCCGTCACCGGCTTGCCGTACCGGTCCATCAGGTTCTTGGCCTTCCACATGTCCGACCAGTACAGCTCCTGGTAGTAGACGGGGCCGCGGTACCAGCCGACGGAGTACTTGGGGTCGGCCACGACCGGGAACGTCGCGCCCTCCGTGTCGACCAGCTGGCGGAGGCCGCCGTCCCCGCGCAGCTCGTACCGGGTGGGCAGCCGGCGCCCGGTGGCGTCCACCGCCCACGGTGCCTCGACCGCACCCACCACGTCCGCACCGTCCACGACCACGAGCGCCCCGGCGCCGGCCGGCTCGAGCCGCTGGCCGGGCGCGAGCGCGTTCGGGTAGTCCACCGTGCGCTGGCCCGCGGTCAGCACCGTGAGGACCGCGACGCCGTCCTCGTGCGGCTGGACCAGCGTCGGGACCGGCGTCCCCGACGACGTCGCCGGGGCGACCCGCAGGCCGTGCACGGACTCCGGCGCAACCAGCTGCCGGACCTCGCCGGACGTCGCGTCGCGCGCGACAGCCATCGCCGCCGACAGCGAGGTGGAGGGCGGCGCGGTGTCGGACCTTGCGGTGGCGGACCTTGCGGTGGCGGACGCCGCGGGCGCTGCGATCGCCTCGGCGCCGGTCGTCACGCTCACCGCGGCCGTCACCGCGGCCGCGGCCGCCAGCGCCGCCGTGCGCCACCTCGTTCCTGCTCTGCGCGCTCTCATCCGTTGCCCCTCCGTTGAGCCGGCGACCACGCGGATCGCGACCGCCGAGAAGCCCGGACGCTAGGTGACAAGTCGGGCACGTGACAATGCCCCACCTGGTCACGTGTCATTGGAGCCTTCGATGGGTGCCCGCTAGGCTCCGCGTGTGAACGAGCCAGTCGCGCCGGGCGAGCGATGACCACCAGCGGCCATCCCGAGACGTCGCAGACGCTCGACCGGGGGCTGCAGCTGCTGCTGCTGCTCGCCGCGGACGAGTCCGGCTGCACCGTCACCGAGCTCGCCGCCGCCCTCGGCGTGGCGCGACCCGTCGTCTACCGGCTGCTGACCACCCTGGAGCAGCGCCACCTCGCCACCCGGGGGCGGGACGGTCGGGTCCGGCTGGGGCTGGGCGTCCTGGCGCTCGCCGGGCGGGTGCAGCCGCTGCTGCGCGACGTCGCCACCCCGGTGCTGCGCCAGCTCGCCGACGAGGTCGGCGCCACCGCGCACCTGACGGTGGTGGACGGCGACGAGGCCCTGGCCGTGGTCGTGGTCGAGCCGCAGTGGACGCAGTTCCACGTGGCGTACCGGGTGGGCAGCCGGCACCCGCTGGTCCGCGGCGCCGCCGGCCGGGCCATCCTGGCGATGCGCTCCGGCGCTCCCGAGACGGCCACCAGCGACGGCGAGCTGCAGCCCGGCGCGCACGGGCTGGCGATCGGCTGGTCCGTCGGTCCGCTGGAGGGGTCGGTCGGCGTCGTGACGCTCACCCCGCTCGACCCGGACGACGTCTCCGCCGCCGTCCGCACCGCCCGGGACGACCTGGTCCAGCGGCTGCAGACCTGACCGTCACGAGCGGCGGTCAGCGACGTCCGGCCTCCACCACCAGCGGCAGCACCCGCTGCTCCAGGATGCAGGCGAGCGCGACCACGGTCGAGGTGCGGATGATGTCGTCGTCGGCGACCAGCACGTCGATCACCCGCTGCAGGTCGTCGTTGTCGCGCGCGACGATCCGGCAGAACAGGTCGCCCTGACCGGTGATCGTGTGCACCTCCAGCACCTCCGGGATCGCCCCGAGGTGCTCGGCCAGCCGGTCCCGCGCGCCCTGGCGGATCTCCAGGTTCGCGAACGCGGTGACCCGGTAGCCCAGCGCCCGCGGGTCCAGCGTCGGCGCGAACGAGCGGATCACGCCGCGAGCGACGAGGCGGTCCAGCCGGGCCTGCACCGTGCCGCGGGCCACCCCGAGCCGCCGCGAGGCCTCCAGCACGCCGATCCGCGGCTCGCTGGTCAGCAGGTCCAGCAAGTGCGCATCGAGCTCATCCAGGGTGGACACAGTGCACAGTGTGACACGGGAAACCCTGGACAGCCTGCGCAACCTGACCAGGCTGGGGGTGGGCAGTTGCCCGATGCCCTGTGGTCGGGCAGGCTCGGTAGGACGGCGACGACGACGTCCGCCGATTGCTGACGACCGGAGGTACCCGTGACCACCCAGGCCGACTCGAGCGCCGAGCACATCAGCCTGACCGAGCAGGAGACCGAGGCCGGTCTGGACCTGCAGCAGCTGCAGCAGCTCGTCGGGCTCGTCGACTACGACGAGGCGAAGGACCCGTTCCCGGTCACCGGCTGGGACGCGATCGTCTTCGTGGTGGGCAACGCCACCCAGGCCGCGCACTACTACCAGACGGCCTTCGGCATGGAGCTCGTCGCCTACAGCGGCCCCGAGACCGGCAACCGCGACCACAAGGCGTTCGTGCTCAAGAGCGGGTCGATCAAGTTCGTGCTCAAGGGCGGCGTCACGCCGGACAGTGCGTTGCACGACCACCACCGCCGGCACGGCGACGGCGTCGTCGACATCTCGCTCGAGGTCCCCGACGTCGACAAGTGCGTCGAGCAGGCCCGCCGCGCCGGTGCGACCGTCGTGCAGGAGCCGACCGACGTCAGCGACGAGCACGGCACCGTGCGGATCGCCGCCATCGCGGCGTACGGCGAGACCCGGCACACCCTGGTCCAGCGCGGCGACTACGCCGGCCCGTACCTGCCCGGCTACGTCGCGCGCACCGGCACCTACGTCAAGCGCGACGGCTCACCGAAGCGCATGTTCCAGGCGCTGGACCACATCGTCGGCAACGTCGAGCTCGGCAAGATGGACGAGTGGGTCAGCTTCTACAACAAGGTGATGGGCTTCGTGAACATGGCGGAGTTCATCGGCGACGACATCGCGACCGACTACTCGGCGCTGATGAGCAAGGTCGTCGCGAACGGCAACCACCGGGTGAAGTTCCCGCTGAACGAGCCGGCGATCGCCAAGAAGAAGAGCCAGATCGACGAGTACCTGGAGTTCTACGACGGCCCGGGTGCGCAGCACCTGGCGCTGGCCACGAACGACATCCTGGCCACGGTCGACGCCATGCGGGCCGAGGGCGTGGAGTTCCTGGACACCCCGGACTCCTACTACGAGGACGACGAGCTGCGGGCCCGCATCGGCAACGTGCGGGCGCCGATCGAGGAGCTGCAGAGCCGCGGCATCCTGGTCGACCGCGACGAGGACGGCTACCTGCTGCAGATCTTCACCAAGCCCGTGGGCGACCGGCCGACCGTGTTCTTCGAGCTGATCGAGCGGCACGGCTCGCTCGGCTTCGGCAAGGGCAACTTCAAGGCCCTGTTCGAGGCCATCGAGCGCGAGCAGGACCGCCGCGGCAACCTCTGACCCACCCCCAGCACCCCCACCCCACGGTTCCGCCACCCAGTCCGCTTTCCGCCACCCAGGCCGGTTTCCCGCGAGGAGAACCGGCCTGAGTGGCGGAGGCGGGAGCGTCAGCGACCGGTCACGGAGACGTCGTCCACGACGAAGCTCGTCTGCAGGCCGGCGTCCTCGGTGCCGCTGAACTTCAACGACACGCTCTGCCCGGCGTACGCGGAGACGTCGAACGTCTTCTGGGAGTAGCCGGTCGCGGCGCTGACGTTGGACCACGTGCCGAGGGTCTTGCTGCCGATGGTCGCGGTCAGCCGGTCGTAGACGGTCGAACCGGTCTCCGCCGTGTCGATGTGCAGCCAGAACGCCAGCGTGTACGTCGAGCAGCCGGCCGGGATGGTCAGCGTCTGGGCTGCCGAGTCCGTGTGGCTGCTGCCGTAGCCGTTCAGCCATGCCTTATAGCTACCGCCGTGGGCCGCCTGCCGGCTGTCGTTGGTGATCACCCCGGACGTCGTCGTCCACGGTGTGGTGCCGGACTCGAAGCCGCCGTTGCGCACGACCTCGGCACCGGTGCAGCCGGACCCGCCGCCCACGGTCAGCGAGTACGTCGCGGTGTGCGCGACGGAACCAGCACCGGTGACGGTGATCGGGTACGTCCCGCTCGCGGCCGACGAGCCGACGGCCACCGTCATGGTCGACGACGAGCCGGACTGCACGGACGACGGGCTGAACGAGACGGTGACGCCGCTGGGGGCGCCGGACGCCGAGAGGGCGACGGTCTGCGCGGACCCGCTGGTCGTGGCGGTCGACACGGTCGAGGTCGTCGACTGGCCGGCGCTCGCGCTGCCGGACGCCGGACTCAGCGATACCGAGAAGTCGTTGGTCGGGGTGGTCGTGCCGGAGACCGAGGTGGCCCACAGCGTGTACGCGACGCCGTCCGCGGCGTTGTTCAGGATCGCGTCGCTGATGTTGGACGTCGTGTCGCACGAGGCGTGGTAGCAGCTGTCGTAGGCCCGGTTCGCGGTGCCGCCCCACTTCGCGGCCTGGGCGGAGGACTTGGTGGCCGAGGCGCCCGCGGCGTAGCCGGACGTCGCGATGCCGGCCTGCTGGAACGAGTAGTCGTCCGAGCGGCCCTGGCCCTCGACGTTCTCCTCGGGCTGCAGGTTCTTGCTCACCCAGTAGGCCTTCATCGGGGCTGACGCGGCCGAGCTGATGTTGTTGATGAAGTAGCCGCCGTTGGGTGAGCCGACCATGTCGAAGTTGTAGTACGCCTTGATCGCCGACTTCTGGGTCGAGGTCAGCTGGGCGGTGTAGAACTTCGAGCCCTGCAGGCCCTGCTCCTCGCCGTTCCACCAGGCGAACCGCACGTGCCGGCTCATCGTCGGGTTGGCTGCGGCGAGCGCCAAGGCGTTCTCCAGCAACGTCGCCGACCCCGAGCCGTTGTCGTTGATCCCCGGCCCCGCGGCCACGCTGTCCAGGTGGGCGCCGAACATCGTCACCTGGTCGGACGGTCCGCCGGGCCAGTCGGCGACCAGGTTGTTGCCCCGGTAGGTGCACGAGGTGCACGTCTGCTCGGCCACGGTGAACCCGGCGGCCGTCAGCTTGGCCTTGAGGTAGGCCACGGACGCGGTGTAGCCAGCGCTGCCGGCCCGCCGGTTCCCGCCGTTCTGGGTGGCGATGGTGTTCAGCTGGGTCAGGTGCGCCTTGACGTTGGCGACGTTCACGTCCGGCGCGGCGGCCACCGCGCTCACCTGCCCGTGGGAGGTCGGGGTGGCGCTCGCGGCGGCCGGAGCCAGGGCGAGTGCGGCGCCGACGACGGCGGCCGCAGCGGCCGCTGACGTCATCGATCTGCATCTCATGCGGTTCTCCTCGGTAAGGACGACCCGACGGGAGGGGTCGGAAGCAGGCCGAACGCTCACACGCGGCGCGCGTACGGTCAACGGACGAGTCGGGGCAACTCGGGCAGTTGTCAAGTTTCTGTCAAATCCTGGCGAAGCCGCCGTCGGCCGGGCGTCCACGAGGGCCTGACCAGTGCGTGACGCGCCCTAGGGGAAGCCTTGACCCAGCCCGCAGAGACTCAGACCGCCGCGGTGGCCAGCCGCTCCTCGAGCTCCCGGACGGCCGTGACCTCCCGCCACCGCTGCAGCCGGGCCCGGAGGCCGGCCAGCTCCCGGGTCAACGGCGCCCGGCGGGCCGCGAGCACCTCGACCGCGACGGGGGCCGCCTCGGCGACGGCCCCGTCCACGTCACCGGCGCACGCCAGCGAGTCGGCCAGTCGCAGCTGCAGCAGCAGGTACGTCGGACGCATGGACGTCGGGAGCACCGCCAGCGACCGCCGGGTGGCGTGCCCGGCCTGCCGGGCGAGGGCTGCGTCACCGGTGCGCGCCGACAGGTCGCGCAGCGCCCCAGCCACGGACGACTCGATGCGCAGCACGCCGCCCTCGCCGGCCAGCCACGGGGCCTCCACCAGGTCCCGCTCGTCCAGTCGGGCCAACCCGCGCCGGGCAGCCGTGGCGTGCCGCCGCGCGGCGACCAGGTCGGCCGAACCGGCGTAGCCGCGAGCCTGGTACAGGTGGGAGAGGGTGGCCACCCACCCGCGGCGCGGGTCGATCGCCCCGAGTCCGAGCGCGTAGCTGACGACGGACGGCGCGTCCTCGTCGAGCCGAGCGAGCGTGCAGACGTCGGTCAGGAGGCAGACCCGCGCGGCCACGTCGTTGGCGAGCTCGGCCCACTGCATCCCGTGGCCGAGCCACGCCATAGCCAGCACGTTCTGCCCGCGGTGCATGCGCATCCGGCCTGCGAGCTGCGCGTAGCCGGCCGCCAGCCGCAGCTGCACCGGTGCCGGTTCGCCGACCGCCTGCGCGGCGCGCAGCCAGCGGACCACGAGCTGCAGCACCCGCTCGACCGCCCCCACCAGGTCGACCGAGCAGTCCACGACGCTCGCCTGGGAGAACGCGGCGAGCAGGGCGGCCAGGCTGTGCGCGAGGTCGACGTCCCGACCGGGCCGGGCCGCTGGTGAGCCGCTGGCCCGCAGGCTCGGCAGGACGGCGACCGCGTCACCGGCGGCGGGCACCGCGCACTCGCGCTGGGGGTGGACCGGGCAGGTCACCCCCGCGACCGGCAGCCGGCTCGGCCAGTGCCGACCGAGGTCGGCGGTCGGCAGGTCGAGGGACGCCGAGCCCGGGGAGACGGCGAACAGGGTCAGGCCCAGCGAGGTGGGGGAGGTGACGGTGAACCCACCGGAGGCCAGGTCCCGGGTGACGTCGGGGGCGTCGTCCGGGCCCAGCGGCCCACCGGCGCCCAGCAACCGCTCGAGGCGGCGCAGCAGCTCCGGCGACGGCGCGCGTTCCCCGGCCTCGAGCCGGCTGATCAGGCTGTGGTGGTACCCGACCCGCCGTCCGAGCTCGGCCTGGGTGAGCCCCGCCGCTCGCCGGCGGGCGCGCAGTCGCCGTCCGAACTCGGCCCAGCGGGCCGGGGCGACGTGGGGGCCCATGCGGGCGGACCGTAGCACCGGAAGCGCCTGCCGGAGAAGGGCCCTCAGTCGTCGTCGGGTAACTGCGCGAGGCGGGCGTGGCGACGTCCGTAAAGACCGTAGACGAGAAGTCCGAGCAGCATCCAGGCCAGGAACCGCAGCCAGGTCTCCACGGCGAGGTTCGTCATCAGGTAGAGGCAGGCCAGCGCGGACACGATCGGCAGTACCGGCGACCAGGGGGTGCGGAACGGGCGCTTCAGCTCAGGCCGCGTCCGGCGCAGCACCGGGACCGCGATCGACACCACCACGAAGGCGAACAGCGTCCCGATCGAGACCAGGTCGGCCAGCTCCGTCAGCGGGACGAGCCCGGCGATGACCGCAACCAGGATCGTCGTCCCGGCGGTGATCCGGGCCGGGGTGCCGAACTTCGGGTGCACCTGCGCGACCGACTGCGGCAGCAGGCCGTCGCGACCCATCGCGAAGCCGATCCGACCCATGGCCACGATGTCCACCAGGATCACGGAGGTCAGGCCCGCGACCGCCGCGATGGACACCAGGTTCGACGCCCACCCGGCACCGACGGCGTCGAAGGCGCTGGCGATCGGGGCGCCCTCGTCCAGCTTGTCGTAGCGCACCATGCCGGTCACCACGAACGAGACGCCGACGTACAGGACGGTGGCGATGCCCAGCGTGCCGAGCAGGCCCAGCGGCAGGTCGCGCGCCGGCTCGCGGGTCTCCTCGCCGAGGTTGGCCACCGCCTCGAACCCGGTGTAGGCGAAGAACACCACGGCCGCGGCCGTGAGTACTCCGGCGAACCCGAACGCGGACGGCGCGATGCCGAACAGCACCTCGCCGAGCGGCTGCTTGACCCCGCTGACGTCCGGTGTCGGCTGGGACTGCGGCACGAACGGCGTGAGGTTGGCGCTCTTGACGAAGAAGGCGCCGGCCACGATGACGAACAGGCAGACGGCGACCTTGATCACCACGAGCACGTTCGTCACCCGGGCCGACTCGCGGATGCCGACCACGGCGATGACGCCGAGCACGAGCACGATCGCGACGGCACCGATGTTGACGGGCGCGTCCTCGCCGAACGCCCAGGTCGGCAGGTCGAACAGGTTCTGCAGGTAGCCTGACCAGCCCCGGGCCACGACGGCGGCGCCCAGCGCGAACTCCAGGACCAGGTCCCAGCCGATGATCCAGGCGAAGACCTCGCCGATGGTCGCATAGGCGTAGGTGTACGCGCTGCCCGCCGCCGGGACGGACGACGCGAGCTCGGAGTAGCAGAGCGCGGCGAGCAGGCTGACGGCTCCGGCGATGACGAACGAGATGGTGACCGCGGGGCCGGCGTGGTTCTTGGCCTCGATCCCGGTCAGGGTGAAGATGCCGGTGCCGATCACGATCCCGATGCCGAAGCCCATCAGGTCGATCGGCCCGAGCCGCTTGCGCAGCCGCCGGCCGGGGGCGCCCTCCTCGGCGTCCGGGTCGTCCGCCAGCTGGGCCAGCACGTCCTCGACCGGCTTGGTCCGGGTGATCTTCATCCGTCGACCGTAGGGGTGCGAGCGCGTCCCGGCACGCTGAGACACTGTCACCATGACGTCCCCGAGCCCCGGCTGGTACCCCGACCCGCACATCGAGATGCTGATGCGCTGGTGGGACGGGACGAGCTGGACCGACGACACCTACGAGCGGGTCGAGCCGATCGAGATCTGGCACCACACCGGGGGGATGCCGGAGGGGCCGGGGCCGGTCGACCGACCGGTTCCCGCGGCCGGCCGCCCCGCCGCCTCTGCGCCGCAGCCGGCGCGCCCGGCACAGCCCCAGGGCGCTCGACCGACGCCGGACCGGGAGGCGCCGCGCACGGACGACGGCGTGCCGGTCGCGGGGTGGTGGATGCGCGCCGGGGCCCGGATGATCGACTGGGTGATCACCGGGCTGCTGGCCTGGCTGATCGCGTGGAACCAGAGCGCCGCGGTCCTCGACTCCATCGGGTCGCAGTTCAACGCCGCGCTGAAGGCGACCGAGGCCGGGCAGGACCCGAGCCCGATCACCTACGACCAGGCGACCATCGAGGCGTTGTTCATCATCTCGCTGGCCTGGGTGCTGGTGTCGCTGCTGTACAACGTGGGCTTCCTGCTCTGGCGGGACGCGACACCGGGCAAGCTCGTGTTCGGCCTGATGGTGCGCCGCTGGGTGCCGGGCGAGGCGCTGACCGTGCTGGTCGTCGTCCGGCGCTGGCTCGGCTTCGAGGCCGCCTCGGTGCTGTCCTACATCGGGACGCTGTACCTCCTGCTCGACGTCCTCTGGCCGCTGCGCGACGCGCGCCGTCAGGCGCTGCACGACAAGATCGCGGGGACCTGCGTGGTCCGGCGGGCCGACCAGTCGGCGATCCCGCTGACCCCAGGGCCGACCGACCAGTCCCACTGACCGGTTCGGGCGGAATTGCCGGGGTGGATTGTCCCCATTCAGGGGTAGTGTCGCTTTCCTGTTCCGCGGGCCCCTCAGGGCCCCGACGCAACCAGGGAGGGCACATGCGAGGTGCAGGACGCAGCAGGCGCCGGGCGACGTCGGTGGTCGCGGCGACGGCAGCGCTGGCGGTCGGCGCGGGCGGCAGCGCGTGGGCGGCGGCGGCCTCGCCGGGGGCTCCGGGCCTCGGTGACGCGTACTACCCGGCGTACGGCAACGGCGGGTACGACGTCAGCCACTACGCGATCGACGTGCACTACACGCCGTCGAACGACCTGATCACCGGCCGGGCGACCATCACGGCGAAGGCGACCCAGGACCTCTCGCGCTTCGACCTGGACTTCGCGCTGACGGCCCAGTCCGTCACGGTGAACGGGGTGCCCGCGCGCACCCGGACGGACGACCTCGAGCTGGTCGTCACCCCGCGCAAGGCCGTCAAGAAGGGCGCGACGATGAAGGTCGTCGTCGTGTACGCCGGGGTGCCGAGCTCCGTCGAGGCCGACGGCTACCAGCCCTGGATCCGGACGGCGGACGGCGCGGTCGCGGTCGGCGAACCGCAGATCGCCTCGTGGTGGTACCCCGGCAACGACCACCCCCGGGACAAGGCGACCTACGACATCAAGGTGACGGTGCCGACCGGGCTCGAGGCGCTGAGCAACGGCTCGCTGCGCTCGCACCGGAGCATCCCCGGGCACGAGGTCTGGAGCTGGCACGAGTCCAAGCCCATGGCCAGCTACCTGGCCTTCTTCGCGGCCGGCCAGTTCGACATCACCCAGAGCACGACGGCCAAGGGGCTGCCGGTGATCACGGCGGTCGCCTCGAACGGTGGCAGTGAGGGCCAGTACGCCGCGGCCGACCTGGCCCGGACGGGAGAGGTCATCGACTTCCACGCCCGGCACTGGGGGCCCTACCCGTTC
This sequence comes from Angustibacter luteus, assembly GCF_039541115.1. Classification (NCBI taxonomy): domain Bacteria; kingdom Bacillati; phylum Actinomycetota; class Actinomycetes; order Kineosporiales; family Kineosporiaceae; genus Angustibacter; species Angustibacter luteus. The sequence continues at coordinate 290,193 of NZ_BAABFP010000007.1, forward strand.
GACATCACCGGCGGTGTCGCCCCGGCAGCGGACTTCGGCTTCGCGCTGGAGAACCAGACCCGCCCGGTCTACACGCGCGGCTTCTGGCGCGGTGGTCCGAACATCTACGTGGTCGTGCACGAGCAGGCGCACCAGTGGTACGGCGACAGCGTGAGCGTCGACCAGTGGAAGGACATCTGGCTGAACGAGGGCTTCGCCAGCTTCGCCGAGTGGGCCTGGTCCGAGGACCACGGTGAGGGCAGCGGCGCCGAGCTGCTCGAGGCCTACTACGACCAGATCCCGGCCACGTCGCCCTTCTGGTCGCTCACGATCGGCAACCCGGGCAAGGACCGTGAGTTCTCCGGCGCCGTCTACGACCGCGGGGCGATGACCCTGCAGGCGCTGCGGCAGCGGATCGGCGACCCCGCCTTCTGGCAGGTCATGCGGAACTGGGCGCAGCAGCACCGGTACGGCAACGGGTCGATCCCGCAGTTCATCGCGCTGGCCGAGCGCTCGTCCGGCGAGGACCTCGGCTCGTTCTTCGATGCCTGGCTCTACTCGTCGACGAAGCCGGCGCACACCGTGGCCAACGGCTTCCTGACCGCGAAGGCCGCGGCCAAGGCCGGCGTGGGCGGCCCGCAGGCCGAGCTGCCCCGGTCGAAGCAGAAGATCGACGCCCTGCACCGGGTCCTCGTGGCGCAGGAGCGCGCCGCGGCGGCCGCGCGCTAGCCGCGCCCGTCAGGTGGTGGCTGGTCGGATCGTCCCGGTGACCTCACCGAGGGCGATCCGGCCGCCACCGGTGCCGGTCGCGGTGGCGCGCAGGACGACGGTGTCGCCGTCCTGCAGGAAGCCGCGCTCCTGGTCGCCGACGGTGACCGGCTCGGTGCCGTTCCAGGTGCGCTCGAGTAGCGAGCCGGTCTGGTCGCGCTCGGGGCCGGACACGGTGCCGCTGGCGAACAGGTCCCCGGTGCGCAGGCTCGCTCCGTTGACCGTGAGGTGCGCGAGCATCTGGGCCGGGGACCAGTACATGCTGGCGAACGGCGGGCGGGACACGACCGTGCCGTTGAGCTCGACCTCGATGGCCAGGTCGTACCCGGGCAGGTCGTCGCCGAGCAGGTACGGCAGCGGCGTCGGGTCCTGCTCCGGCAGCGGCACCCGGGCGGCGCGCAGCGCCTGCAGCGGGGTGACCCAGGCCGAGACGCTGGTGGCGAACGACTTGCCCAGGAACGGGCCCAGCGGGACGTACTCCCAGGCCTGCACGTCGCGGGCGCTCCAGTCGTTGAGCAGCACGACGCCGAAGACGTGGTCGGCGAAGGAGTCGACGCCGACCTGCTCGCCGAGCCGGGTCGCCCCAGCGACGACGAACCCGACCTCGGCCTCGATGTCCAGCCGGACGCTCGGCCCGAACGTGGGGGCGGCGTCGTCCGGCGCCTTGCGCTGCCCCTGGGGGCGGACGACGTCCGTCCCGGACACCACGACCGTGCCCGCCCGGCCGTGGTAGCCGATCGGCAGGTGCTTCCAGTTCGGGGTCAGCGCGGCACCGTCCGGCCGGAAGATGCGCCCGACGTTCGTGGCGTGGTGCTCGCTGGCGTAGAAGTCGACGTAGTCCGCGACCTCGATCGGCAGGTGCAGCCGGACCTCGGCCAGCGGGTGCAGGTGCTGCCCGACCAGCTCGGCGTTGGCCTCCTGCGTCAGCAGGTCGACCAGCCACGCCCGCAGCGCCTCCCAGTGCGCGCGACCCAGCCCCAGGAACGGGTTCAGCGTGGGCTCGGCGAACACCGGCGCGGAGTCGATGCCGTCGGCCGCGGCCACGGGTGCGAGGTCGAGCACGTGGTCGCCCACCCGGACACCGACCCGCGGAGCCTCGTCCTCGGTGGAGAACACGCCGAAGGGCAGGTGGTCCAGCCCGTACGCGGTGTCCGCGGGCAGGTCGACGGCACTCACGTCAGCTCCAGGTGGGTCGAGGGCAACAGGTCCTCCAGCAAGACGCCCAGCTCGCTCAGCGGGTCGGTGACCCCGCAGCAGCCGAACGACGCGAACGAGCCTCGCAGACGATCGACGTCGGCGGCGGACAGGGCGGCGACGGCTTGACGCAGCACCGCGCCGTCCCGCTCGTCCAGGACGGCGCGGACGTCGTCCACGGGGGCGCCGGCGGTCGCGAGGGCGGTGGCCACCAGCACGTTGGCGACGCCGTGCTGGTCCAGGCCGGTCGTCGGGTCCACGGCCCGAACGGCGTGGTGCAGGCCCGCGGTGAGCTTGAACCGCAGCGACCGGGACACCGACCCCACGACGAGCTCGGCCAGCAGGGCCGCCGGCGGGACGTCGTCCTGGGCCAGCCCGCCGGTGCGCAGCTTCGCGTGCGCACCCGCCGCGGTGACGGCGTCCAGGTCCTGCTGTAGGCGTCCCCGGGAGACCTCGAGCCAGAGCGGCACCCGCAGGTCGAGCAGCGGTCGCAAGGTGATGGGGTCGGCGACGGGCAGCTCGAGTCCGCGGACCACGGCTCGACCCTCGCGCTGCAGCTGGTCGACCGCGGTCGGCAGCGTGCCCGGGTCGGAGCCCGGCCGGACCACCAGCGACACCTCGAGCCGTTCGTGCTGGTGCAGCAGGGCGGCGGTGGCCGCGGCATCGCCGGCGCGGACGAGCAGGGGGCCGACGCAGCCGGCGTACGGCGCGGCGCGGTGCCGGCGGTGGTCGGCGACGGCCTGTGGCAACGGCGAGCTGCCGGGTGGGAACACGGCAGCGTCGTCCACGAGCCCGCCCAGGAGGGCGCTCGTCCCGCCCGCGCGGGGCCAGGTGGCGTCGCGCCCGGCGGAGGTTGACATGGCTCGCACGGTAGCGCACCGTAACGAGTGACAGGACAGTTGCGTCCGATTATCGGACGGCGATCTGCTGAGAACGGCACCGGAAAGAGGGACCTGGAGTGGCCCACTACCGCAGCGTCGGCGACATCCCCGCCAAGCGCCACACGCAGTTCCGCCAGCCCGACGGGCGGCTGTACAGCGAGGAGCTCATGGGGGAGGAGGGCTTCTCGTCCGACTCCTCGCTGCTCTACCACCGCGAGATACCGTCGGCGATCGTCGACTCCCGGCCCTGGGACATGGCCGAGCTCAAGACCCACCCGAACTACCCGCTGCGGCCGTTCCACCTCAAGCTGCACGAGCTGTTCCCGGGCGAGGGCGAGGAGGCGGCCTGGCGCGGGGTGGACGTCGTGCGCGGCCGCCGCCTGGTGCTCGCCAACGGCGACGTGCGCATCTCGTACGCGGTGAGTGACACGCCGTCCCCCTACTACCGCAACGCGATCGGCGACGAGTGCGTCTTCGTCGAGTCCGGCGAGGGCGTCGTCGAGACCATGTTCGGCGCGCTGCCGTTCCGGCCGGGTGACTACGTCCTGATCCCGCGCGCCACCGTGCACCGCTGGGTCCCCGGGGACGTCGCGCAGCACGGCCCGGTGCGGGCGTACGCCATCGAGGCCAACAGCCACATCGCCCCGCCCAAGCGCTACCTCAGCAAGTACGGCCAGCTGCTCGAGCACAGCCCGTACTGCGAGCGGGACCTGCACGCGCCCTCCGAGCCGCTGCTGGCCGAGGGCACGGACGTCGAGGTCTTCACCAAGCACCGCGGGCACGGCCCGCACGGGATCGTCGGCAGCGTCGTCGTGCACGCCACCCACCCGTTCGACGTCGTGGGCTGGGACGGCTGCATGTACCCGTACACGCTGAACGTGTCCGACTTCGAGCCGATCACCGGCCGGATCCACCAGCCGCCGCCCGTGCACCAGGTCTTCGAGGGCTGGAACTTCGTGATCTGCAACTTCGTGCCGCGCAAGGTGGACTACCACCCGCTGGCCGTCCCCGTGCCGTACTACCACTCGAACGTGGACAGCGACGAGGTCATGTTCTACGTCGCCGGCGACTACGAGGCCCGCAAGGGCAGCGGCATCGGCCAGGGCTCCATCTCGCTGCACCCCGGCGGGCACAGCCACGGGCCGCAGCCGGGGGCCGTGGAGGCCGCGCTCGGCAAGGAGTACTTCGACGAGCTGGCTGTCATGGTCGACACGTTCAAGCCGCTCGAGCTGGGCGAGGGGGCGATCGCCAGCGACGACGGCGCCTACGCGTGGAGCTGGTCCGGCGGCCGGCGCGAGCCCTGACGAGCAGGGGCGCCGGCCGCGCGGACCGCTGCCTAGACCCTGCTACCGCCACGGCGGCTCAGCAGCGACATCACGAGGCCGACCACCAGCACGATGATCCCCACCCAGATCAGGAAGTGGCCAAGGCCCGTGAAGCCGAGCACGAACAGGACCACTCCGACGAGGAGCAGGATGAGCCAAGGGGACATCTGAGGTACCTCCCGGTTGCACGAACCGCACGGCGGGGGTGACCCGCCAGCGAGCAGGGGCTCGCGCGGCCAGCAAGTTCTAGTGCACCGGCAGCGGGTCCGCATCCTGAAAGGTCGCCACGACGTCCCCGCGCCGGCTGCCCGAGGTGCTGCCAAGCGGCGGGCGCACCCTTCGTGAGGTTCTGCCCGGATGCGGTGTCGGCGCACTCAGGTAGCGTCCTGGGCGACTCGATGAGATTCGTCGGGTTCACGCGCTTCGTGGAGGTTCCATGTCGTCCAGCAGCCACGTCCCTGATCCCGCGGCCGAGACCTCCGGCGCGGCCGCCTTGCGTCGGCGCACCGTGCTCGGTGGGGGTGCGGCCGCCGGGGTGCTGGCCGCGTCCGCGCTGACCGCGGAGCCGGCCTCGGCGGGTGGGCCCGGCCACGGTCACGGCCACCCGTCGTCCGCGACGGCCAGGCTGACCATCCTGGGCACGACGGACCTGCACGGCAACGGGCTGAACTGGGACTACTTCAAGGACGCCGAGTACGACGACGCCAAGCACGACGACATCGGGCTGGCCAAGATCTCGACGTTGGTGACCCAGCAGCGGGCCGACGCACGCGGCCGCCAGACGCTGCTGCTGGACGCGGGGGACACCATCCAGGGGACCCCGCTGGCCTACTACTTCGCCAAGATCGAGCCGATCACTGGCGGGCACGTGCACCCGATGGCCGCCGCGATGAACCGCATCGGGTACGACGCCGCCGCCCTGGGCAACCACGAGTTCAACTACGGGCTCGACGTCCTGCACACGTTCCAGCGCCAGCTGCGCTTCCCGCTGCTCGGCGCCAACGCCGTGGACGCCCGCACCGGGCAGCCCGCCTTCCCGCCGTTCGCGATCAAGCGCGTCCGGGTGGCCCGTGGGCGCACGGTCAAGGTCGGCATCCTCGGGCTGACCAACCCCGGCATCGCGATCTGGGACAAGGCGAACGTCGAGGGAAAGCTCGCCTTCCCGGGTCTCGTGGAGCAGGCCAAGATCTGGGTGCCCCGGCTGCGCAAGATGGGAGCGGACGTCGTCGTGGTCGCTGCGCACAGCGGCGCCGACACCTCGTCCTCGTACGGCGACGCGCTGCCGTACCCCGAGAACGCGTCCACCCTGGTGGCCGAGCAGGTCCCCGGCATCGACGCCATCCTGGTGGGGCACGCACACGTCGAGATCCCGGAGCGGCTGGTCACCAACAAGGTGACCGGCCAGCAGGTCGTGCTCACCGAGCCGATGATGTGGGGCAAGCGGCTGAGCGTCATCGACATCGACCTGGAGTGGAAGCGCGGTCGCTGGTCCGTCGTGGCGCGGCACTCCAAGGTGCTGCCGAGCAGCGCGGTCGAGCCCGACCCGGCCATCGTCGCGCTACTCACCCGGGACCACGAGAAGGTCCGCACCTACGTCAACTCGGTGGTCGCGCAGAACGTCACGGCCATGTCGGCGGAGACCGCGCGGTACGAGGACGTCGCGGCGATCGACTTCATCAACCTGGTGCAGGCCGAGACCGTCAAGGCCGCCCTGGCCGGGACGCCGCAGGCCGACCTGCCCGTGCTGTCCATCGCGGCGCCGTTCAACCGCGCGGCCGCCATCCCGGCGGGCGACGTGACGGTCCGCGACGTCGCCGGTCTCTACATCTACGACAACACGCTGCTCGGCGTCACCATGACGGGCGCCGAGATCAAGGACTACCTGGAGTACTCGGCCCGGTACTTCAAGGCGCAGACCAGCGCCGGTCCGGTGGCCGCCGACTCCGTGACGAACGCCGTCACGACCGAGGCGCCCAACGGCACGCCGGACTACAACTACGACGTGATGGGCGGGCTCGACGCGGCACTCACCTACGACATCGACCTCGCCCAGCCCGTGGGGTCGCGGATCGTGGGTCTCGCCTACGCCGGCAGCCCGGTGACGGCGTCCCAGCAGTTCGTCATCGCCATCAACAACTACCGGCAGTCCGGTGGCGGCAACTTCCCGCACACCACGACCGCGCCGGTCGTCTACAACCGCCAGCTCGAGATCCGCCAGCTGCTCATCGACTGGGCGACGGCGAAGGGCACGATCGACTCGGCGGCCTTCGCGTCGGTGGACTGGCGGCTCGTGGTCGGCGGCACCCCGATGACCATCACGCCCTGACCGTCACGCCCTGACGATTACGTCCTGAGGACGGGTTCGCCGACCAGGCTCACCCCGGCCGCGTCCAGCTCGGCGAGGGCGCGGCCGGTGGTGCCGGCGGCGACCCCCGCCGTGAGGGCGAGCAGCACCCGGGTCTCGAAGCCCTCGGCCACGGCGTCGAGCGCGGTGGCGCGCACGCAGTGGTCGGTGGCGAGGCCCACCACGTCGACGGTGCGGGCGCCGCGCTCGCGCAGCCACTGCGCCAGCCCGACCTGACCGCCGCCGGCGCGGTTCGCCGTCCCCTCGAAGCCCGAGTAGGCGGCAGCGTGCGCACCCTTGCGGAACCGCGCGTCCAGGTGCTCGGGCTGAAGCGCCGCGTGCAGATCGGCGCCGTGCGTGTCGGCCGTGCAGTGCCGCGGCCAGGTGTCCACGAAGTCGGGGTCGTCGCTGAAGTGCGCCCCGGGGTCCACGTGCCAGTCCTGGGTCGCGACCACCAGCCGGTAGTCCTTGCGCCGCACCAGCTCTGCGACCGCGTGCGCCACGTCCGAGCCGCCCGCCACCGCCAGCGAGCCGCCCTCGCAGAAGTCGTTCTGGACGTCCACCACGATCAGCGCGTCGGCCACGTGGCTGGCTGAGTCGGTCATCGGTGCTCCTCGTAGACGGTGGGCAGGCACGGCTCGCCCCGGGAGAGCTGGGTCGCCTGGTCCGGGAGGGCGGCTCGGGCCTTCGCGTGCCGCTCGCGGGCGTCGTCCAGGGGTTCGCGCCCGACCACCTCACCGGCCCGCACCAGCTCGACGAGCAGCTCGCGCTCGCCGGGTGCGGGCGCTCGGCCCGGCCCGACCCCGACCAGCTCGGCGACGTCCGTGCCGTCCGGTCCGCTGCGCCGCATCGCCCACTTGCGCCCCGCGACCCCGACCTTGTCCGCGCTGTTCTTCGCGACGCCGACGAGCCGGCCGTCGGCCCCCTCGCGGGCGGCCATCTTGTAGACCAGCCCGGCCGTCGGCGCGCCCGACCCGGTGACCAGGCTGGTGCCCACGCCGTAGCCGTCGACCGGCGCTGCCGCCAGTGCCGCGATCGCGTGCTCGTCCAGGTCGCTGGTCACCAGGATGCGCGTCGCGGTGGCGCCGAGTTCGTCCAGCAGACGCCGGACCTGGTGGGCCTGCACCAGCAGGTCCCCGGAGTCCAGCCGGACGGCGCCCAGACCCGGCCCGGCCACCCGCACCGCGGTGCGCACCGCCACCTCGACGTCATAGGTGTCGACGAGCAGCGTCGTCCCGGCGCCGAGGCTCGCCACCTGGGCGGCGAACGCGGCCTCCTCGTCGTCGTGCAGCAAGGTGAAGGCGTGCGCGGCGGTGCCCGCGGTCGGGATCGGGTACCGGCGTCCGGCCTCCAGGTTGCTGGTGCTGGCGAACCCCGCCACGTACGCCGCCCGCGCCGCCGCCACCGCGGCCTGCTCGTGGGTGCGCCGCGAGCCCATCTCGATGCACGGCCGGGCGCCGGCGGCGGCCGTCATCCGGCTGGCCGCCGCAGCGACCGCGCAGTCGTGGTTGAGCACGCTCAGGGCCAGGGTCTCGAGCAGCACCGCCTCGGCGAACGTCCCCTCGACGACCAGCAGGGGCGACCCCGGCACGTAGCACTCGCCCTCGGCGTACCCCCAGATCGACCCGGTGAACCGCCAGTCGCGCAGGACGGCCAGCGTCGCGTCGTCCACCACCGCGTCCAGCGCGGCGAGCTCGTCGTCAGTGAAGGCGAAGGCCTCCAGCGCGTCCAGCAGCCGACCGGTGCCGGCCACCACGCCGTACCGGCGGCCGGGCGGCAGCCGCCGGGCGAACACCTCGAACACGCACCGGCGGCCGGCCGTCCCGCCGCGCAGCGCGGCCTGGAGCATGGTCAGCTCGTAGTGGTCCGTGAGCAGTGCCGTGCTGGGCCGGTTCACCCGACCGAGCGTAGACGGGCAGGGCGTGAGCCCGCGCGGGCGACCGGACCGCCCCGGGGTGCCTACAGTGGACGGGTGGTCACGTCGCCGGTCGAGCTGGACGAGCCGCGGTCGGCCGAGGAGGTCGATGTCGCGAGCCCGTGGGTCACCCTCGTCTGGAACGACCCGGTCAACCTGATGTCCTACGTGACGTACGTCTTCCAGTCCTACTTCGGCTACAGCAGGGCCAAGGCCGAGTCGCTGATGCTGGACGTGCACCAGAAGGGCCGGGCCGCCGTGGCGCACGGGGACCGCGAGGGCATGGAGCGGCACGTCGAGGCGCTGCAGGGGTACGGGCTGTGGGCGACCATGCAGAAGGACGACTAGTGGCACGAGGCTTCAAACGGTCCAGGCGGGGCATCCGGGCGCGGCTGGACGACGGTGAGCGCGGGCTGCTCGCGCACCTGTTCGTCGAGGTGCACGAGATGCTGGACGACGAGACCTCCGCGGACGACGACCCGCTGGCGGTCCTGGTCGGCATCGGCACTGCCGTCGACCTGCCCGGCGACCCCGCCGTGGCGCGGTTGCTGCCGGACGCCCACCGCGACGACCCGGACGCCTCCGCCGAGTTCCGCCGCTACACCGAGGCCGGGCTGCGCGAGCGCAAGCGGACCGGGCTGGAGGTCGCGCGCCGCAGCCTCGGCCGCGACGGAGCCACCCTGGTGCTGGACGAGGACGAGGCGCAGGCCTGGGTGGTGGCGCTGACCGACGTCCGGCTGGTGCTGGCCTCGCGGATGGGCCTGGAGGTCGACGAGGACCACGAACGGCTCGAGGCGCTCGCCGCCGCCGAGCTGGCTGCCGAGGCGCAAGGCGTGCCGGCGCAGGACGGGGACGGTGACGGTGATGGTGACGTGCCGCCGTCCAGCGGGCTCGCCTGGGTGCTCGCGGTCTACGACTTCCTCACCTGGCTGCAGGAGAGCCTGGTCGAGGCCCTGCTCGAACCCCTGCCGCACGACTGACCCCCACCCCGCGCCCGTCCCCTACCCGATCGTGGCAACCGCGCATCGCGGGTGATGCGAGGGTGCCACGATCACGCCGGTTGCGCGGCCCTGACGAGGCACGTCGACGAGCACGGCCTGAGCCGTCCCGTCCAGCCCCGGCGGCGGAGCACCGCGGCGACCTCCAGCGCGGTCGAGCAGCTGGCACCGGCGACGGCCGGCCAGCCGTACCGCAAGGTGGCATCGCCGTGCAGCGTCGCGGCGTTGTCGCGCCCGTGGTCGCGGTGGCTGCCGTCGGCGGGGTGGTAGGCCAGCCCCTCCAGCTCGACCCGCGTCCGCCACCGGCGATACCGCACGTCCGCGTAGCGGTTGACGCCCCGCACCACCTGCCGGCTGTTCCGCTCGCTCGGCGGCAGGCCGTGCGCCCGTTCGACGTCGCGGACGTAGCGTCGCTCGAGAGCCGAGGCCACCCCCGCCCGGACGTCGTCGAGCACCTCGCGCACGAGCTGGCGGTGGCGCAGGCGGGACCGCCGGGCTGCCGCAGCGCCCAGGCGGGCCGGAGTGGTCAGACGACGTTGGCAGGCTCGGGTCAACCAGCCGACGACGGCGTCCGGCCTGCCGACCAGCTCGGTCAGGTCGAGCACGGTGTCCTCAACCGTCGTCACCGGTATCGAGCCCGCGGCGCTGGCGATGCTCGCGAACCGACGGCGCCGCCGGATGCGCAGCCCGTCCTGCCGGGTGGTCCGGTGCGGTGCGAAGACGCACACCTCGACGAGCTCGGGTTCGTCGTCCACGAGGCCCTGCAGGTAGGCCGCCGTGCGGTGGCTCGCCACGGCTGGCGTCCCGGCGTGCAGCAGGCCGGCCCAGACCCGGCTCCGAAAGGTGACCGGTCCGGTGTGCGTGACATACACGCCGGGGAACACCCGGCGCCAGCGGGCACTGCGCAGCTGGTGGCCGATCCAGCCCCGACCGAGACCGGCTCCGACCGCCTGAGCGTGCGACACCACGCCGTGCTGCTGCTCGACCAGGTCGTCCAGCAGGCTCGGTGAAGGCACCGCCCAAGCCTGCCGGTTTGCCGGCCGACCCTCCCTGGTTCATCCACAGGCCCGGGCACGGAACCCGATCGTGGCAACGTCGCATCGCCGGTGGTGCGACGTTGCCACGATCGGGTGGTGGGGCGGGCGCGGCGTGGTGAGGCTCACGGTGCGGTGCGGCACGTCGGGCCGAGCCGAACCGTAGGCTCGTCACCGTGGCAGACGCTCCCATCGGCATCTTCGACTCCGGCTACGGCGGCCTCACGGTCGCGCGCGCCGTCCTCGACCAGCTGCCGCACGAGCCGGTCCTCTACATGGGCGACACGGCCCGTCAGCCCTACGGTCCGCGGCCGATCGCCCAGGTGCGCGAGTACGCCATCGAGTGCCTGGACCAGCTCGTCGACCAGGGCGTGAAGCTGCTGGTCATCGCCTGCAACAGTGCGAGCGCGGCCGTCCTCGGCGACGCCCGGGAGCGGTACGGCGTCCCGGTCGTCGAGGTCATCCGGCCGGCCGTGCGGCGGGCGGCGGCGGCCACCCGGAACCGCCACGTCGGGGTCATCTGCACCCAGGCCACGAAGACCTCGGGCGCGTACGAGGACGCCTTCGCGGCGGCACCGCACCTGCGGGTCACCACCCAGGCCTGCCCGCGCTTCGTGGACTTCGTCGAGGACGGCGTGACCAGCGGGCCCGAGCTGCTCGCCGCCGCGCACGAGTACCTCGACCCGGTAGTGGCCGCCGGCGTGGACACGCTGATCCTCGGCTGCACGCACTACCCGCTGCTGACGGGCGTCATCTCCTACGTCGTCGGCGACCTGGTGACCCTGGTGAGCAGCGCGGAGGAGACGGCGAAGGACGTCTACCGCCAGCTCGTCGAGCACGACCTGGTCCGCCCGGACGGCCTGCCCGCACCGCAGCACCGGTTCGAGACCACCGGGGACCCCAAGGCGTTCGCCGAGCTCGGACGACGCTTCCTGGGTCCCGAGGTCTCGCCGGCCCAGCTGGTGGGGGACGCCCGATGAGGCTGACCGTGGTCGGCTGCTCGGGGTCGGTGCCGGGGCCGAGCTCCGCGGCGTCCTGCTACCTGTTGGAGGCCGACGGCGTCGGTCCGGACGGCGCCCCCCGCACCTGGCGGGTGCTGCTGGACCTGGGCAGCGGGGCGCTGGGGTCGTTGCAGCAGTACGTCGACCCGATGTCCGTGGACGCGGTGCTGCTCAGCCACCTGCACGCCGACCACTGCCTGGACCTGTGCGGGCTGTACGTGATGCTCAGGCACTCGCCGGTCGGGGTGCAGCCGCGCCCGCGCATCCCGGTCTGGGGGCCGTCGGGCACGGCGGCGCGGCTGGCCGGCGCCTACGACCTGCCGACTGATCCCGGGATGTCGGCCGAGCTGGACGTGCAGGCCTGGTCGGATGGCGAGCCGGTGCGGATCGGCCCGCTGGCCGTGACGCCGCTGCTGGTCAACCACCCGGTCGAGGCCTACGGGATGCGCATCGAGCACGACGGGTCGGTGCTCGCCTACACCGGTGACACCGATGCCTGCGACGCGCTGAAGCCGTTGTGCCACAGCGCCGACCTCGTGCTGGCCGACGCGGCCTTCGTGGACGGCCGGGACGAGGTCGAGGGCATCCACCTGTCCGGACGCCGGGCCGCCCAGGCCGCGCTGGACGCCGGGGGCGTGGGTCGGCTGGTGCTCACCCACCTGCCGCCGTGGAACGACCCGCAGGTCTGCCTGGCCCAGGCCCGTGAGGTCTGGGACGGTCCGCTCGAGGTCGCGACGCCGGGCGCCACCTACGTCGTCGGTGGCGCCGTCTAGCCTGGACCGCATGGCTCCCGAGACGCAGGACTCGGCCGCGCGCGTCGACGGCCGCACCCCCGACCAGCTCCGCCCGGTCACGATCACCCGCGGCTGGCTGGACCACGCCGAGGGCAGCGTGCTGGTCGAGTTCGGCAAGACCCGCGTGCTGTGCGCCGCGTCGTTCACGGCCGGCGTGCCGCGCTGGCGCAAGGGCAGCGGCCAGGGCTGGGTGACCGCGGAGTACGCGATGCTGCCGCGCGCCACGAACACCCGCAGCGACCGCGAGTCCGTCAAGGGCCGGATCGGTGGCCGCACCCATGAGATCAGCCGCCTGGTCGGCCGCAGCCTGCGCGCGGTGATCGACACGAAGGCGTTGGGAGAGAACACGATCGTGCTGGACTGCGACGTGCTCCAGGCGGACGGCGGGACGCGCACGGCCGCGATCACCGGTGCCTACGTGGCGCTGGCCGACGCCATCGAGAACGCGCGGTCCCAGGGCCTGGTCGCCGCCAACGCGCAGCCGCTGTCCGGCTCCGTCGCCGCGGTCAGCGTCGGCATCGTGGGCGGTCGGCCGCTGCTCGACCTCTGCTACGAGGAGGACGTCACCGCGGGGACGGACATGAACGTCGTGATGACCGGGGACGGCCGCTACGTCGAGGTGCAGGGCACCGCCGAGGGCGAGGCCTTCGACCGCGCACTGCTGGACGGCCTGCTCGACCTGGCCGCCGTGGGGTGCACCGAGCTCACCGAGCTGCAGCGCGCGGCGCTGGCGGCCGGCACGTGAGCGTGCCGGACGGCGCGCGCCTGGTGCTGGCCACGCACAACCCGCACAAGGTCGTCGAGCTGCGCGAGATCATCGCGGACGTCGTCCGCGACCGGGGCATGGACGTCGACCTGGACCGTGCGGTCATCGGGGCCGGGGACGTCCCGGGGCTCGAGGAGCCGGTGGAGAACGGCGACTCGTTCGCGGCGAACGCGCTGATCAAGGCGCACGCGGTGAGTGCGGCGACCGGGCTGCCGGCGCTGGCCGACGACTCCGGCCTGGCCGTCGACATCCTCGGGGGCGCGCCGGGCATCTTCTCGGCCCGCTGGTCCGGCAAGCGGGCCGGCGGCGCCGACCGCGCCGCACCGGATCGAGCCGCGCAGGACCGCGCCAACGTCGACCTGCTGCTGGAGCAGCTGCACGACGTGCTCGACGAGCACCGCGCGGCCGGTTTCGTCTGCGCCGCGGCACTGGTCGGTCCGGACGGCCTCGAGCACGTCGAGCACGGCCACGTGCGCGGCACGCTCGGCCGCGAACCGCACGGGGACAACGGCTTTGGCTACGACCCGATCCTGGTGATGGACGACGGTCGCACCCTCGCCGAGTACGCCAACGCGGAGAAGAACGCGATCAGCCACCGCGGACGGGCCCTGCGGGCGATCGCGCCGCGCCTGGTCGACCTGCTCGTCGCCGACGTCAGCAAGTCGTAATCCCGACGGCAGGGCAGGCCACGTCGGCTCGTGTGATGCTTGAAGGGTGAACGACAGCTCGAGCGGGACGGCCACGACGACGGCGCGACCGGCGACACAGCCGACGGGACGGCCGACCATCTGGTGGCCGGCGCTGGCCGGCATCGTCGCGGGCGCGCTCACGGTCTCGGTCGCGGAGCTGCTCGCGGCCCTGCTGGTGCGGTCCGGGCACAGCCAGGGCACGCCGTCCCCGGTCGTGGCCCTCGGCCAGGCGTTCATCGACCGCACCCCGCTGTGGCTCAAGAACCTCGCGGTCTCGACGTTCGGCACGCACGACAAGCAGGCGCTACTCACGGGCATCGCCGCGGTCGTGGTGGTGGTCGCGGCGGTGGCCGGGATCGTCGCCGCCCGGCACCGGGTGGCCGGCCTGCTGGTCGTGGTGGCGATGGCCGCCGTCGCCGGGTTCGCCGTGCTCAGCCGACCGAAGTCGTCCGGCACCGACCTGTTCCCGCTCGTGATCGGCACCGTGGTCGGACTGTTCGCCCTCAGCAAGCTGCTCGACCGCTGGGCGCGGAGCGACCTGGCCCGAGCCGACGATCCCGCCGACACCCCCAGCACGCGCATCGACGGCGACCTGGCCCGGCGCTCCTTCCTGCGGGCGCTGGCCGGCGGCGGCGCGTTCGCCGTGCTGGCCGGGGTGGGCGCCCAGGTGATCGCGCACGCCAGTCGCGCCGTCCAGGCCAGCCGGGCGGCCCTCGCGCTCCCGGCGCCGACCGGCGCCACCCCCACCCCGGCCCAGCTGGCCGGTCTCGACGTGCCCGGACTGAGCCCTATGGTCACCCCGCCCGAGGACTTCTACCGGATCGACACCGCGCTCTCGGTGCCCCAGCTGTCCACCCAGGACTGGCACCTGCGCGTGCACGGCATGGTGGAGCACGAGATCCGGATGACGTTCGCGGACCTGCTCGCGCTGCCGATGATCGAGCGCCAGACCACGCTGACCTGCGTGTCCAACGAGGTGGGCGGCGACCTGATCGGCAACCAGGTCTGGCTCGGCCACCCGATCCGGGAGCTGCTGGCCCGCGCCCAGCCGACCCAGGACGCCGACATGGTGCTGTCCACCAGCATCGACGGCTTCACCGCGGGCACCCCGCTGGAGGCGCTCACGGACGACCACCGGGACGCACTGCTGGCCGTGGCCATGGGCGGCGAGCCGTTGCCGGTCGAGCACGGCTTCCCGGTGCGCATGGTGGTGCCGGGGCTGTACGGGTACGTGTCCGCGACCAAGTGGGTCGTCGACCTGGAGGTCACCCGGTTCGACCAGGCCGAGGGCTACTGGACGCCGCGCGGCTGGAGCGCCTTGGGCCCGATCAAGACCGGGTCGCGGATCGACGTCCCACGCGGCAAGGCGAAGGCCGGCAAGGTCGCGGTGGCCGGGGTCGCCTGGGCGCAGCACCGTGGGATCGAGCGGGTCGAGGTGCGGGTCGACGAGGGCGCCTGGGCACCGGCCCGGCTGGGCGACGGTGGCACCGCGGACACCTGGAAGCAGTGGGTCTACGAGTGGGACGCCAGCCCCGGCAAGCACACCCTGCAGGTGCGGGCCACGGACGCCCAGGACGACGTCCAGACCGGCGACGAGGCCACCCCGGCCCCGAACGGCGCCACGGGCTGGCACACCGTCAGCGTCACCATCACCTGACCGGGGACGTATCCAGCGGCTCGTCCGCGCGCTCTTCCTAGGGGATGCCGCCTACTCCGGGCGGCGACCTGGGGGGAATCACCATGACTGAGAACTCTGGACGACCCGACGACTCGGGCGACGTGGTGCTCACCGCCTCGCGGTGGCAGTTCCGGCAGCTGATCACGGCCAACCCGAACCACTTCGGCACGTTCCCGGACCTGCCGTTCGAGGTCGTCGAGCCGATGCAGGGCAACACGGCGTACGAGGAGGTCCAGTGCGTCTCGTACAGCCCGACGCGGGACCGCATCGAGGCGACCATCAACGTCAAGCAGACGTTCGGCTACTCCGGCGGACCGTGCACCAGCGGCTCCTTCGAGCACCTGCGGTTCTACGTCGACTACGGCAGCGGCTGGGAGGACGCCGGTCCCGCCGCCATCAAGGTGCACGACTTCGCGGCCGGCCGGGACTGTCCGGGTGACCCGCTGCACCCGATCAGCTACGTCGCCAGTGTCAAGCACACGCCCCACCGCCGCTGGTGCGGCACCCCGGTGCTGCCACGGGTGCGGGTCATCCTGTCCTGGAACCTGCCGCCGACGCCCGGTGACCCGGACTTCCCGCCGGTCTGGGGCGACGTCCACGAGTGCCACGTGCAGATCGCGCCGCGCCGGTTCTTCTTCGGCGACATCATCCAGTACATCCCGTCCAAGGTGCTGGACACGTTGCCCGCCAAGGTGATCGAGCAGACGCCGATCCCGCACCCGGACCCCGACCCGGGCCCGCTGATGGACCTGGCCGAGCTCACCACGCGCTACCGCCAGGACGACGTGCCGGCGCACCGGTTCGCGTTCCCGCAGCTGATGGCGCTCAGCGACACCGCCGGGGTCGGCGGCCAGGCGCTGGCCAGCTCCGCCCTGGTCGCCCAGGCCTCGAAGCTGAACCTCAGCGAGATCCTGAAGCAGCTCGAGGACACCAAGGGCGACGTCGACTTCGAGGAGCTCGAGTGCCTCGGTCTCGACGAGGGGATCTCGTCGCTGGTGGCGACGTTCAACGTCAAGAAGAACAGCGGCTACTCCGGGGGCCCGTGCACCGCGGGCAGCAAGGAGTACGTCGCGTTCTGGGCGGACTGGGACGACGACTGCCGGTACACCTACCTCGGCACCGTCGAGGTCGTCGTGCACGACTACGACCTGCCCGACGGAGGCCTGTGCTACGCCGCCATCCAGCCGATCGACCTGGGTGCGCTGCGCCGTCCGTGCGACAAGCCGCGGATCAACCGGGTGCGCGCCGTGCTGTCCTGGGGGAGCCCGCCGTCCACCACCGATCCGGACAAGCTCCCCACCTGGGGCAACCGGATCGACCGGCACGTGCAGGTCGAGCCCGGCCCGACGTACGACGGCACCGCGCACTTCACCATCGTCGGCGGCGTGGCCGCGAACAAGGTCAACCTGATCACCGGGCTGACCGACCCGGGCGCCACGCTGGGCACGTCGACGGTGCCGCTGAACCCGCCGCTGTGCCCGTTCGCGGGCCAGGTGACCCTGCAGGGGCCGAACGACCCGACGCTCGCCGGGCACCAGTACCGGATCAAGGCGACCAACCTCGGCGGCGGCGGCTTCCACTACCTGGACACCGCGTTCGGTGTCGTGGACAGCAACGGCAACCCCGGCACGGTGACGCCGACGCCGGGCACCGGGTGGGCGCCCTGGCCGACGTGGACGAGCAACACCGAGGGCTTCCTCGGCGTGCACACCCCGGGCGGCAACGACCAGTGGGACTACACGCTCGAGCTGGACGTCGCCGGCAACACCGTCGACACCGCGCGGGTGCAGCTGGACAACCTGGTGCGCAACGAGGTCGACGCGCTGGACACCGTCAACGCCGGTGACCTGTGGCTCGACACCGCGGGGGCCTGCAAGGTGCCCAAGGCCGAGCTGAACGCCCGGTTCGTGGCGCGGGACCTGCACTTCTCGAGCTGGTCGCTCTCGCTGCTCGGCGGCCCTGGCGGCAACCCGCCGCAGCCGCCGCTGCACCTGCCCGGCAACCTGCCGATGCTCCCGACGTCGTCCCAGACGCCGTTGTCCGGCACCGACTTCACGATCGACCTGACGGACCCGATGCTCGCCCCGTGCGGGTACGTCGTGCGGCTGACGATCGTGGACCGGGCCATCGTGAACAGCGTGACGCAGGGGCAGCACGCGACGATCGACCGCGGGATCTGCCTGGAGTAGCAGCCAGGTGCGCCGGATCGTGGCAACCTCGCATCACCGGCGATGCGAGGTTGCCACGATCGCGTCGGGTTCGACTCAGGTCAGGGGCGTGGGGACCGGCTGCGGCGGCCGCGGCCCCCGGTAGCGGCCGCTGCCCCGGAAGCGCAGCGGCGTCTCGTCGTACTCCTCCAGCGCGTGCGCGATCCAGCCGACGGAGCGCGCGACGCAGAACACCACCTCACCGCCGTCCCGCACCATGCCGGACGCCGCCCCGAGGGCCGCCAGTGCCAGGTCGACGTTGGGCCGCTGGTCGGCCGCGTCGGCCAGCCGCTCCACCAGCTCGACGACGTCCGCCGCGGCCGGCTCGTCCGCCAGCAGGGCGAGCAAGGCCGCGGCCCGTGGGTCGCCGTCGGGGTAGAGCGGGTGGCCGAAGCCGGGCAGGTGGCGGCCCGTGCGCAGGTGGTCGGCGACGACGAGCTGCGGGTCGCGCTCGGCCGCATCGGTGAGCAGGTCGCGGGCCAGGGTGCTGGCCGCGCCGTGCAGCGGACCTTCCATGGCGGCCAGCCCGGTGGCGACCACGGCGTACGGGTGCGCCCGGACCGAGGCCGCCGTCCGGGCCGCGACGGTGGAGACCGCCAGGTCGTGGTCCAGCATCAGCACCAGGGCGGCGTCCAGGCAGCCGAGCAGCCGGTCGGTCGGGGTTCGCTCGGACAGGCGGGCCCAGAGGCGCCGGGCCAGCGCGGCATCGGGTGCCGGCGCCGCGCCGAGCAGGGGGAGCGCCTCGACCATCGTCGCCACCAGGCCCTGCGCCATGGGCACCACGGCCCGCTCGCGGACGTCGTACCGCAGGAGGTCGACGGCGCCGGCTGCGCTGACGGCGACCCGGAGCCGGCCCATCAGGTCGGCGGACGGCGGGAGGCTGGCCGCCGCGGCCCGGGCTGCGGCCAGCGGCTCGGCGGGGGCCGCGAAGCGGGTCGGACCGCAGTCGCCGGTCCACAGCCAGCGGGCCGCCGGCTCGAAGCCGACGCTGGCGGCCAGCTCGGCGGCGTCCACGCCCCGCAGGTAGAGCCGGCCCTCCTCGATCAGGGTGATGTCGGTGTCCACCACCGGGCCCTGCCAGGTGCGGGCCGGGGTGGCGGTGCGCCGTCGCGGGTCGCCCTGGGCCAGCGCCTCGACCTCGTCCCGGTCGAACGTGCTGCCCCGGCCGCCGGCTGACCGGTCGCTGGTGAGCCGGCCGCGGCTCACGTACGCGTACACCGTCTCGAGCCGGACGCCGAGCAGGTCGGCGACCTCCTGGGTGGTCAGCCGGGTCGGCGGTCGAAGCGTCATACATTGACTGTATCAACGTTGACAGCGATAGGTGGACAGTCGCACGCTGCGGGCATGACGACGACGACACAGAACGACCTGATCGAGGTGCCCCGAGGACTGAAGGGGGTGGTGGTCACCGAGACCGAGCTGGGCGACGTCCGCGGGGACGAGGGGTTCTTCCACTACCGGCAGTACTCGGCCGTCGAGCTGGCCGAGCGCCGCGGGCTGGAGGACGTGTGGTTCCTCGGGCTGTTCGGCTGGCTGCCGGACGACGCCGAGCGGGCGGCGTTCGGCGCTGACGTTGCGGCCGCCCGGCACCTGCCGCCCGAGGTTGCGGAGGCGCTGCCGGTCATCGCCGCCGGTGGCGGCTCGCCGCTGGACGGGCTGCGCACCGTCCTGTCGCTGCTCGGCAGCGCCCGCGGCCTGCGACCGGTCTACGACCTGGACGACGACACCCGCCGCCGCGACGCCATCGGGCTGGCCGCCGCCGTGCCGACCGTGCTGGCCGGGCTGCACCGGTTGCGCGCCGGGCTCGTCCCGCTCGAGCCCCGGGACGACCTGGGCCACGCCGCGGCGTACCTGACCATGCTCACCGGCGCCGAGCCGACACCCGAGCAGGCCCGCGCCGTCGAGCAGTACCTCGTGCTGACCGTCGACCACGGCTTCAACGCCTCGACGTTCACGGCCCGGGTGATCGCCAGCACCGGCGCGGACGTCGCGGCCTGCCTGGTCGGCGCGATCGGCGCACTGTCCGGGCCGCTGCACGGCGGCGCGCCCAGCCGCGCCCTGGACACGCTGGACGACATCGGCACCGTCGAGCGGATCGACCCCTGGGTCCGCCAGCGGGTGCTCTCCGGGGACCGGATCATGGGCTTCGGCCACGCCGTCTACCGCACCGAGGACCCGCGTTCGCGGCTGCTGCGGGGCGTCGCCGAGCGGCTCAGCGAGGGGGACCCCGCGGCGTCCGAGCTCGTCGAGCTGGCCGAGCAGGTCGAACGTCGCGTGGTGCAGATCCTGGCCGAGCTCAAGCCGGGCCGCGAGCTGCACACCAACGTCGAGTTCTACGCCGGGGTCGTGATGTCGCTGTGCGGGCTGCCGCGCGAGCTGTTCACCCCGACGTTCGCCGTGGCCCGGGTGATCGGCTGGTCCGCGAACGTGCTCGAGCAGGCCCGCGACCCCAAGATCATCCGGCCGTCCGCGCGGTACGTCGGGCCACCCCCGCCGCAGCCGGTGCCCGCCCGCTGAGGCCAGCGCTGGTGTCGAACCCGCGCTGGGACCAAACCATCCGGCGTCCGGCTCCGTAGACAGCGGTGGGGGCCTCGTCGTCCTCCCGCGACGAGGCCCCCACCACCCCCGCAGATGTCCCGCTTTCCGGGCTCAAACCGACCCTTTGACACCGGAAAGCGGGACATCTGCGGGGTCGGGTTGGACTCGGGAGCAAGCCGGGGGGACGTCGGCGCCGAACCCCCGGTATGACTGCGACCCAGACCGCGCCGCCCGCACCAGCCGCCGAGCGAACCCACCCCCGCTGGTGGGCTGCCGCGCTGTCCGGCCTGGTCGCCGGCGCGGTGACCGTCGGGCTCGCCGAGCTGCTGGCGGCGGTGCTCACCGTGACCGGGCTGGCCGGGGGCCAGCCCAGCCCCGTGATCTCCGTCGGTGACGCCTTCGTGGACCGCACGCCCGGCCCGCTCAAGGACTTCGCCGTCCGGACCTTCGGCGAGAACGACAAGCTCGTCCTGCTCGGGTCCATCGGCCTCGTGCTGGTCGTGCTGGCGCTCGCCGCCGGTATCGCCGCCGGGCGACGCCTGGTGGTCGGCCTGGGCCTGGTGCTGCTGCTCGGTCTGGTGGCCGTGGGCGCGATCATGACCCGACCCTCGGCGTCCCCGCTGGACGTGGTCCCCACCGTGATCGGCACGGCGGCCGGGCTGTGGACGCTGCGCTGGCTGATCGAGCGCGCCACCCCGACCACCTCGGACGACGGCTCCGCGGCCGGGTGGAGCCGGCGCACGTTCCTCGGCAGCGCCGGGGCGGCGGGCGCCGCGGCCGTGGTGGCCGGCGGGGCCGGGCACGTGCTGGAGTCCAGCCTCGGCAGCGTCGAGGACTCGCGGGCCAAGGTCCGGCTGCCCAAGGCGGCCGAGCCCGTCACCGTGCCGAAGGACGTCCAGCTGCCGATCAAGGGGATCACCCCGTGGCAGACGGACCCGGCGACGTTCTACCGGGTCGACACCGCCCTGCGCCTGCCGCAGATCACCACCGAGGAGTGGTCGCTGAAGGTGCACGGCAAGGTCGGCAAGGAGCTGACCATCGACTACCGGACCCTGGTGGCCAAGCCGCTGGTGGAGCGGCTGATCACGCTCACCTGCGTGTCGAACGAGGTGGGCGGCAAGCTGCTCGGCAACGCCGTCTGGCTGGGCTACCCGGTCAAGGACCTGCTGGCCGACCTCGAGGTCGACCCCGGCGCGGACATGGTGCTGTCGACCTCGCAGGACGGCATGACCATCTCGACGCCGCTGGAGAACCTGACCAAGAACCGCGACGCGCTGCTCGCCGTCGCGATGAACGGCGAGCCGCTCCCCGTCCAGCACGGCTTCCCGGTGCGGATGGTCGTGCCCGGGCTGTACGGCTACGTGTCGGCCACCAAGTGGGTCACCGACCTGAAGGTGACCCGGTTCGCCGACGACGAGGCGTACTGGACGCCGCGCGGCTACTCCGCCAAGGCGCCGATCAAGTTCTCGTCGCGCATCGACGTGCCGAAGGGCTTCGCCCAGCTGAAGGCCGGCAAGAACGCGATCGCCGGGGTCGCCTGGGCGCAGGCCGTCGGGGTCGCCAAGGTGCAGGTCCGGGTGGACCGCGGATCCTGGCAGGACGCCCGGCTCGCTGGCGCGCCCAGCAAGAACACCTGGGTGCAGTGGGTCTACGAGTGGGATGCCGAGCCCGGCAGCCACACCCTCGAGTGCCGCCTGGTCGACGCCGACGGCAACGAGCAGGTCGAGTCCAAGCACGGCATCCGGCCGGACGGCTCGACCGGCCTGGACTCCAAGAACGTCACGGTGTCCTGAGCCCGGTTGAGCACGGCAGAGCGCAAATGCGCTGTGCCAGAAAAGAAATCTCGCTCCAGACCAAACCGCTTGGCCCTCAGGTGCGAAGTACAGATGTGACGGACACACCGTCGCGAAGCCGAAGAAGGAGAACGCTCATCATGAAGCCCCGTCTCGCACTCACCATCGCCGTCGCCGGTGTGGCCCTCGCAGCCACCGCCTGCGGCAGCAGTGACACCGACGCCGGCTCCTCGGCGTCCTCGTCCTCCTCGACCACCTCCTCCAGCTCGCCCACGACGTCCGACGCCATGGCGTCCGGGATGGTCGGCGCCGGCTGCGCGGAGTACGCCAAGGCCGTTCCGTCCGGTGCCGGTTCCGTCGAGGGCATGTCCCAGGACCCGGTCGCCACCGCGGCCTCCAACAACCCGCTGCTCAAGACCCTGACCCAGGCCGTCTCCGGCAAGGTCAACCCCTCGGTCGACCTGGTGAACACGCTGAACAACGGCGAGTTCACGGTCTTCGCTCCGGTCGACGACGCGTTCAAGAAGCTGCCGGCCGGCACCGTCGACACGCTGGCGAAGGAGAAGGGCGGCAAGACGCTCAGCAGCATCCTGACCTACCACGTCATCGCCGGGCAGCTCTCGCCCGACCAGATCGTCGGCACCCACAAGACCGTCGAGGGCCAGGACGTCGAGGTCAAGGGCTCTGGCGACAACCTGACCGTCGGTGCGGACGGCGCCAAGGTGATCTGCGGTGGCGTCAAGACCGCCAACGCGACCGTGTACCTCATCGACTCGGTGCTGATGCCGCCGAAGATGTGACCTGCTGAACCCGTAGCGTCCGAACGGATCGCACCTCTCGGTGCGATCCGTTCGGACGTTGGCGTGGGGTCAGCGAGGGTCAGCGAGAGGTGCGGCCGAGGTCCTGCTCGACGCCGCGCGCCGCCTCCCGCAAGGGGCCGAGGAGCTCGCGCCGGAAGGCGTCCGAGCTGCCTCGGCTCACGTGCGCCGAGAGGTTCATGGCCGCGACGACCACGCCGTTCGCGTCCCGCACCGGCACGGCCAGTGAGCGCAGGCCCTCCTCGAGCTCCTGGTCGACCAGCGCGTAGCCCTGCGACCGGACCCGCCCGAGCACGGTGCGCAGCCGGTCCACGTCGGTCACCGTCCGGGCGGTCAGGGCGGGCATGGTGAGGCCGGTCAGGTACTGGTCGAGCCAGGTCTCGGGCTGCGCGGCCAGCAGGACCCGGCCCATCGACGTCGCGTAGGCCGGGAACCGGGTGCCGACCGCGATGGCCACGGTCATGATCCGCTTGGTGGGCACCCGGGCGACGTAGACGACGTCGTCCCCGTCCAGCACCGACACCGAGCAGGACTCGTGCACCTGGGAGACCAGCACCTCCATGTGCGGCATGGCGAGCTCGGGCAGCGTCTGGCTGGACAGGAAGGCGTAGCCGAGCTCCAACACCCTGGGGCGCAACGAGAACAGCCGTCCGTCGGTGCGCACGTAGCCCAGGTCGACGAGGGTCAGCAGGAACCGCCGCGCGGCCGCACGGGTCAGGTCGGTGGCGCGGGCCACCTCGCTGAGCGTCAGCGCCGGGTGCTCCGCGTCGAACGCCCGGATCACGGACAGGCCCCGCTCCAGGGACTGCACGAAGTCGGTGGAACGGGCCGACCCGAGGTCGCCGGGTGCGTCGCCGGTCACGTCGGCTCCGGCGGGTCGTCGGGCTCCGGGCGCAGCGCCTCCTCGGCCACCCGGAACGCGCGGTTGGCCGTCGGGACGCCGGCGTACACCGCCACCTGCAGCAGGATCTCGGCCAGCTCGTCGCGGGTCAGGCCGTTGCGCAGCGCGGCGCGGCAGTGCATCGCCAGCTCGTCCTCGTGCTGCAGGGTGGCCAGCATGGCGACGGTGATGGCGCTGCGGGTCCGCCGGTCCAGGCCGGGGCGGGACCACACGTCGCCCCAGGCGTAGCGGGTGATCAGGTCCTGGAACGGCTCGGTGAACGGCGTGGCGCCGGCGGCGGCCCGGTCGACGTGCGCGTCACCCAGGACGGCTCGCCGGACGTCGGTCCCGGCCTCGCGGCGCTCGTCGTCGTCCACGTCGATCCCCCTACTGGGTGCTCTGGTCGGCGCCGAGGTGGTCCAGCACCAGCCGGGTCACGGCGTCCGGCTGCTCGAGGTTGGCCAGGTGAGCGGCGTCGTCCAGGAGGGCCAGCCGGGCCCCCGGGACGGCGCTCACGATGGCACGCGC
This sequence comes from Angustibacter luteus, assembly GCF_039541115.1. Classification (NCBI taxonomy): domain Bacteria; kingdom Bacillati; phylum Actinomycetota; class Actinomycetes; order Kineosporiales; family Kineosporiaceae; genus Angustibacter; species Angustibacter luteus. Next base: position 314,323 of record NZ_BAABFP010000007.1, read on the forward strand.
GTGCTCCGGCGGAGTGGCCGGGTCGTCGGCCGCCGCGATCACCAACGTCGGCGCGCTGATCCGGGGCAGGTCGGCCAGCAGGTCCATCGCGGCGATCGCCTCGCAGCACCCGGCGTAGCCGACGGGCGGGACGGCGAGCAGGTCCGCGCGGGCGGCGGCGACGACGTGCGGCTGCACCGCGGCGAAGCCGGGGGTGAACCAGCGGGCGACGACGGGGTCGGCGACGGCCGCCATCCCGCCGTCCAGCACCGCGTGGGCGCGGTCGCGCCAGCCCTGCGCCGGCCCCAGCCGCGCCGACGTGCAGACCAGCACCAGCCGGTCGATCCGTTGCGGCGCATGCATCGCGAGCCACATGCCGACCATGCCGCCCAGCGAGAGCCCGACGTACGACGTCCGCTCGATCTCGAGTCGGTCCAGCAGCGCGAGGACGTCGCCGCCGAGGTCGTCGAGCGAGTACGGGCCGGCCGGGACGTCGGACCCGCCGTGCCCGCGGTGGTCGTACCGGACGACGCGCCAGGCCTCCGCCAGCCGGTCGACCTGCGGCTGCCACATCACCCCCGTGGTGCCCAGCGAGCTGCCCAGTAGCAGCGGCGGCCCGTCGGCGCGTCCGTCCTGGACCACGTGCAGGCGGGCGCTCACGGGGCGCCCAGTCGCTGGTGCCGGGCCACGGCGGCGTCGACCAGCTCGCCGCTCGTGCCGAGCCACTGCCTCGGATCCAGGGCGTCGCTGATCCCGCTGTCGCCCAACGCGTCGAGCACGTACGGGTCGGCCCGCAGGGCCGCTTCGAAGTCCCTGCTGCGGGCGGCCTGGGCCACCAGGTACTGGGCTTGGGCCCGACCCAGGGAGGGCAGCAGCCGGGTGGCGACCGACTCGGCCATGACGACGGCCCCGCCACCGCGCAGGTGCTCACGCATCCGGTCCGGGAACACCTGCAACCCCTCCAGCAGGTCGGCCGTGCGCTGCGCGGCACCGAGGGCGAGCCGCAGCAGGTCCCGCAGGGGTTCCCACTCAGCGTGCCAGGCGCCGGTCGCCCGCTGCTGCTCGTGCACGGCCGAGCCGAACAGCGAGCCGACCAGTGCCGGGCCGCGTCGGGCGGCCGCGCTGACCAGCACCGCCGACACCGGGTTCTGCTTGTGCGGCATGGCTGATGAGCCGCCGCCACTCGCCTCCGCGACCTCACCGAGCTCGGTCTGGGCCAGCAGCAGGACGTCGGTCGCGACCTTCCCGCACGCCACCACCGCCGCGCCGAGCGCAGCCGCCACGTCGAGGATCGGCTGGCGGTCGGTGTGCCAGGGCGACCGCGTGGTGAGCTCGAGCCGGCTGGCGAGCGCGGCGGCGACGGCCTCGCCCTGCGTGCCGTATGCCGCTCGCGTGCCGACAGCACCGCCCAGCTGGACGGGCAGGTCGCCTGCGACCAGGGCCCACCGGGCGCGCGCGGTGTCGAGCTGGCTCAGCCACCCGGCGGCGACCAGTCCGAAGGTGGTGGGGGAGGCCTGCTGTCCGAGAGTGCGTGCCACGGCGAGCGTGTCCCGATGGGTCAGCGCGAGCGAGGCGGCGGCGTCCCCAGCGGTGCGAAAGGCGGCGTCGAGCGTGGCGTGGCAGCGGGAGACCAGCAGCATCAGCGCGGTGTCCAGGACGTCCTGGCTGGTGGCGCCGTAGTGCACCCAGGTGCGGGCGTCCGGTGGGACGGCTGTACCGATCGCCGACACCAGCGGCACCACCGGGTTGCCGGCGGACGCCGTGCCCTCCACCAGTCCGGACAGGTCGAGCCGGTCGGGACGCTCGCACGCCTCCTCGAGCGCGTCCGCGACGGATCGCGGGGCCAGCCCGCAGTCGGCCAGCGCACCGGCGAGGGCGGACTCGACGTCCAGCATCGCCCGCAGCAGTGCGGTGTCGTCGAGCAGTGCGTCGACGTCCGGGCCGGCCGTGAGCCCGGCCAGCAGTGGCGGCGGTGGTGGCCCGGCGCCGTCAGATCGCGAAGAAGACGGTCTCATCGTCCCCCCGGAGGTGGATGTCGAACACCAGGCCGTCGGGACCTGCTGCAGCGACGAGCGTAGGCCGTCGCTCGGCGGGCACGGCGTTCAGCACGCGGTCCTGTGCGTTCGCGTTGCTCTCGTCGGGCAGGTAGAGGCGGGTCACCACCCGGTCGAGCAGGCCACGGGCGAACACCGAGACGTCCAGGTGCGGTGCCTGCCGCCCGTCGGTGCCGTCCGGCACCCGACCCGGGCGGACGGTCAGCACCGCCCAGCGACCCTCGGCGTCGGTCCGGCTGCGGCCGAAGCCGCGAAAGCCCGGCACGGACGACGGAGCGGCACCGCGCGGGTCGTCCGGGTGGTCGAAGCGGCCGTCCGGATCGCACTGCCACGTCTCGATCATGCCGTCCGGCACGGGCGCGCCGGTGCCGTCGAACAGCCGCCCGCGGATCCAGAACGCCCCCGGGGTGCCCTCGGGGACGACGTACGGTCCGTCGTCCCAGGTCAGCCCGATCGACAGGTACGGGCCGACGGTCTGCGACGGCGTCGTGCCACCAGGTCGTCCAGCGGCCAGCTCACTCATCGTCGTCCTCGTCCTCGAACGGGGTCTGCTCGCGGCCGCGCAGCACGATGTCGAACGCGAAGCCCAGCGCCCACTGCTCCTGGGTGGCGCCGTGGTCGTAGCGGCTGACCATCCGCTGCCGCGCAACGGGATCCGGCACCGAGTTGAAGATCGGGTCCTGGAAGAACAACGGGTCGTCCGGGAAGTACATCTGGGTGACCAGGCGCTGGGTGAAGGCGCGCCCGAACAGCGAGAAGTGGATGTGCGCCGGCCGCCACGCGTTGTCGTGGTTGCGCCACGGGTAGGCGCCGGGCTTGATCGTGACGAACTCGTAGCGGCCCTGGTCGTCGGTCAGGGCGCGTCCGGTGCCGGTGAAGTTCGGGTCCAGTGGCGACGGCCAGGTGTCGGTGACGTGCCGGTAGCGCCCACCCGCGTTGGCCTGCCACACCTCCACGAGGGTGCGCGGCACCGGCCGGCCGTCCTCGTCGAGAACCCGGCCGTGCACGACGATCCGCTGGCCCTGCGGCTCGCCGACGTGCTGGCGGGTCAGGTCGTGGTCGAGCGGGCCGACGCGCCCCTCGCCCAGGAGGGGACCGGTGAGCTCGGTCAGCATGTGCGGCAGGTACTCCAGCGGCTGGGCGGGCGCGCGCTGCACGGTCGAGGCGTACCCCGGGAACAGCAGCGGCGGCCGCTCGTCGGCCGGGATGCGGCGGTAGGCCCTGGTGTCCGGGCTGGTCATCTGGTTGCTCCCGTCCTCGTCGGCCGTGCTGGTCACGATCCTGCCCGCAACGTGGCGTTCAGCGCGCGCAGGACGCGCAGCTCGTCGGCGTCGGGTGGGCGGGTGCTGGCGACGTCGGCGGCGACCCGCAGGTCCCAGCCGGTCGCGGCCCGAGCCTGCTCGACGGTGGCGCCGGGGTGCAGCGAGGTCAGGGTCAGCTCGCAGGTGCTGGGGTCCGGTTCGAGAACACCGAGGTCGGTGATCACGACCCGGGGGCCGGCGCCGCGCAGGCCCCACCGCTCGCGGTCGCCCGGCCCGGAGCCGAAGCCCACCGAGGTGACGAACTCGAGCTCGCGCACGAACGTGCGTGGAGACTGGCGGACGACGACCACGACCTCCCGGCACGACGCGGCGATCTCGGGGGCTCCGCCCGCGCCGGGCAGCCGGACGGCGGGGGCGTCGTAGGTCCCGCCGACCATGGTCGTGTTGATGTTGGCGAACCGGTCCAGCTGGGCAGCGCCGAGGAAGCCCACGTCGATCCGGCCGGGCTGGAGCCAGTAGTTGAAGACCTCCGGGACCGACACCACGGCGTCCGCGGTGTCGGCCAGGACGCCGTCGCCGATGGACAGCGGCAACCGGTCCGGCTTGGCACCGATGCAGCCGGACTCGTAGACCAGCACGAGGCCCGGTGCGTGCGTCGCGCGGGCCAGGTTGGCGGCGGTGCTGGGCAGTCCGATGCCGACGAAGCAGGCCGTGCCGTCGTGCAGCTGGCGGGCGGCGGCGACCGTCATCATCTCGTCGGCGGTCCACTCGGCGCTGGTCTCGGCGGTGGTCTCGGTGGTGGTCTCGGCGCTGCTCATGCCGGGGCTCCGGCGGCCAGCACGTCGGCGTCCAGCCACGCGGTGAACGCGTCCCGGTCGCGGCTGACCGCGTCCCAGCGCCGGTAGGCCTCGTTGTCCCGCACCGAGTACCCCTGCGCGTACGACGGGTGCGCCCCGCCGGGGACGTGCGCCACCGCGGTCACCACCCACGACGGCAGGACGACGTCCCCGGGCACTGGTGTCAGCTCGTCGACGAGCTCCTCGACCGTCACCAGGGACCGGTGCGCGGCGAGCACGGCCTCCTTCTGCACTCCGGTGATGCCCCAGAGCTGCACGTTGCCCTGCCGGTCGGCGCGCTGGGCGTGCACGACCGTGACGTCGGGGCGCAGCGCGGGGACCGCGGTCAGCTCCTCACCGGTGAACGGGCAGGTGATCGGCGCGATGGTTGCGGTCCGCTCGACGAGGTCGGTGCCGCGGTAGCCGCGCAGCACCGCGAACGGAAGCCCGGACGCGCCGGCCACGTAGCGGTTCGCCATCCCGGCGTGGCTGTGCTCCTCGAGCTCCAGCGGTCCCGGCCAGCCGTGCTCGACGGCGTCCCGGAACCGGTGCAGCGAGCCGACGCCGGGGTTGCCGCCCCAGGAGAACACCAGCCGGGCCGCGCAGCCGGCGCCGATGAGCTGGTCGTACACGACGTCCGGGGTCATCCGGACCAGGGTCAGGTCGCGCCGTCCCTGCCGGATGATCTCGTGCCCGGCCGCGAACGGGATGAGGTGGGTGAAGCCCTCCAGGGCGACCGTGTCGCCGTCCCGGACGAGCTCGGCGACCGCGTCGCGCAGGCTCATGATGCGCGCCATGGTCACCCCTCGATTCGGTCCGTCCCGCTCGGCTCCCGTGTGTTCGCATTCCGCACGGGCGTTCCTATGACGAACATACGGAGCCGATCCGCGCACGTCAACGGGCCGCGGGGCGCCATTGACGCGACCCGGGGGCGACCGTACGTTCATGGTGAGAACACGTGTTCGTCATACGAACGGAGATCCGATGGCACTGCTCGATGGGACCGGCTGGCACGGCAAGGTGTTCAGCGACGGCTGGACGACGTCGTCCGGCGGGGACGCACCGGTCACCGAGCCTGCCACCGGGGACGAGCTGGCGCGGGCCGGCAGCGCCGACGCCGCGGACGTGGACCGCGCCGTCGCCAGCGCAGCGGCCGCTCAGACGGCCTGGGCCGCAACGAACTTCGAGGAGCGGGCGGCGGTGCTGCGCGCTGTCGGCCGGATCTTCGAGGAGCAGGCCGACCACCTGCGCGACTGGATCGTCCGGGAGACCGGCGGCATCCCACCGAAGGCGGACCTCGAGCTGCACGTCGCCGCGCAGGAGTGCTTCGAGGCGGCCGCGCTGACCTCGGCCCCCCTCGGCGAGATCATCCCGTCGGCCCAACCCCGGCTCAGCCTGGTGCGCCGTCGTCCGGTCGGCGTCGTCGGCGTCATCTCGCCGTTCAACTTCCCGCTGATCCTCTCGATCCGCTCCGTCGCACCGGCCTTGGCGCTCGGCAACGCCGTCGTGCTCAAGCCGGACCCGCGCACGTCGGTCACCGGCGGGCTGATGATCGCCCGCGCGTTCGAGGAGGCCGGGCTGCCGTCCGGCCTGCTGCACGTGCTGCCCGGTGGGGTCGAGGCCGGCCAGGCGCTGGTCGAGCACCCAGGGGTGCGGGTGATCAGCTTCACGGGCTCGACCGCGGCCGGGCGCAAGGTCGGCGAGGCGGCCGGTCGGCTGCTCAAGCGCGCGCACCTGGAGCTCGGCGGCAACTCCGCGCTCGTGGTGCTCGACGACGCCGACCTCGACCTCGCGGTGAGCGCCGGCGCGTTCGGCTCGTTCATGCACCAGGGGCAGATCTGCATGACCACCGGCCGCCACCTGGTGCACGAGTCGGTGGCCGACGAGTACGTCGGACGGCTGGTCGAGCACGCCCAGGCGCTCCCGGTCGGTGACCCGTTCCGCGAGCAGGTCGCGCTCGGCCCGCTGATCGACGCCGGGCAGCGCGACCGGGTGCACTCGCTGGTCACCGCGAGCGTCGAGTCCGGCGCGAAGGTGCTCGCCGGCGGTGAGTACGACGAGCTGTTCTACCGGCCCACCGTGCTCGACGGCGTCACGGGCGACACCCCGGCGTACGCGCAGGAGGTGTTCGGACCGGTCGCCCCCGTGCTGCGGTTCGCCGACCTAGAGCACGCGGCCGCGCTCGCCAACGGCACCGAGTACGGGCTCTCGCTCGGCATCCTGACCCGGGACGTGATGAAGGCGTACGAGCTGGCGGAGCGGATCCCGAGCGGCATCGTGCACATCAACGACCAGACCGTCGGTGACGAGGCGGTCGCGCCGTTCGGCGGGGTCGGGGCGTCCGGGACGGGCTCGCGCTTCGGCGGGGCGGCCGCGAACGTCGAGGCGTTCACCGAGACGCAGTGGCTCACCCTGCAGGCGGCGATCACGCCGTACCCCTTCTGACATGGCCGGAGGTCACGTGCGCACCCAGGAGCGCACCCAGGTCGCCATCGTCGGGGCCGGCCCGGCGGGGTTGATGCTGTCCCACCTGCTGCACCTGCACGGCGTCACCTCGGTCGTGCTGGAGGTGCGGGACCGGGAGTACGTCGAGCACCGGGTCCGCGCCGGCGTCCTCGAGCAGGGCACCGTGGACCTGCTGCGAGACAGCGGGATCGGGGCCCGACTGCTCCGCGAGGGGCAGCCCCACGAGGCGATCAACCTGCAGTTCGCCGGCGAGCGGCACCGGATCGCGATGACCGAGCTGACCGGCCGGCGGATCACCGTGTACGGCCAGCAGGAGGTGGTGAAGGACCTCATCGCGCAACGGCTGGCGGACGACGGGCAGATCGTGTTCGAGGCCGCCGACGTCGCGGTCGACGGGGTGGACAGCGACGACCCGGTGGTGCGCTACCGCGTCGAGGGTGCGCAGCACGAGCTGCGGGCCGACTTCGTGGTCGGCTGCGACGGTTCGCACGGGGTCAGCAAGGACGCGGTGCCGGACGGGGTGCTGACCACCTACGAGCGGACGTACCCGTTCGCCTGGCTGGGGATCCTGGCCCAGGCCGCACCGGCCGTCCACGAGCTGATCTACGCCCGGCACGATCGCGGCTTCGCCCTGTACAGCCTGCGATCGCCGCAGGTCTCACGGCTCTACCTGCAGGTCGCCCCGGACGAGGACCTGGCGCAGTGGCCCGACGACCGGGTGTGGGCCGAGCTGCACACCCGGCTCGAGCTGGACGGCGACCCCGTGCGGGTCACCGAGGGACCGGTGCTGGAGAAGGGCATCACGCCCATGCGCAGCCTGGTCGTCGAGCCGATGCAGCACCGGCGGCTGTTCCTGGCCGGCGACGCCGTGCACATCGTCCCGCCGACCGGTGCCAAGGGCATGAACCTGGCGATGGCCGACGCGAACCTGCTCGGCCAGGCCTTCGACTCCTGGTACGGCCGGGGCGAGCGAGAGCTCCTGGACGGCTACTCCCGCACCGCACTGCGCCGGGTCTGGCGGGCGCAGCACTTCTCCTGGTGGATGACGTCGATGCTGCACACCTTCGGCGGCGCCGACCCGTACGAGGAGCAGCTCGCGCTGTCCCAGCTGCGGTACGCGACGACGTCCACGGCCTACGCGACCTCCCTGGCGGAGAACTACGTCGGCCTGGTCGACGTCTGAGCTAGCGGGCACGGGCGATCGTCAAGGTCATCGCGAAGTGCTTGTCGACGGAGCCGCCGAAGTCCCGGTCGATCAGCACCCGCAGGGCGTCGAGCCGCTCGGCGCGCTCCGTCGGGGGCAGCGCCCGGGTCGTGGAGAACGTGTCGACCAGCGCCGCGAACCGCTGCGCGGAGTAGCGCACGACGACCGGGTACACCAGGAAGTCCACCGGCTCGAACAGGTCGGGATCAGCCGGCTCCGGCTGCAGCTCGCCCACCGACGGCAGTCGCGGCTCGTCGTCCGGTGAGGCGCCGTGGGCGTGGCGGCGCGGGTGCGGTCGTTCCGTCGACCGCCGGTAGATGTCCTGGGACGCAGCGAAGAACGCGTCGCCGGACTCGTGAGCGACGTGCTCGCTGTAGATCACGGCGAGGTGGCCGCCGGCACGCAGCAGGTCGTGCGGCCGTCGCCAGCGGACGGCCTCGGGCACCCAGTGCAGGGACGTCGCGGCGTACACCACGTCGAACGCCTGTAGTGGCAGGTCGGTGCTCTCCACGGCTCCCTGCACCACGTGGACCCGCGGGTACGGCGCGAGGTGCTCGCGAGCCAGCCGGGCCATCGCGCCGCCGAGCTCGACGGCCGTGATGGCGAACCCGCGGGCGGCCAGGGGCACGGTCGCCTGGCCGGTGCCGGGACCGATCTCCAGCAGCGCCGAGTCCGGGCCGATCCCGGTCGCCGCGACGAGGGCGTCGAACAGCTCGTCCGGGTAGCCGGGTCGCACGTCCGCGTACTGGGTGGCGACGGCGTCGAAGGTCGTGCGTAGGTCGTCCGACATCGGTGCGACCCCCTTCCGTGCGGGAGAAGGGACTCGAACCCTCACGCCCGAAGGCACAGGAACCTAAATCCTGCGTGGCTGCCAGTTACACCACTCCCGCTCGCGGCCACAGCCTACGAGAAGGTCACACGCCCAGCTGCTTGCGCAGCGACGCCACGTGCCCGGTGGCCTTGATGTTGTACCGGGCGAGCTCGACGTCCCCGTCCTCGCCGACGACGACGGTCGAGCGGATCACGCCGGTCACCGTCTTGCCGTAGAGCTTCTTCTCGCCGAACGCGCCCCAGGCCGTCAGCGTCGCCTTGTCCGGGTCGGACAGCAGCGGGTAGGTCAGCGACTCCTTCTCGACGAACTTCGCGAGCTTCTCGGGCTTGTCCGGGCTGACGCCGAGCACCTCGTAGCCCGCGGCCTGCAGCGGTGCCAGGCTGTCCCGGAAGTCACAGGCCTCCTTGGTGCAGCCCGGCGTCATCGCCGCCGGGTAGAAGAACACGACGACCTTGCGGCCGCGCAGGTCGTGCAACGAGACCTCGCGCCCGGTCTGGTCGGTCAAGGTGAAGTCGGGGGCGGGCTGGCCGACGGTGAGCTGGGGCACGGTGCGCCTCTCGTTCGGGACTGCGGTGCTGGGTCGTGCTCCATCTCATCATCTCCCGCTGCCCCGCAGGGCCGCGGCCGGTAGGTTGTGCGGAGCCGAAGCAGCACGCACCAGCACCGCCGGACCAGAGCAGGGAGACGCCGTGAGCCAGACAGACCCCGCTGCCATCGAGTCCGAGATCGTGGCCACCCGCGACCACCTCAAGGGCACGGTGGACGAGCTCGCCCACCGCCTGACCCCCAAGGAGATCGCCCGGCGTTCCGTCGCGGAGGCGAAGTCCGACGTGCGCGAGGCGACGACCAACCCCGACGGCTCGCTGCGGGTGGAACGGATCGCTGCCGTGGCCGCTGCCGTGGCCGCCGTCGTCGGTCTGCTCGCCGTGCTGCGTCACCGCCGGTCCTGACGTGGCGACGACCCGGCGTACCCCGCGGGGCGTCGTCCCGGTCGAGCCCCAGCCCGGCCAGGAGTCGGTCTGGGACTACCCCCGGCCGCCGCGCACCGAGCCGTCGTCCGAGCACGTGGTCGTGCGGCTGGGCGGTGCCGTCGTCATCGACACCCGACGCAGCCTGCGGCTGCTGGAGACCAGCCACCCGCCCACGTACTACCTGCCGCTGGACGACGTCGCCCCCGGCGCCCTGCGTGCGGCCGCCGGTTCGTCCTTCTGCGAGTGGAAGGGCATCGCGTCCTACCTGGACGTCGTCGGCGGCAGCGACGGCGGCCCGGACGGGCAGCCGGTGGTCGCGGAGCGGGCGGCCTGGACGTACCCGCACCCCACACCTCCCTTCGAGCACCTGGCCGGCTACCTCGCGCTGTACCCGGCGCGGATGGACGAGTGCACGGTGGACGACGAGCCGGTCCGGGCGCAGGAGGGCGGCTTCTACGGGGGCTGGGTGACCGGGCGGGTGGTCGGTCCGTTCAAGGGTGGTGCGGGCTCGTCGTCCTGGTGACGCGCGGGTAGCGTGCACCCCGTGAGCCCCACCGATCCCACCTCCCGGCTGCCGATCCGGATGCTGCACGACCGGTTGCTGGTCTCGGCCGACGGCGACGGCGGGGAGCGGCGCAGCGGCGGGGGCATCGTGATCCCGGCCACGGCGGCGGTCGGCAAGCGGCTGTCCTGGGCCGAGGTGAAGGCCGTCGGGCAGCACGTGCGCCAGGTGCAGGTGGGGGACCGGGTGCTGTTCGACCCCGAGGACCGGTCCGAGGTCGAGCTGCAGGGCGCGCCCTACGCGTTGCTGCGCGAGCGGGACGTGCACGCCGTCGCCGCGTCCCGGGTCGACGACGGCCAGACGGGCCTGTACCTCTGAGCGCGCGCGCGAACGCCCGCTACACCGCGCTGGACGTCGACGGCCCGCTCCCGCGGGACATGCTGCGCGACCTGCTGGCGATCCGCCGTGACCCGCTGCGCTACCTGGAGCGGGTGGTGGCCCGGTACGGCGACCTGGTGGCGTTCCCGTTGCCGCGCACGCCGGTGCTGCTCGTCAACGACCCCGACGGCGCCCGCCGGGTGCTCGTGGAGAACGCGCGCGGCTACTCCAAGCAGACCGTGCAGTACGGCGCGCTGGGCGCGGTCACCGGTGCGGGCCTGCTGACCGCGGACGGTCCGGAGTGGCGCCGGCACCGGCGGATCGCGCAGCCGGCCTTCCACCACGGCTCGCTGGACGCCGTCGCCGACCAGTCCGCGCGGGCGGCCCAGCACCTGCTGGGGCAGTGGCGCGACCTCGCGCCCGGAGCGGTCGTGGACGTCGACGCGGCCTGCCTGCGGGCCACCCTGGACGTCGTCGGCGGCACCCTGTTCGACGCGGACCTGGCGGCGGATGGCGCGCGGATCGTCACGGCGGTCGGCGAGGCGCTCGAGGTCGTGGTGGCCCGGGCCCGCGCCCCCCGGCCGGCCTGGCTCCCGCTGCCCTCCAAGCACCGGCTGGACCGGGCGGTCGCCACCCTGGACGAGACGTGTGCGCGCGTCGTCCGGTCGCGTCGGGCCCGCGGGATCGAGCCGGCGGCGAGCGACCTGCTGGCCCTGCTGCTGCGCTCGGCCGACCCGGACGCGGACGGGCAGGGCGGCCTCACCGACCGCGAGGTACGCGACGAGATCGTCACCCTGGTGATCGCCGGGCACGAGACCGTGGCGTCCTCGCTGGGCTGGACCCTGCAGCTGCTCGCCGAGCACCCCGCCGTCCAGGACCGCCTGCACGCCGAGCTCACGCAGGTGCTGGAGGGGCGCCGTCCGGGCTGGTCCGACGTCCCGGCCCTGCGCTACACCCGGCGGGTCGTCGACGAGGCCCTGCGGCTCTACCCGCCCGCCTGGGTGCTTACCCGACGCGCCGTCGAGGCCGACGTGGTGGCCGGCGTCGACGTCCCGGCGGGAAGCCTCGTGATCATCAGCCCGTGGCTTCTGCACCGGCGCGCCGAGGCGTGGCCCGACCCGGCGGCGTTCGACCCGGACCGGTTCGCCGCCGACCGCGCCGCCGCGCCGCGGCCGGACTACCTGCCCTTCGGGGTGGGTCCGCGGCTGTGCATCGGGCGCGACTTTGCCCTGGTGGAGTCGGTGCTCGTGCTGGCGACGCTCCTGCAACGGGTCCGGTTCGAGCCGGTGCGGCGCGACGGTGCGCCCACCCGCCCGGACGTCGACGCCCTCGTCACCCTGCGCCCGCACGGCGGCCTGCCGCTGCACGTCCAGCCGCGCTGACGACGCGGGCGCTGGGCCGTCCGGGGGACAGCGCCCCCCACCGGTGAACCCGGTGGCCGATCGTGCCGATCACGCGCGCAGGCCTTGTCTGTGCAGGGAAGGGATCGACGGTGATCGCGAGCACCACCGAAGCGCACTGGACCCCGCGTCCCGTGCTGGCCTTCGGCGTGCGCGTGGTCCAGTACGGGCTGCCGCTGCTCGCCGGTTCCGTGGCGGTCACCATCGTGGCGCCGATGCTGGTCGGGCTCGTCCCGCACCCGGCGGTGATCGGGCTGTCCCTGGCCGTGGCGGTCGTCGTCAGCCTGTTCGTCTCGCACCTGACGATGCGGCTCGGACCGCTCGCCGTGCTGCTGAAGATGACCATGATCTTCCCCGACCACGCGCCGACCCGGCTGAAGGTGGCCCGTCGCTCCACGAGCGCGGACGAGATCCGCCGCCGGCTGACCAGCGGACGCACCGACGAGCACGAGGCCGCGATCACCATGCTGTCGCTGGTCACCGCGCTCGGGCGCCACGACCGGCACACCCGCGGGCACAGCGAGAGGGTCCGGCTGTTCTGCGACCTGCTGTCCCGCGAGCTCGGGCTGTCCGAGGAGGACGCCGGGCGGCTGCGCTGGGCCGCACTGATCCACGACATCGGCAAGCTCGAGGTCGCCGTCACGGTGCTGAACAAGCCGGGTCGGCTGAACGTGCGCGAGTGGGCGCAGATCCGGATGCACCCGCAGGCCGGGGCGCGACTGGCGCGGCCGCTGGCACCGTGGCTCGGGCCCTGGTTCGCCGGCATCGCCGAGCACCACGAGCGCTTCGACGGCACCGGCTACCCGTTGGGGCTGGCCGGTGACCAGATCTCGCTCGCCGGGCGCGCCGTCGCCGTGGTCGACGCCTACGAGACGATGACGGCCGCCCGCACCTACAAGGCGGCCGTCTCGGCCGTCGCCGCCCGGGCCGAACTGACCCGCTGTGCCGGCACGCACTTCGACCCGGCCATGGTGCGCGCCTTCCTCGGCATCGCGCTGCCGCGGCTGCTGTGGTCCGTGGGACCCCTCGCGTTCTTCGTCAACCTCCCGGTGCTGCGCTGGGTCGGGGACGGCGGGGCGCGGCTGGCGCAGGCGTCGTCCACCGCCGTCAACGTCGCCGGGGTCTCAGCGGTCGTCGTCGCCTCCGGCGCCCTGCCCGCTGCGGCCGCCGACCCGGCGCCCAGCGCCGCCAGGCCCGGCGTGCACCAGGTCAACAAGCAGCCGTCCGAGCACGGCACGAAGAAGTCCGGCGGCAAGGTCGCACGCCCGTCCGGGGGTGCCGCGCGGCCCGCGTCGGGTTCGGCCGCTCGGGCCACCGCGCCGCCGGCGGCGGCGAAGCAGTCCGGGGCGACGGCGGCGCCGACGCCGGCATCGACCGGTGCGCCGACGGACGTCCCGCTGCCCTCCGGAACGGCGTTGCCGCCGCCCGGTCCGACGGCGACCAGCGTTCCCACGCCCACGGCCTCGGTGACCGACAACAGCCAGCACGGTCCCAAGAAGAAGAAGCGGGGCAGGGGCAGGGGCAAGGGCAAGGGGAGCCACGAGAGCGGACACGACGGCTGAACCCCTTCTGCTGGAGGATCGCCAGGGTGTAGAGATGGCGCCACCCCGAGGAAGGCGACCCCGCCCATGAACGCACTCCCGCTGTTCCCGACGTCCCTGGTCGGCAGCTACCCGCAGCCCGACTGGCTGATCGACCGCGCCAAGCTGGCCGGCCGGTTCCCGCCCCGGGTGCGGGCGCGAGAGCTGTGGCGGCCGGACGAGGCGTACCTCGCGCAGGCGCAGGACGACGCGACCCTGCTGGCGATCCGGGCGCAGGAGGACGCCGGGCTCGACATCGTCACGGACGGCGAGATCCGCCGCGAGAGCTACTCCAACCACTTCGCCACCCGGCTGGACGGCGTCGACATCGACAACCCCGGCGTCGGCATGGACCGCAGCGGGCACCCGAACCCGGTGCCCCGGGTGGTGGGTCCGATCAGTCGGCCCGGGCCGATCCAGCGCCCGGACCTGGAGTTCCTGACGGCGCACACGGACCGGACGACCAAGGTGACCGTGCCGGGACCGTTCACCATGTCGCAGCAGGCCCAGGACGACTTCTACGGCGACCCCCGCTCGATGGCGCTCGCCTACGCCGAGGCCGTCAACCAGGAGGTCAAGGACCTGTTCGCGGCGGGGGCGGACGTCGTCCAGATCGATGAGCCGTACATGCAGGCGCGTCCCGAGCCGGCCCGCGAGTTCGGGCTGGAGGCGCTCAACCGCGCCCTGGAAGGGGTGGTGGGCAGCACGGTCGTGCACATCTGCTTCGGGTACGCGGCGATCATCCACGAGCGGCCGTCGGGCTACTCGTTCCTGCCCGAGCTGGCGGACTGCTCCTGCGACGCGGTGTCGATCGAGACGGCCCAGTCGAACCTGGACCCCGTGGTGCTGAAGCACCTGCCCGACAAGACGATCCTGCTGGGCGTGCTGGACCTGTCCGACCCCGTCGTCGAGCCGCCCGAGGTGGTCGCCGCCCGGGTCCGCCGGGCGCTGCCGTACGTCGACGCCGAGCGGGTGGTGCTGGCCAGCGACTGCGGGATGAAGTACCTGCCGCGCGAGTCCGCGGAGGGCAAGATGCGCTCGCTCGTCGCGGCCGCGCAGGTGCTGCGGGCTGAGCTGGGCTGAGCTGGGCTGAGCTGGGCTGAGCCGAAGGCGGTCGTTTCGTCCGTTGACGCGGTCCGGCCCCCGGCGGATCGTGGGTCATGATCACCGGAGGTGGCCATGGCCAGTCGGATCGTGTGCCTCGTGATCGGGCACAAGTACACCCGGGTCTACGCGCCGGGCAGTACCGCGTACACGGTGAAGTGCACGAGGTGCGGGAAGGTCGACGAGGACCCGCCGACCCGCAACGTCCCCGCGGGGGGCGTCTAGGGGTCGACGACGACTCAGCCCGCAAATGACTCAGCCCGCAAACGACTCAGCGGGCCCTCCCCGAAGGGGAGAACCCGCTGGTCAACACTGGTGCGCCATCAGGGACTCGAACCCCGAACCCGCTGGTTCAGCGCATCTGACCGACTTGCGGCGTAATCATGTCACCCGAAAGGCCGATCGGTTACTCCGATCGGGTGTCGGCGCGGGAGCGCTGGGCTGAACGAGTGAAATCCGTTGCAGGAGAACGGCCATTCGCACCTTCACCCCAATTGCCCGACCCGTTTGCGCCGGCCGGGGCTGTCCCGTCGGAGCACGCCCGCACCGTCCGGGCCATGACGAAACAAGAACTGGTCGTGGCACCAGCATGGACGACGGAAATCGACGCCTGGAACGTGTGGATGACGGCTGCGGACCGGCCCGACACGACGCGGTACCTGCGTACCTACCACCTGCGCCGGCTCGGCGCGGAGCACCCGCTGACCCACCCCTACGAACTGACCGCGGAGGACCTGCTGCTCTGGATTGGCCGGCCTGAGTGGTCAACCGAGACTCGACGCTCCTACCGGGCCAGCCTGCGCGTCTTCTACGGCTGGGCGCACGCCGAGGGCCGTATCACCACCAACCCTGCCTACGGCCTCCCGTCCATCCGGCCGGCCCGTGCCATGCCGCGACCGGCGCCCACCGCGGTCGTGAACGACGCCCTCGCGGGGGCCACCATCCGCGAGCGCCTCATGCTGCTCATCCTGGCCAAGACCGGGGCCCGCCGCGGTGAGCTCGCCCAGGTGCACACCCGCGACCTCGAGGGTGGCCTGAGCGACGGCTGGTCGCTGCGGCTACACGGCAAGGGCGGCAAGCAGCGCCTCGTCCCCATCGACGACCAGTTCGCTGAGGTGCTGCTCTCCCTGGACCCCGGCTACCTGTTCCCTGGTGGCATCAACGGGCACCTGTCCGCCCCCCACGTCGGCCGCATTGTGTCGCGCATCCTCGGCCCGGGCTGGACGGCGCACACTCTGCGGCACCGGTTCGCGACCGCCGCCTACGCCGTCGAGCGGGACCTGCGGGCCGTCCAGGAGTTGCTCGGTCACGCCAAGCCCGAGACGACCGCTGTCTACACCCTCATCCCCGACGACTCGAAGCGCCGCGCAGCCCTCGGTGCTGCCAGCGACGTCGCCTGACGCGAAGGAGCACGACATGACCACGCCCATCACGGACGTCCCCGTCCAGTCCGACACCAACCTGTACGAGACGCTGCCGCGGCTGCTCGCCGACGCGGCGGCGAACGGCATCGACATCGGCGACCTCCTCGCCCACGCCTGCTCCGAGGCCACGCGGCTGCTGCCGCGCGGGATGGCCCTGACCGCCAACCGGTCCGGCTCCTGGGAGGCCGGCCACATCGAGGCGCTGACCGACCCGGATGCAGTGGACGTAGGCCCGGGCCCGGCGCCCCTCGACGTCGAGTGTGACCGCTGCGGTGCCCCCGCCGGGCAGATGTGCTGGAACCCCCGGACCTACGTCGACAACAAGCACCCACACCAGGAGCGCATCGACTTCGCCGGGACGTGCACGTTCTACGCACCCGGAAGCGGGTGGATGCTGTGACTTCGCCTGCGCGCGACATCGCCACGGGCGTAGCGTCCCGCACCATGACGACTCGACTCGGCGTGCTCCTCGCCGCACTGGCTCTGATGCTCGTGAGCGCCTGTGGCGGTGGCAGCAGCGGCGGCGGATCGGACCTGTCGAAGAGCGACCCCAAGGGCGCCGAGGCCTGCACAGCCCTCGCCGACGCGTTCAAGCACAAGGACGACACCGACGCTGCCGTCGCCGGCGTCATGAAGTCCGGCGCGGCCGCCGCGCAGGCCAAAACCGACGCGATCCGCGCCGCGGTCGTGGACCTCGGCGACGACAAGGGCGCCGACGCCCAGAAGATGCACGACGCCTGCGTCGACGCCGGCATGGACATGCCCGACGTACCGAGTTCCTAGGAGGTGGCGCATGTCCGACCAGGTGTACGTCTTAGGCGCGGGGTTCTCCAAGGCGATCGATCACCACATGCCCACGACGCTCGAGCTGGGGGAGACGATCACGGAGAGCCTCCGCCAGACCCAGCATCTGCAGCAGGACTTCTCTCTAGAGCGCTACGACAAGGACTTCGAGCTGTGGCTGTCGTACCTGGCCAACGACCAACCCTGGCTCACGACCGAAGAGCAACTGAAGAACAAGATCCTCCTCGGCAAGGCAACCACGGCCGTTGGCGACGAAGTCCGGCAGCGCGAACTCAACGCGACCTACTGGGCGGAGGACGAGGCCTTCGTGCACGGCGGCTTGTCTCCGAACGCCGACACCCGAGGTGAGTTCACCCGGCTAGGGGCGCACTGGGCCGGCCGCCCAGGGGCGCTCACGGCGTGCACCGTCATCACGTTCAACTACGACACCTTCGCCGAGCGCCTGATCATGATGGGCGGCTACGACAAGGACTGGCACCACCTGTACGTCCCCCCACTCGTGCTGCCAGGCGGGGCTTTTTGGCCGGGTCGATCCTTCCGTCAGGACGACTCGTTCGATTCCCTTCACGCAGCGGTGCTGAAGCTCCACGGATCGCTGAACTGGAAGTCAGCCGGCCCCGATAGGCCAGACCAGAACATCCACCTCACGGGTTCAGCGGCCCCGGATTGGCGGAGCTCGGAAGGCTACCGTGACGGCCTGGAGTTCGCGTGGTCGTACCTGCAGACGCTGATCGTGCCCCCCACCGCCATGAAATCGGCCTACTACGCGATCCCGGCGCTTGCACACCAGTGGACGGCCGCCAGGGAGGCGATCAGGACCGCGACCAAGGTGATCATGCTTGGCTACTCTCTGCCCCCAACCGACCAGGCCGTACACGCGTTCTTCGCGGAGACCCTGCCCGGGCGCGAAGTCGTTTTCGTAAATCGCCGCAAGGACGACGGCCTTCGTCTGGTGGACATCGTCGGCGCGAAGAATGTCAACTTCAAGTACACCGGCACACCCAACCCGATCCCTGACTACATCCGCGCTGAAGTCCCGTGAAGGTCACGGCCAGTCGGTGCCCCGATGAGACCCAGGCTCCGTTGATGGCAGGTCGGAGGAAGCTCCCGGCAGATCAGGGCGCGCGTTCTCGATCTCCTGCTCGATGAGCTGACGAACGCGCTCCTCGTTGACGTCCCCGTGATCCTCGCGGCGCAGCCCGGCCAGGCCGAACAACGTAGTTACTAGCAAGCCAACCAGCGCGATCACTTCCATGCGCGTCCACTTGCCGGAGCCCTGCCTAGCCTTGAGGACCGCGGCCACCTGCGGGTCGATCGCGGCCACGCGCGCCAGCGCCAGGTCGATGTTCTCCTCGGGTTCGGTTCGAACCTGCTCGAGTGCACGTTGCAGCTGCCTGATCTTGGCCAAGGTCCAGCCCGGGGCGTTGAACACCCGAACCAGCTCGTCACCGAGCTCGTCGACCCCGGCTACGTAGGTGCCGTCCAGGATCGGCGCGGCTCTCCCGCAGATGGGGCATCTAGTCGCACTGCCGCGGAATGTCACTTCGGACCCTTGTCCGAGCCCAATGATCTGGGCCTCGAAGATCCCGTGGGTGGGGCAGTGCGCCAGGGGTGATGCCATACCTCGGCACTCTAGGCCGGTCGCTGGGTCGCGTCTGGCGGTTGCCTATCCTAGTCGTATCCCGCGCACATACCGTCCCGTCCTCGCCTTCCACCGCGGCCGCTGGGGTCGTGGGGAGCTTGAGGCCTGGCTGAGAGCGCCAAGCGGCGGATGGACCGCACTCACCCGTGTTCCGACCGGGCCGCCGGCCTCGAGCTCGACTTACGAGTTCCTGGCTGCCAGCGCTGTGCGCGATGCCCGGCCCTGTATCGAGTGTCCGGCGCATCGTTCGCAGGTGGCTCGGACATGACGAAGCGCCCCCGCCCAAGGAACGTGGGCGGGGGCGCTTCGCGTCACGGCGGTCTCGAGGTTACAGCTCGCGGAGGCCTTAACGGTCGTTGACGAGGAACCGGGCCGACCGCTCGAGCTCGCGGCCGAGGTTCGTGCTGACGTGGCAGGTCACCATGTAGCGCTGGCCGCTGACGCCATCAGACACCCAGTACACGACGATCGAGTCCGTGTGGCTCACCGTGTCGACGGTGAGCGAGTCGTCGCTGACCGACACGTCGTGGGTGAGGATGGCCTCCCCGACCGCCAGGATCTGCGACCAATCGAAGGCGTAGTCGTTCTTCTCCTGCGGGTCATGCGTGAACTGGTGCGGCATCGTGGCCGATCCCTTCAGGCGACTCGGTAGACGCGGTCAACGGCTTCGATCGTGGTGGTCCGCGAGCTCGGCGGCGGGCCCTGCGTGCTGCCGGCCACGACGGGCGTGGGGGCGGCCGCGGAGGCTGACACGGGAAGCATCAGGACGGTCGCGCCGACGGCGACGTCGACGCCCGTCGGCGCCTGCGCGATCGCGGTCGCCTTGAAGATCGGGATGGCCACCCCGGTCAAGGTCCCCGGTGGTACCGCGGCGGATGACGCAACCGCTCGCACGGCCACGGCCGTCGCCCCAGTGGACAGCACAGGCGGTACCGCGGCCGCCGAGCTGGTCGCGACGACGGCCACGACGAACGTCGGCAGGATCGTCGGGACAGCCTGTGCGGTCGCCGTCGCAACCACGGCCGTCACGTTCGCCGAGCTGCCCGCCTGGACGGCCGGCCCGATCGCCTGCGCCGCTGCCGTGGCCGCGAGCGCCGCGACGTTGGCGCCGCCCGTGATGACGGGTGCTGCGGCGGCTGCGGCGGTCGTGGCCGCCATCGCGGTGACGGCCCCACCCGTCGTGATGGCGGGTGGGATCGCCTGCGCGGACGCTGTGGCTGGGCCGCCGCCAGAAATCACGACGGTCGCCTGCACGGTCGGGATGGGCGCGTCTGCGGTCGCGGTGGCGGCGACAGCCGCGACCGTGGCGCCCTGGACCGGCGCTCCGAGAGGCGACGTCATGGTGTCGTCGAACTGGTCGTCGTCGAACCAGACGATGTCCGTGCCGGTGGAGTTGAGCTTGCCGCGCCGGTAGCCGGTGATGCTGCCTGTGCCGGCGTTCGCGGTGCCGTTGATCGCGAACGACTCGTCGGCAGTCGTCGACTCGAGGTTGGCGCCCGTGTGGTACGAGCACTTGATGGTGCCGGTCGACGTCGAGGCGCCGGGGATGCAGGTGACGGAGAACCGCCAGAAGGCGTTGCTAGGCGTGGTGCCGGTCGATGTCCAGCGCAGGATGCCGCCGCCGTCGTAGAACTCGAGCTTGTTGTCGGTGCGGCGCACCAGGCGACAGCCAAGCCCGGACGTGACCCGCATTTCGAACAGGTTCGTGCCTGCGGTCACCGGGCTGGTGGGGGTCCGCACGTACTGATCGGAGGTGAGCTGCGCCGCCGACACCGAGACGTCACCGCGGCTGACCGCGCTGTTGCCGGCGCTGCCGTCGAACCTGAACGAGTAGCTGCCACGGTGGGCGTAGGTCGTCGAGAACTTGCACGTGCCCGAGTTGGCGACGACGGGGGCGAAGGCAGTACCGCTGTTGATTCCGACACTGTTGCCGCTGGTGACGGTGGTGCCGTCACCGAGGTTGGTCTCGGAGTCGTTCAACCCATACGTCATGTGGCTGCGCCCTTCACCCGTTGTGGCGGACGTAGATGGGTGACCCGTTGTCGTCGTAGACGTTCTGGTTCGGCGTGCCGTCGCCAGTGTCGAGGGTCTGGTCGGCACGGACGACGATGGTCCACGGGTCGCTGGGGTGGGAGTCTGCGGGCTGGTGTGCGTCGCGGCTGAACCGGTTTCGCCAGGCGCGGCCCAGGTTGGCACCGGCGCCGCCGCCGCCGAAGTTCAGGGGCTGGAAGCCGCCCATGAACCAGTTGTCCTCGAACACGTGGCCGCCGGTGGCACCGAAGGACCCACCCGAGTTGAGCAGGACGCAGGACAGCGACAGGTTTGGCGCCCCGGACGGGGTGGGCGATGCGTCGAGAGCGGGCTGGTGGGTTCCGCGCGACCCGTAGTAGGCCTCGACACTGTTGCCGCGCATGATGAGGCCGGTGCCGCCCTGGATCTGCACGATGTCGTTGTGGGTCTGCCCGTCGGCGTGCGCGTCCGGGGTCCAGTACAGGAGGTCGTGCATCCAGTTCTGGTCGATGACGATGTTCAGCGGCTGGCCGGCCTGGCCCACAGCATTGAACGGGTCGACCGGGTCCACGCAGTCCTGGATGTCGCTCCTGAACAGGGTGAAGTCGTGGCCTCCCACGCCGTTCGTGAAGTCACCCGGGAACTCCGGCAGGATCCGCGTGTATTCGATGCGCAGGTTCTTGACCGCCGCGTTGGTGGCTTGGATGCACCACTCGGAGCCGGTCGAGACCCGGCCCCGAGCGATGCAGTTCCGGATCGTCACGTTCGCCGCTGTCACGCTGATCTTGCCGTGCACGTCGACGTTCTGCAGGATCTGGCCGGGCGTCGACAGGGTGACGTTCTGTGTCAGCGTCGTGAGCGGGATCGATGGGTCCGGGCCGGTCGTCTGGTAGCTCGGCCGATACGAACCCGGGGGCCCGTAATCCCGGTCGGGCTCGATCGTGAACCGGTCCTTGTACTTGGTCCCGGCGACGATGATCGGCACGGCAGCAGCTCCTGGCGGGGCTCAGGCCGCGGTGATGGTGGCGATGCCGGCGGCGTCCAGCGTGATGGTGAACGGACCGCCCGACGACGAGATGTCCGCGCCGAAGTCGACGTAGGCGATCAGGGGCCTGGTCGAGTCGGTCGCCGGGGTCGAGTCGTAGAACACGGCGTAGCGGGCCGTGATCGTCGAGCCCGTCCACGACGGGTCAGCCGCGTCCAAGCTCAGGGTGTTCGACGACGAGTCGTAGTTGACCGTCACGCTGGTCAGGGTCTGGCCGCCGGCGGTGTAGCCGGTGCCGGTGACCTCGTTGGTGACCGCCGACTTGTACTGGTGGGTGTCCTGGTTCGGCGAGTAGGTCGACGTGCACAGCATCACCTTGAGGGTGTCGCTGTCGAGGTCGACCTCCTTGTTCGCCAGGCTCTTGAGGAAGAGCCCGTACATCTTGGCCGAGACAGCCATGATCGTGGTCCTTTCGGTTGTGCTGCAAGGAAGGGTGGTCTGGGTCGTCGTGGGGTGTTACGCGGTCGGGTCGTCCAGGTGCATCAGCGCGGTGGCGGTGGCGATGTCGTCGAGCTCGTCACGGCGGGCCGAGACCTGTGTCGTCGGTACGAGGGGCGTACCGTCGGCGTCGCGGGGGTCGAACACCGGAGTGACGTGCAGGCGGGACCACAGGGCGCCACCGACAGCCACCACCAGGGGCATGGCGAGGACCAGGACGTTGACCAGCTGGTCGGCCTGCGCATCGGAGACGCCGACGCCGAGCAGGGCCAACAGCCCGACCAGGGTTCCGATGGCGCCGGCGATGCTCGAGCGGGTGATGACGACCTGGCGGTTGCGCATGGGTCAGCCCTTCTTCGTGGTGAACGTGATCTCGGCGTCGTCGAAGACGTGCTCGAGGCGGTCGTCGACCGCGGCAGCGACTTGAGCTGCGACGTCGGTCTTGAGCGCCTCGAGCGCCACCTCGATGCGGGCCAGCCTCGACGACTGCGCGGTGAGCAGGTCGCGGCACTGCAGGACCCACTCGCCGAGGTAGTGCAGGAAGACCTTCGCGGTCCAGGTCGGGTTCTTCTTCGTGTCTGTGCGGTCGGGTGCCGCGATCTTGTCCTCGTCCCACGGGCTGGTGGTCACGGTGCCTCCTACGGTCGGCTTCGGCTTGGGGGTCGGTGCCGGCGACTTCGGGCCGGCGGCGAGCTGCGCGGCGGTCAGCGTCGACAGGTTCGCGTCGAACGGCCCACCCGCGAGCGCCGCGGTCCACTGCCAGATGTGCGGGGTCTTCCACCCGGTGGTGTTGCCGGCGAGCTTGGGGCGGTACAGGCGCGGCCAGGGCTTCGGATCGGCCGAGGGGTAGCGCGGGTACCACCAGTAGTCGAAGTGGGCCGCCACGCCCCTGCCGGAGGCGTTGGCGGCGTACCCACCGAGGTAGACGACGGTCGTGCACTGCGGTGCGAGCCGGCGCAGCTCGTCGCCGAATGCTCGCGCCCACGCGTTCGTCCTGGACTGGGAGAGGGCGGAGTCCTCGAGGTCGAGTGCGAGCACGTCGCCCTTGACGGGCCGGACGACGGCAACGAACCGGCGCGCCTGCGCGGCGGCGGACGACTTCTCCGGTCGGGCGAAGTGGTAGGCCATCCGGACCAGCCCGGCGGCCTTCAGGTTGGCCCAGTTCCGCGCGAACTGGCTGTCGACGAACGACGTGCCCTCGGTCGCCTTGCAGGCACCCCAGGTCAGCTGGTGCTTCGCCTTCAGCGAGCGCCAGTCGATGACGCCCTGGTGATGGGAGATGTCAATACCGCGTGATGTAGCCATGTGCAGTTGCTCCTCAGACCTCGATGTCCGACACGTCGATGCCGGACTGCTTCAGCCGGGCCTTGAGCTTGCGCACCTCGTCCTCGAGGTCGGCGATGCGCTGCCGGTCCTCGGCGCGCTCCTTCTCCAGGCGCTCGATGGCGTTCTTGTAGATGCCCTCGGCCCGCAAAAACGCCCCCTGCTCGACTCCGACCTTGGCCACCTCGACGGTCGACTTCCGTGCGACCCGCGCGCCGAGCACCGATGCCAGGACGGTGGCCAAGCCGATGGCGAGGGTGACGATGTTCTGCGTCATGACCGGGACCGTGGCGGGTTGGACATGCCGGAGACGATGAGCGGCGCAGCCGCGATGGCCGAGTACAGGATCCATGTCACCCACCCCTGCGGTGCGGTGTGC
The DNA here is from genome assembly GCF_039541115.1 of Angustibacter luteus. Taxonomy (NCBI): domain Bacteria; kingdom Bacillati; phylum Actinomycetota; class Actinomycetes; order Kineosporiales; family Kineosporiaceae; genus Angustibacter; species Angustibacter luteus. The sequence goes on from NZ_BAABFP010000007.1 coordinate 337,956, forward strand.
AGCCGCCAGGCGAGCAGGTACAGCCCGCCCCACAGCAGCGGCACGAAGGTCAGGAACGAGTAGCCGTAACGGTCACGTGGCTCGCGCATGAACGCCGAGACGATCGCGACGACTCCGGCGACCAACCACGGGACGCCGAGCCAGTGGATCGACAGGTGGTCGGTGATGAACGAGAGCGCGACCGCGCGGCCGGGTGAGGACTGCGCGACGGCGTAGGAGTAGCCGATGCCGGCATAGGCGATGCCGAACGACAGCAGGAACGCGCCGCGGCGCCGGTTGACGCGCATCAGGCGTTCTCGTAGGTGCCATTGACGCTGAGGACGTCGCCGGTGGCCCAGGTGAACGGCGAGGCGGCGCCGATCGCGCGGTCGTTGTTGCCGGCCGTGGTGGCCGGTGCCCAGACGATCGCGTAGGGCCCACTGGACAGCCATGCCGCCCAGGCGCCGTAGTAGCCCGACGCGGACGCGTCGTAGCAGTTCGCCAGCCAGCGCCAGATCCGCGCGACGGGCGTCGTGGGCAGGCTCAGCCGCCACTGACCTGATCCGTAGGTGGTGGTGGATCCCATGGTGACGTCGATGCGGAAGTCGACGCGCTTGCCGACCTGCAGGTAGGCGCCGGCGATCGAGCCGTTGCCGATGACAGGGTTCGCGCCCGCGGTCCACGCGGGGGTGTAGGACGTCCAGCCAGCCTGGATACCGGCGAGCGCGTCCCGGATCTCCGTGTTGTTCATCGCGGCCGTGACGACCTCGCCGGTCACCCAGGTACGCGGCGTGGTGTTGAGGCTCACGAGGGTGCCTCCACTTCGTCGACGGGCCAGTTCTGGGCGTCGAGCTCGAGCTCGGCCAGTGCGGTCTCGATGGCGTCGGCGTCCGGCGGCCAGACGACCGGGCGGAACAAGCCGTCGACGAGGGCGTTGCCGCAGTCGCAGCACAGGAACCGCTGATCCGTGCGGGAGGCCAGCTGCGCGCCACCGCAGGGGCAGTCGACCAGCCAACGGCCGTGGTTGACCCGGACCGACACCGGTGAGTCGACCGCGAGCGCCGTGGAGACGTCCAGCGGCCGCGGCGCGGCCCAGTAGACCAGTGGCGCGCAGGTCGCCTCGGTCTGCGCGGTGGTGAGGATGCCGCGGGCGGCAGCCTGCTGACGGTACGTGCTGGCGTCACCGAAGGGCACTGGCTCTCCTCTGCTAGTAGGCGAGTCGGGTTGTGGACCCCAGGACGCCGAGCACGGCGTCTCCGAGCTTCCAGACGGCTGCGAGCGCCGGGGTGGTGTTGGCCTGCAGGGTGTAGCCGGACAGCGGCGAGAAGGACTCGGTGTACCCCTGGATCTCGACCGTCACCGAGGTAGCCGGCGCCGTCGACGGCAGACCGGAGATGACGACCGACTGCCCCAGGAGCTCGGACTGCCAGAGCGTGTCGGCGAGGGTCTCGTTCGCCAGGAGCTGGGCGGTGAACGTCGAGATCCGCGGGGCCGGCTGGGCGGTGGTGACGCGCATCTGGGAGTAGGCCTCGGCCTGCGCCGGGTCCATCAGGTCCAGGGTCACGTCGTCGTTGTAGAGACCGTTGGCCACGATCGACGCGGCGTCGACGTACCGGTGCTGGTCGCCGTGGCCGTCGGTCGTGGTGAAGTCGTTGACCAGGCCCTTGTAGTCCAGCAGGAACGTCAGGTCCGCCTCGTAGTCGTCGAGGGCCAGGGTGGCGACAGGGACCTGGTTGTAGCGCACGGTGCGCATCTGCAAGGTGAGGACACCGGTCGTCGAGACGAACATCGTCCCCGACTCCAGGGCCGCCGTTGCCTCGAGCAGATCCTCGTAGGTGCGGCCATCACCCTGGACGTCCAGCGCACCCATGCTGACCGTTCCAGGAGCGCCCACCGTGGCGACGAACGCTGACGGGATCCCGGCGATGTCAGCGACGCGGGCCCAGCGGGCAGCTGAGTCGTCGGCCGTGCTGAGACCAGCTAGCACGGTCCGCTTGGCGATCTCGCCGGCAGACAGTGCGGAGGCGTAGAGCGCGACGTGGGCGAGCGTGAAGTCGGTGTACGAGGTGGAGTGCAGGGCGTTGCCCACCTCGTAGATGGGGTCGACCGAGCTGGGCGTTCCGAACGTCATTGACACCGGGGTGCCAGCCACCCCGTCCACGTAGACGGTGACGGTCGCCGCGGGTCCGTTGCAGACGACAGCGATGTGGTGGAGCTTCCCGTCGTTGACGACGGCCGTGTTGGTCGCGGTCCCGCCGGTGCCAGCGTTTGGGAGGAACTGTGCCGTCACCTGGTTCGCGATGCCGTCGTTGGCGCGGATGAACAGGTTGTCCGAGGACCCCAGCGGCGCACCGTAGAAGAGCAGGTTCGCTCCGCCGGCCGCGGCCGTGTAGAAGCACTCGAACGAGAACGACTGGGTGGACGAGAACGCGAAGTACTGCTGGGTGCCGCCCGTGAAGAGGATGCCGTCGGCCAGGCGGCCAGCGGTCAGTCCGTCCGTGGGGACGCCGATCGCATCACCGAAGGTGAGCGCCCCCGCCGGGGACGCGACGAGCGTCATCGCACCGACAGTGTTGGCCGGCGCGGTGGCGGCGCTGTCGTCACCGAGCGTCCAGTAGTTCACCGGGTTCGAGTCCTTGAACGACTTAACGAGCAGGTTGTCGGCGACCTTGCCTCGGCCCAGCCGGTTCAGCCGATCCACCGCGGTCACCGCTGCCGTGGCCAGGCGACCCGTCGGCTCCCATGACGTCGGCCACGAGTCGATGAAGCCGTCGAACCGGGGGCGCCAGGTTCCGACTCCCTTGCGGAAGGAGATGCGGACCCGCTTGCCCAGTACGACGTTCGGGTAGTAGGGGCTCGACGCGTACCCCGGGGTGAACCGGCCGTCGGAGTTGTCCAGCGTGAACGCGGCCGTCGAGGGCTGCACATTCGAGTACTGGTCGCCGCGGCCCCTGGTCACGTCGACCGTCGCCGACGCGACGTCCACGTAGGCCGACACATCCGTCCACGCCGGTGAGGTGTCGTCAGGGTCGGTGGCGAACGCGATCTCCACCTTGACCGACAGCGTCACCTCTGGAACTCCAGCCGGCCCTTGGACTGCTTCAGCTTCATCAGCGACGCCTCGATCGCACGAGCCGCGGCGAGCTCACCGCCAGGCGCGACCTTCACCTCGATGAGCACGTAGGTCGCACCCCCGCTCACAGCTGCACCGCCGCCGCGGCGGGGGCCGGGCACCGACGGCAGGATCGTGCCGTCCTGGTCCGGGACGAACAGCTCCGGCCGGTGCTCACCCACGATGTACGGGACGCCCGCCTGCACCGGGCCGCCGCCGGCCCGGTGGTCTGCCGCGTCGGCCTGGTTCGCCTTGGTGTAGGCCCGGATCGTGATCGTGGGGTCGATGTGGTTCTGCTGCCACCGGATCGCCGCGAGCTTGGCGATCGCCTTGTCGGCCCCCGGGGTCGTGATCCTGACGGCCTTGTAGTCCTTCGTTCCGGCCAGGGCGTGGTTGATCCGGTCGCGCATCTCGTCGAACTTGTCGGCGAACCCGCGGATCTTCTTGCCGATCCCGGGGATCCATCCGAACGCCAGCGCCGCTCCGTGAATGATGACGCCGGCGACGGTTAGCCACAGGTCAGCGACCAGCTTGAAGTACACGCGGATCACGTCGGTCCACAGGAACTTCGCCGCGGCTCCGACGACCTTGAACGCGCCATTCACGATGTTCCGGAAGGTCTCGGACTTCTTGTAGGCGAAGAACAGGCCAGCACCCAGCGCCAGCAGCGCCAGCACGACGACACCGATCGGGTTGGCCCACAGCTCGGCGTTCAGGACCGCCTGGATGGCTGCGTAGGCCTTCGTCACCGCACTGACGGCCCAGAAGGCACCGACCAGCAGGCCGATCACCGTGACGGCGGTCTTGGTCGCCGAGGAGTGGTCCTTGACGAACTTGGCGCCTCGGGCCATCGCCGTCGAGACCTTGGTCAGTGCCGGGAAGAGCTTCTGTCCCAGCTGGATCTGGACGCCGGTGATCGCCGCGTCCCACTTGCGCTTGGCGATCGTGTTCTCCTTGACCGCCGCCGTGTCCTTGTCCGAGAGGGTGTTGCCGAACTGATCGGACTCCTTCCCGAGGGAAGCGATCGCGTCGGAGCCCTTGCTGAGGAACGGGAGGAGACCCACCCCGGCCTTGCCGAAGAGCTTCATCGCGAGCGCGGTCTTCTCGGGCCCGTCCTTCATGCCGGCGAACTTGTCCGAGAGCTGGGGGAGGATCTCGGTCATCGGCTTGAGGTTGCCGCTGCTGTCCCGCGCAGAGATGCCCGCCGACTTCCACGCCTTGTCGTTGCCGGCCAGGTGCTTGTTGAGGATGCCGAGTCCCTTGCCGAGAGCATCCGAGCCAACGCCGGACTGACCGGCCGCATAGCGCCACCGGGAGGCCTCCTCGGTCGTCGACCCGAGGTAGCGCTTCAGGGCCACGGTCTCCTTGGCGACGGCCTGGAACTTGTCGATCGACGTCTTGCCGAACGCGACGGCTGCGCCTGCGCCGGCGGCCAGACCGACCGTGGCCGCGGTGCGCAGGCTGTGGGTGCTCTTCTCCGTGCCCTCGATCGACTTGGAGACGCCCTTGAACGTCTTAGACGCGCGGTCCTTGGCGATGATGTCGAACACGATCGAAGTGGCCATCATCGTCTCCTTCCGTTGCGGCGTCAGCGTTCTCGGCTGCCTGCTTCTCGCGGAGCCGGTCGATTGCCTCGCAGTACTGGACGAGCGCGTCGACGCTCAATCGATCCACGTCGTACTCAGGGACGTGGCAGACGGTCGCGAGGTCCACCAGGTGCGTGCGCCGCAGCTGCTCGAGCGGGGTCAGTCCGTCGCTGCGGCGGCGTCTTTTCCCTCGTCCGCTGCCTCCGCGATGTCGGCGAAGTCCTCGTCGTCCAGGGCGGCGAGAAGCTCGGCGCGGTCCTCGTCGGTCATGTCCGGGTCCTCGGCGGCGAGCCGGCGGATCTCGCGCCGCTCGTCGGCGTCAAAGTTCACGTCGGCCTCGTCCTGGGCGTACTCGACGTCGGTGAACTTCAGCTTCGGGTCGGCACGCTTGAGCAGCACCCAGATGAGCGCACGGAGCGCGAGGGCGCTGCCGCGCAGCAGCTTGTCGGCAAAGTCGGTGCGGTAGTTCCAGCCGGTGACACGCTCGATGGCCTCAGCCTCGGGGGAGAGCAGCTTGCCCGGGTTGAAGCTCCATTCGTGGGCCTCGCCGCCCTCGGGGGTGTACGTGACGATCATGTGTGCAGTGCTCCTTCAGGAGATGTCGCGCCCGATGTCGTTGAGCGCCTTCTGGATGCCGTCCCGCACCTGCGGTGCGGTCTTCTCGAGGGGCCGGGACCACCAGCCCGGGCCGATCTTCTGAGTGACCCACCCGGTCCGCCCGAAGGTCGGGTGCCGGAGCCGGCCACGGTCCATCGCCTTGATGTCGTGGTCGTTGGTCGCCTTCAGCTGAACGCCTGCCGACCTGGAGCTGGTGCGGACGCTGTTGGAGATCCGTGAGCGGGCCACCAGCTGGTTGAGGCCGCCGCGGTGGGGGAGCTCGGCGAGCGCCGAGGCCTTGACCGCGTCCTTCATCGGTTGGGTCGCCTCGCGGATCCCGCGGGTGACCCGCTTACGGAGCTCGCCGTCCCCGACCGCCTTGACCTTCGCGTAGACCTGGTGCAGGTTCTCGGCCTGCACATGCAGCTCGGCGGGTGCCATCGGGTCAGAGGGCGACGTCGACGGACATGTACTCGCAGGTGACCGGCGCGTTGGTCAGGTCGTTCAGGGCGGTGAAGTTGAACGACGGCGACACGACGTCCGGCCCCTCGAGGGTCGGGGTGTCCGTGTCTAGGTAGACGGCCGGCAGCTTGATCCGGAACGTCTCGTAGTAGGTGCTGGCGATGTTCGCGCCGACGAACTCCCAGATCAGCGAGAACGGAGTGTCGGCAGCGAAGCGGTCGGCGAAGTCGGTGCGGTTGACGAAGTCGGTCTCGATCGTCCCGGTCAGGTCGACCAGGTCGTTCTGGATCGGCTCCTTCTTCAGGCCTGCGTTGCCGGCGTACACGCGGTCGGTCTTCTGGGGCCGGGTCATCTTGAACGACACCTTGCTGACCCCGTCGACCGCGGCCTCGGAACCGAACGCGCCGATCTTCAGCGTGGAGTGCTTGAAGTTGAACGCCTTCAGCCCCGTCGGGTACGAGGGGGCGGCGAGGGTCTGGGAGTCCACGACGTCCTGGCAGTCCAGCGTGAGCGCCGCCGTCAGGTACTCGCCGCGGCCGCAGGAGAACTCGGCGTCGGTGATCTTTGTGCCGACGCCGGTCGACGGGTAGACCGTGCCCGACGTCATCGGCACACCGGCCTGCGCGGAGAAGAACCGGCCGGCGTTGTCAACGAGCAGGTGCGTCTGCAAGTACGCGGTGGTCGCGGCCTGCTGCACCGGCGTCACGACGCCGCCGAAGATGTGCTTCAGCAGCAGCCCCATCGACTTCTGCACGACCTCGAGCGTGACCGTTCCCTCACCGTTGGTGTCAGTCACGGAACGACCACCGGCGGCCCGCACGAGCCGCCCGGCGGCCAGGCCCGAGCGCTGCACGACGGTCTTGTTCCGCTTCAGCGGTGCACTGTTCGCCTCGTAGAAGCGGGCCGGCGCCACGTAGGTGCCGTAGACCGTCTCGTCGGAGATGCCGAAGCTGCCACCGATGCCGCTGCCAACTGCCATTGCTCAGCCCTCCTGAGGGGTGAAGAGGTCGCGGATCTGGTCACGGCCGAGGTCCTCGAGCTCGTCCTCAGCCGCCTGGCCGGTGCCGACGACCCAGGCGACCCAGGCCTCGCGGGTGTCGCCGCCACGGGGACGCCGCAGGCCGCGGTTGTCGTGCTCGGTCTGGGCCGCCTCGTCCGCGGGCTCCCAAACGCCCTCCTGCTGCGTGTAGGACCACACGTCGCGCTCGTCGAGCTCGAGGACCTCACCTGCCGGGACGACGCGGTCCTCCCAGGGGACGTCGAGGTCCTGGCCGGACACGTTTCGGATCTGAGCCACGATCACTCCTGTCAGAGGTCGGCTTGGTAGCCGACGGTGAAGATGAACTTCGCGAGCGCGCCCGCTTCGTCCTGGACGGTGAGGAGCTGGGTGTTGCCGCCGCAGTCGACCCACGCGACCTCGTTGATCCCCAGGTCGAAGGGGCGGCGTCCGGGCCGGACGATGCGCTGCACGGCCTGGTACATCCCGAGCGCCTCGTCACGGGCCTGCTTCAGGTCGTTGTTGCCGTTCCACGCGAGCGCCACACAGGTGATCTCGCCGACCTCGCGGCGAGTGCCGCTGATGTGCACCCAGGACTGGTCGGACTGCCCGGTCGTCGCCTCGTCGCCGGCGTCTGCGTCGGTCACCCCGATGAAGAGGTAGTTGCCCGGGTTCTCGGAGGGGACCGCACCGTCGGTCACGGTGACGCTCTCGAGGGAGCCTCCGGTGACGTTCTCGACCTGGCAGGCCGCCACGAGTGCGTCGATCACGGCGCACATGGCCGTTGTGTCCAGGCTGCTCATCAGGCGAACCCGGTGCCGCGGTAGGGCTCGATGAGAGTCTCGACGAAGTTCGGGAGGAAGTACGGCGAGACGACCTGGCTGGGCGTGCTACCGGGCTTGCGCTGGCTCGAGGAGTAGACGTGCCGCAGCAGCTCCTTCACGGCGAGCATCAGGTCGTCGGGCAGCGTGGTGTACCCAGCCTGGTAGACGACGATGTAGCGGTCCGCGTACAGCGGCAGCGAGCTGTAGTTCGTGACCTGGCCGGTCTCGGGGTCGATGTCGAAACCGGCCAGGTCCATGGCGACCGCGCCCGGCAGTACCGGCGTAACCGAGGTCAGGGAGATAACCGGGGGCGGCAGGAAAAGGCTTGAGCCGCCGGCGACCCGCTTGGTCTTCGTGGTGGGCTCGAGGGGGCCGGTCCAGTGCGCGATCGCCTTCTCGCACGCGTCGATCAACTGCTGCAGCTCGGCGTCCGAGAGCGTGATCGTGACGTTCAGGTGCTCCTTGGCGTCGGCGAGCAAGAGGGCGGACACGTGTCAGGCCGTCTGCTGCTGCGGCCCGGTCGGGGTCGCGGTCTCCGCCGGACCCGGGGCCGCCGTCGTCTCGTCCGGACGGCTGGGGGTGCCGGTCGAGCGGGAGCGGCCGCGGCGCTTGGCGGGCTTGTCGTCCTCACCCTCGCGTGCGGCCCAGTCAGCGAGCAGCGCGTAGCCGCGGCCGCGGGCCGCACCAGCGGCCGCGGCGTCCTTGCGGAACTGCTCCTCGAGCTCGGCCCAGCTCTGGTCACGCTGCTCACGCAGCTGCCGGTAGTTGTCCTTCACGTCGTCGTCGATCAGGTCGCCGCGACGGTCGGGTACCGCCTGAACGTCGGGCTTGGTGGCGGTCTTGCTCATCTCGGTTCTCCTTCGTGCAGATCGGTGGTCACCCCGCTCGCCGCACTTCAGGTGCGGCGAGCGGGGGAGACCAGGTGGAGGTGCGTCAGCTGCCGCTCGAACTGCCGGCGTCGATCGGGGCGGGCCCCGGGTTGGGGATCGACCCGGTGGACGGGCTGACCTGCTCGGTCCCCTCGGCGTCGTAACGCTCCTTCAGCGCCTTCTGGACGTCGGGGTCGCCGGCGAAGCCGCCGACGGACGCCAGCGGGTCACGGCGCACGGACTCGATCGCCCGGGACTTGGCCTCGGACGCGGCGTCCGTGGTGCCGTCGCCGGGGTCGCGGCCCTTGGCCCACTCGGCCAGGTGGTTGTAGCCCGCCTGCGGGTCCTTCTTGTGCTGCTCGAGCCACTGCTTGCGCAGCTCGGCCAGCTCCTGCTTGGGGGTGTTGCCGGTGACCGACGCGCGGTCGCGGGCGATCTGGTCGTAGTTCTCGCGCGTGGCCTCGGGGACGAAGTGCTCCGGGGGCAGCGCGTCCACGGTGGTCTCGGACTCGGACACGATGTTGCCTTCCTGCTCGACGATCTGGCGGGTGCCCGGCGCCGGGTGGTGGACCCGGCGCCGGGTGGGATGAGCCGGTCGGCTCAGAAGGTCGGCGCGATCTGGCCCCAGCCGGCGGTGCCGTCCAGACCGCCGGTCTTGCCGAAGGCCGTCGGGTAGCGGCCGGCGGTGAAGGCCGCGTAGCCGTACACGACGAGCTTGACCGTCAGCTGGTTGCCGAGGGTCTGCTCGAAGCGCAGCTGGCGCGGCATGCCGTCGCCGTCCTCCCAGAGCAGGGCCTGGGCGGTGTCCGCGACGATCACGGCGTCCTCGTTCAGGGTGCCGAGGTTCGTCGGGACGTTGGCGTCGGTGACGACCGGCAGGCCGGCGAACGAGCCGACGACCTGGTAGCCGTCGCGGGCGGTCAGGTTCTGGCCATCGCCGCCGTAGGTGCCCGGCTGCGCGTTCACGCCCATGGCGTTGAACGGGGCGGTGACCGGCACCAGCGGACGGTTCTGGCCGTCGACCTGTGCGGACAGCCAGCCCCAGCGGCGCGGGTGCATGATCTGCAGCTTCGGGCTGATGCCGACGCCGACGCTGGCGACCGCGGTGATCTGGCCGTTGATCTTCGTGTTGAAGCTCACCGGCGTGATGGCCGCGCCGTAGGCGGTGGCCGCGTTGATGCCCGCGGTCTGCAGGATGCCCAGCATCTGGTTGCTGGCGCCCGAGCCGTTGATGACCTGGCGGTCCAGCTCGGCCTGGTAGGCGCCGGCGAGGTCGAGGTACACGATCTCGTCGATGCCGGGGGCACCGCGCTCCAGCGCCTGCCGGGAGACGTCCTGCTGGCCGCCGATGGTGACGACCGGGACGGTCAGGTTCGCCCACACCTCGTCCGTGTTCTGCAGGGCCGAGTTCTCCGTGGCCTGCGAGGCCGCGGCCGCGCCGGTGGTGCCGCGCGGCACCAGGATCGACATGCCCTGCTCGGGGAGGTCGAGGTGCTGCACGGCGTTGGCCACCGGGCGACCGGCGCGGATGACCAGGGCTGCCTGGTCGATGAGGTACTGCGGCACCACCAGACCGGCGAGGCCGCTGGTCGCCACGGCGCGCTCGGACACCTCGCCCTCGCGCTCGACCTCGACCATGTGCCGCTGCAGCCGCTGCTGGGCGGCCATGTCCTGCAGGTTCATAGCCCGGTAGGAGTCGACGAAGAACGAGGTCTCGCCGCGAGCCGACTTGCGCTGGCTGTAGGTACGCTCCTCGCTGGTGGTCACCGGAGCCCGGTCGCCGGTGTTGCCGTTGGCGCGGGCCAGGTCGCCGGCGAGGCGCTGGGCGGCCTCGTCGGAGCGCTTCTCGGCCTCGAGCTCGGTGATCCGCGTCTGCGAGGCGGCGATGTCCTCGTCGATCTTGCGGATCTCGTCCTGCGCACTGCGGATCTTCGTGGCCTCGTCGTCGGACGGGTCACGGTTGTCCTCCTTGGAGCAGGCCTCGCGGACCGCCTGAACGGCCTTCTGGTGCTCCGCGCGCTGGTCCAGCTTCGCCTTCATGGCGGCCCGGATCTGCGCGATCAGCTGCTCGATCGTCATGGTGACGATCTCCCTTCTGTGGGGTAGTTGATCTGGGACTGGTGGTGCTCGCCCTTCCGGCGACAGGCGGTGACTCCCAGGCGGGCAGAGCGCGCGCGAGGTCCCTACGCGAGGCGTCGGGGCAGACCCGGCCGGACGGCCGGGACGTGTGGTTGTGCGCTCAGACGAGCGCTGGGGGAAGGACGGTGCCGCGGTCGATGTCGCATAGCTCGGCGAACGTCATCCCGGCGGAACGGGTGATGCCACCGCGGCGGGAGCGCTCGAGGTCGAGGCGCCGCTCGAGGTCGCGCAGGTCGGACTCGGTGAGCTCTTCGAGCTTCGGCAGCTGCTGGCCGCGCAGACCCGACCCGGCGGTGTAGGGGTTGGCGCCGTAGCCGACGATCGCGACGTCGCCGCGGTGGATGTCGTAGCCCTCGATGTGGTACTCGGTCCAGTCGCTCGACCAGCTGCCATCGGTGATGACGAACCGGAACGACATCTCGTCCACCAGGCCGCTGCGCAGCTTGGGGGCGATGTACGCGACGTCGGCGTCGCCGGCGTCCAGCGACGGCGCATCGGCGAGCAGACCCTGCTCGTCCTCGCTGAGGGTCAGCGTGCCGTTCGTGGTCCGGGCGATCCGGCGCAGCGAGTCGTGCGCCAAGACCAGCGGCACGTCGAGCTCGGGGTTGGCCAGCGACCGCGCGCCGGCCCCCGAGGTCACCTGCTCGGTGTACGGGCCGAAGAAGTCCCACATCTCGTAGCCGCGGTCGTACACCGACGCGTAGCCGGTGAAGTGCAGCGCGCCGTCCTCGGTAGTCGACTCACGCAGCTCCATCCGGTCCGCGCGCACGCGCACCAGAGCCGGGCCCGGCTGCTCGCCGGCGCGACGCTCACGCGGGCGGTCGCTGGACTGACGGATGCCGTCGGCTCGCGCCTCCGCGGCCGCTTCGAGGATCCGGTCGAGTGCACTCATGACGACGAACTCCCTTGTGCTGGCTGAGCCGCGGTCGGCGGCGGGGTGCGGCCGAACAGCTCGGCGAGGGTGTCGATCTGGTCCTGGGTGAGTGGCGGTCGGTTGTCCAGCGCGCGCCACTCGTCCGGGGTCAGTGCCCGGTTGGTCACCTTGAGGCCGAGCACCTGAGCCTGCGTGTACGGGTCCATCCGGAGCAGCGCGTCGGTGTTCAGCTTCACGAACCGCGGCTGGGAGGTCAGCGTCGACAGCGTGTCCTCGCGGCGCTTGACCGCAGGCCCGATCGAGGTGACCAGCAGGCTGACCATGCGCTGGCCGATGTTCGCGTAGGTGACGGACGAGCCGGAGGTGCCGGCGTCGATCATGTCCGCGGGGGTGTCCATGAACCGGCAGACGTCGGCGACCGAGAACCGCTGCGTCTCGAGGAACGATGTGGCCGAGGCATCGGCGCCGATCATGTCGTACTCCCAGTCCTTGCCGAAGACCAGGACGCCGCCGCCGGTGGTCGTCGCCTCGTGCTGGGACTTGACCGCGAGCGCCTGCTCGGTGGTCAGGACGCGGGCGGTGTTCTTCATCTTCGCCGCCGGCTTTCCGCCGCCGTCGAACCACTGCATCGCGAACTCCTGCGCGGACAGGTACTGGCCGATCGTGTAGGCGGCGTAGGCCAGCGGCGACAGCCCGATCGGGAGGCCGGCGACGACGTACTGGCGCTCGTGCCAGATGTCGAGCGCGGAGTACTCCTTGTTGCCGACCCGGTAGCGGACCTCGCCGGTCTTGCGGATCAGCACCTTGACGCCCGAGGACTCGAAGAGGTCGATGCGGCTGGGCAGGCCGAGGCCATCGCGCTCGATGACCAGGCCGAAGGTGTTGCCGCAGCCGTCGAGTTCCATCTGGGTGGCGTACAGCCACTCGGAGATCGTGGCGCGCTGGCCGCCGATGTGCAGGGCGCCCGGCCGGGTGAGCACCTGCGGCTTGTTGGGGATCTCGACCTGGATGCCGTCGACCATGCGGAACTGGTCGATCGGCAGCGAGCTGACGAGGTTGGCGCGCAGCCGACGGCACGCCCACACCGCCGAGTGGCGCATCGCGTCGGCCTGACTGGCGCCGCGGGGCCCGCTGCGGCTGCCGAAGCGCCGGGGCATGCCGGCGGCGTCGCTGAGCGCGTCCAGGTTGGCGACGCGCTGACGAAACAGGGTCACAGGTCGACCTCGTCACGGACGCGTGCCGGCGGGTTGCCGTGCACCTCGGCCGCGATGATCAGGGCGACGCCCCAGACGGCGAGTGCGGCTGCCGGCATCCAGGTGAGGGCGGCGAACAGCGACAGCAGGGCCACGCCGATCAGCTCGATGGTGGTCGTCACGACCTCACGCAGGTCCATGCGGTGCTCTCCCTCGTGCAGGTCAGGCGAAGCTCGACAGGAGGTCGTACTCCGGTTCGTGTTCGATGTCGGCGATGTGCGCGGCGATCGTCACGGCCTCGAGCGCGTCGATGTCGACGTTCGGGTTCGCGCGGCGCCACGCCCACCGGTCGCCGATCGCACGCTTGCCGGCGGCGACCGCTGCGGCCTCGAGCACGGGGTCGCCGTTGTGGACCAGGAGCCTTTCGACGACCAGGGCCAGGAACCGCGAGCACGCCGCGGTGTAGTCCGCCGTGCTGAGCAGCCGCAGGTCGATGCCGGCGTCGAGCAGGTCTGGGATCAGGAACGCGGCCGGCCCGCCGGCGTCGATCGCGAACACGGCGCGCGCGTTGCTGGTCTGAAGCTCGACTGCCCGGTCGACCACCCAGCTGGTGCGCCGGCGGCGGTCTGCCACCTCGCCGTGCATCCGGCCGTCGTGCCTGGCGCCGGCCGCGCCGATGGTCGCCCAGGACTGGTCGAGGCTCGCCGCGATCGAGAAGGTCGGCGTGACGTCGTCCGGGATCTGCGAGCCGGTGCCCAGCACTGGCTGGTTGGTGTCTTCGTCGAAGTCCGGCGGGTCCGCGAGCGCTTGCCACTCTGTGCTGGAGATGACGCCTCCGCCGAGGGCGTCCTCCCACACGCCGAGTCGCTCACGTGACCACTTGGCGTCGTCGTTGGTTTCCGTGCGCTCGTTGCGTGCCCACTCTTCGGTCATGTTGCGGATCTCGAAGGACGGGTTGCCGGCGATGAGCGCTGTTCGCACGGCCGCGGGGTCGTCGAGGTCGACGCCGAGCGGGTTGCCCCACTCGAAGTAGGCAAGCGAGGGGTCGTTGCCTGCGCGGCCGCGGTCGCGAACCGCGGTCAGCTGGTGCGAGTCGTGGAGACCGGAGCTGGACAGGTACCAGATCTGAGGGTTCGGTGCCTCGGTCATCGTCGGGAGGATGGCCGCCATGTCGTCCGCGTCCAGGCCGGCGAGCGCCTCGTCGAGGTAGATCTTGTCGACCTTGTCGAAGCCGCGGCCGCTGACCCGCGATCGCGCGAGGAAGCGAAGCTCGGGGCCGTCGACGACCTGCAGGCCTTCTTCGCCGTGGCTGTTGCGGAAGTTCTTCTCGGGCACGCGACGGCGCAGCTCGGGCGAGCGCTGGATCAGCTTCTTGAGTCGGGCGAAGGTGCGGGCTGCGGTCTTGAACTGGTGCGCCGAGTAGATGATCAGGTCGTAGTCGGTGGTGAACAGGTCGGCCAGAAGCGCCGCCTCGATGATGGCGCCCTTGCCGTTCTGCCTCGGGACGATGACGCCGACCGAGAACGCCGACCACTTCCCGTCGGCACGCTCACCCATCGCGTGCTCGAGGACGAACTGCTGCCACGGGTCGAGGCGCAGGTGCGCGAGTGCGGCCAACCGGATCGCGAAACTCGCCGCGGTGGTCTCGTGCTCGGGCCAGGACGCGAAGCGAGGCGGGGTGCCCCAGTCCTCAACGTCGGCCACGGTGCTCCTGTCGCTCGCGTCGTGCCTTGGCAACCTCGTCCTCGACGGTCGGCGGCTCGCCGGCGTCTCCGGTGGCGGGTGTGGGCGTTGGGCCGAGGGCGCCGAGCACCATGCGCAGCTCGCGGGCGACGTAGGGGTTGCCGGACTCGTCGACCTCGCGCGCCAGGCGCTCGGCGATCGCAGCGAACGGCGCATCAGCGGGGTCGGCGGCGAACGGCGCGACACGAGCGTGCACTGCTTGCTGCACCGCGGTGCTCGGTGGGGTGCGCGACGCGTCGACATCGAGCGGTTCGGGGTCAACGGGCAGTTCCGCCTCGGGGTCTTCGCTGACCACGAGCTCGAGGTCGTTCTCCCACAGCACGTCGATGATCTCGGCCAGACGGGCCAGCCCGATGCCGTGGATACCGAGCACCTCATCCTCGGACAGGGCCGCCAGGTCTTCTAGCGTCCGAATCCCTTGTGCCACAACGGAATCCGACCATCGGTAGTCTCGCATGCGAGGATCGATGCGTCGAGCCATCGGCCGATCACTCCCAAAAGCACGGGGGGAAAAACTCTGACTGTTGAAGGGTCATGGCGGTGGTCGTTCTAAAAATCGAGACCTATCTCGATCACCACAGGCGAGACGGCCGATGCTGCGGCGGTGGGCCGGCCTTTCGGGACGAGTTATGCGCCCGGTGCGCCGGGCGGGTCCGCTCGATCGGTGGGACCTGCGTGCCGTGCGTCGCAACCGGGTCGAGATGGTCCAGGGTCCAGCTCATCCGGTCCGTGGCGGCCAGCGTGAGGTCGATCTCGCGATGGCAGATCCAGCAGATCGGCGGGTAGACCCGGCGAGCCTGCTCGCACAGCAGCTGCCACTGCCGGCCGCGGCCCTTCTCCGTCGTCGTGCGCTTGTCCGTCACGCTGGCCGCCTGGCCGAAGGCGGTTGCGCTGCCCACCGTCCAAGCCCAAGACGATGTGAAGCCAGCGTGACCCGACGACGCCCTGCACGTAGCGCCCGGCCGCGGTCCCGTCCACGGCCACAGCCGCTCGGGAAGCACGAAACCCGGTGATCGCGAGGCGGTCGACCGGGTTCTGAAGACACGTCGTCCGTGTCCAGAACAGCGTGACAGAGCCCTGTCGCGAAGTCCAGCGTCCACGCGGTCACGTCGCTCGATGTCAGTTCAAGGTGCGCCAACCTGGAATGCCGCACGGCCGCAGGGCTCGCTGGTCTACGGTCCGGGGCATGAGCTTGACTGGAGATGACGTCCGGAACCTGGCCGCGGCCGTCACTGCATGCGTTGCCGTTGCCTCCTTGGCGATCGCCGTAACGACGCTGGGTAGCGCCACCCGTGCGCGCAACAAGCTCGATCAGCAGGTCGGGATCTGGGACAAGCTGCCGGAAGGATCCAGCGAACGAGAGGTGATGTGGGCGCTGGTCGCGCGTTCGACCGCCCGGGTGGCGCGCGTCGAGGATCCTCAGCGCCGCAGGACCCGGCTGCTCACCATCGCGACCGGTATCGGTTCCACAGTGCTGTTCTCGGCAACCGCATACCTGGCTTGGACAGCGCCGCCAGAGCCCACTCGCAACGCCGGGATCCTCCAGATCATTGGGATCGGTCTCGCGGTTGCTGCGTTTATCTGGTCTGGAATCTTGCTGGTTGGGGAAGTGCGCCGCCGACAAAGAGTCGGCGCGACGGTTTCGCAACTGGAGCAGCTCGCGCTCGACCTCGACGACTTCGCAGATCGTTACGATCGTGCGGCGCCGCCGGATGAGAACTGACAAGGAGCCGCTCACTTCCCGCTGGTGGTTGTCGCCGCCCCGACCGGCTTGCCATTGAGGATGGCCCGGACATCGCCTAGCCGGTACGTGGGGCGACCCCGGGCGTCGGCGCCACGCGGCGTGATCTTGTCGCGCACTGCCCACTGCCGGATCCGCTCTGGCGTGACGGGCTCCTGCATCCGCGTCAGGGCCCTGGCCAGGTCGGTGGCCGATGCCTCGACGTCCTCGGCTGCAGCGAGCAAACGCTCGCGACGGTCGTTCGTGTCCCAGATCCGGCCGCACCGCGGGCAGGCGATCAGCGGCTCGAGCAGTTTCGGATGCTGCGGGTCGGTCAGGTCGATCGAGCAGTACAGGTCCTGGCCGCAGTCGGCGTTGCACTGGCCGATGTAGGCCTGGTCGGCCGGGCGGTCGACGAGCTGCTCGAGCTTGTCCTGCGAGAGGAGCAGCGCCCCGTACCAGTGCAGCGACGCGTCGTCGACGCGGGCACGCAGCTCGCGGACGTGAGCAGCCGCCCAGGTCGCCCGGTAGCCGAGCGGGTGCGACGCGGACCAGCTGGCGCCCGGCCACGCGAGCAGACGCACGATCGCGTCGACCGCCGCGGTGAGCCGGCGCAGCTCGGAGCGGATCCGCGGATCGAACGGCAGGTCAGCCTCGCGGGCACCGAGGTCGGGGCGGTCGCTGTCCTGGTCGTCCGGAGCCGACACGGCGGTCGGCGGGGCCGTGCTCGAGCGCCCGCTGCCGCCGCCTGAGCTGATGCGCGCCGCACGGGTGTAGGTCACCATCGCTGCGTCCTCGAGAGCGGCGACGTCGCCCAAGGCGCGCTCAAGCTTCTCGGTGCAGCTACCCGAGCCCTGGCACAGCAGCGCGTCGGCGCTCGAGCGATCGAGACACCACGGGCACTTCGGCTTCACGCTCAACGGACACTCCCGGATCGGTTCTGCAGCCAGCGGCGGACGACCCACTCGAAGTCGAGTAGGACGTTGAAGCCGTTGATGACGATGAGCAGCAGGACGGCTCCCTCGATCAGGTAGCGGCGCTTCACCAGTCCACCGCCGCATCGTCGTGTCGGCCGTCCGGCGCCTGTGCGGCCTCGAACACGTGGCCGCCGTCGGTGTGAGGCGGGCGGCGGCACTGCAGGCCGCCTCCCGGCGAGCGGACGGGGCAGTCGCTGTCGCAGAACCCGCACCAGGGCAGGAGCATGCCGGCGAGGCGGCGTGTCTTGACGGCCGGGCGGTCGCAGCCGGAGCACCCGCGGGTGCCGGTCAGGTCCACGCTCACAGCGCCCACCTCGCAGCGTGCCCGATGCCGCCCGTGTCAGTTGGGTGCGGCACGGTCGCAGGACCGCGGTCCTCGACGTAGGCGAGGCACCCGCCAGCCGGGTGGGTCTCGTCGTGCTCCATCCGCCTCGCTGCGTCGCGGCGGGCCACCCAGTCCGAGCGGTGGTACCAGTGCCCGGCCATCGGTCCACCGATGCACGCCACCAGGTCGAGGCCGGCGAGGGACGCTTTGCCCTTGGCCCTGGTCATGACGCCACCGGCCGCTCGAGCGCGGCGAAGCCGAGCGTGCACGTGCCACACGGCTGGACGGAGTACCGCCAGCCGCCGCAGGCCTCGCAGCGCCAGAGACCGGCGTCAGCGATCATCAGCCGCTGGTCCGCCAGGTCCCGGACGTCGTTCTGCTGCTGGCGTGCTCGGCGTCCGGCTTCGGTGAGGTGGTTCATGAGCTGCTCCTGTTGCGACCACGGCGCGCTCGGCGACGTCTCGCAGGGATCTGGGCTTGGGTGGGTGGAGGAGCGGCACCCGACCCGACCTGACCCGTCCCGACCCGACCCGTCCCGTCCCGGGCGTCAGAGCGGCTACCGACGGTCGGTCGACGGTCTGCGTCGACGGTCTGGGGTGCCTCGAGCGGGGTCTGGGTCGCGCGGAGCGCGGGGTCCAGGTCGCTGGTGTCGCTGCGCGTGGTCTCGCCGGGTGCGAGGTCGCGCGGTGCAGGATTACGGCCGACGACGAACGTGTCGCCGGGGAAGAACTCACGGAGGTCAGAGACGGTCTGCTCGCCGTACAGCGGCTGCAGCGGGGCCGGGAGCAGCGTCATGGTCGCTGCCTCCGACGGGACGGCCCTGCGGCGGTTGCAGCCCCTGCAGGACACGACGTAGGTGGCGATGGTGGTGGGCTGGGTGATGTCCAGGTGGTCGAACTCGCGGCCGCGGGGCGATCGGGTGTCGAAGCGGCTCGTGTTGACGCTGCGGCCGCACCAGCGGCAGGCGTCGCCGTCGCGGCGGATCACGTAGGCGCGCAGGAAGTCGTCGCGACGGTCGCTGGCCCGGACGCGGTCGTTGAGGATCTCCTCGCGCGACCGCATGTGCAGCGGGGACGGCTTGACGAGCTTCCAAGCCTTCTGGCGCGGCACCTTCGTGACCAGGCCGGCGCGCACACACGCGTCGATCTGCCGCTGCCAGGTGGTCGGGGCGACGAACCGGCACTGCGCCTCGGTCAGGACGTCGTCGGTCATGTGGTTCGCCGCCAGCGAGCAGACCAGGCTGAGGAACCCCCACGCGGCAAGGCGACGCAGCTCGACGCCGTCCGCGAGCGCCAGCACGCGAGGTTCGGTCGCCGCGCTGTCGTCCGTCTTGAGCCATGCCACGAGCGGGTGCCTCCGAGGCGTCGTCGAGTGGTGGTCGTCATCGCAAGCACGGCTCAGTCGTCGGGGTTGTACGGGGCGCTGCAGGTCGGGCAGGTCCCGGTGCGTGCGCCGTGCTCGGCGGTCGCCAGGCGCTCGTCTGCGCGGATGACGGCCTCCCAGCACTGGCCGCAGCCCTGCCCCCCGACGGTGCGGCCGCGGGAGTGGCCCAGGCGCAGGCAGCGGGCGCGGACCTGTGCGGCGAGCGCGTGGGTGTGGTCCAGGTGCCAGCCCTTGGCCTGCCCCTTCGAGCGGACTCGGCCGGAGTTCAGCCGACCCTGGGCGACCGCGTGGGTCACGGTCATCGTGCCTTTGCGGACCTCGTCCTGCTCCGACGGTGACAGCGAGAGCAGGGCGAGCCTGTTGGAGACCATGACCTGGCCGAATCCCACCTTGGCTGCGACCTCGCGGTCCGAGCAGTCCAGGCGCGTCTTGAGCAGCTGCAGCGCGCGTGCCTCTTCGATCGGGTCCAGGCCGGCGCGCTGCCCGTTCTCGATGAGGGCGGCGGCCAGGTCGTCGTCCGAGCGCATGTCGTTGCGGATGACGACGTCGACGCGCTCCCAGCCGAGCAGCTGCACCGCGGCGTGCCGGCGATGCCCGGCGATGATGATGAACCCAGGGATGCCGTCGTCCGCTGGGCGCACGATCAGCGGCTGGATCAGGCCCGCAGACTGGATCGAGGCGGCCAGCTCGGCGATCTCGGTGAGCTGCTCGCGCGGGTTCTCCGGTGACGGGCGCAGCTGCGCGATGCGCACCTTCATGAACCGGCCGTCAGGGACCGCCGCGCCAGGCGGCCCGGGGCGAGCAGCCGCCGGTGCGGTCGGAACAGGCGCCGGCACAGGACGAGCCGGAGCTCGCACCGGCGCCTGCTGCTGCAGCGAGGGCTCCATGCGGTGCAGGCGCTGCAGCTCGGCGATCCGGTACCGCAGCTGGTCCGGGTCCGGGAAGCCGTGTGCCAGGCCGACGCGCTCGACCTCGTCCGCGGTCAGGTGCGCCGCAGTCGGGTGAGCGGCCAACGTCTGGGCGACCTGCTCCGGTTCACGCCCGGCCGCGAGCGCCTTGAGGATCAGGATCTCGGTGTCGTAGACGACAGCGGGTGTCGTGGTCACGGCTTCACCTCAGGGGTGATCGAAGCCATGCTGTTCGGGTTGAGAAGGAGCCGGTAGGCGACGCTGCCGAGGGTCATGGCCACGTCCCTCTTGCTGAGGGTGATGCCGGGCGGGACGTCGAAGCTCACCTGGTCCTTGCGGCACGCGAGGCAACGCTTCTCCGGGTGCCCCTCGGCGGCGGCCGCCTGCTCGGCCGCGCAGGGCTCGCCTCCGCCGTCGTAGAAGGTGATCGTGAGCAGCGGCTGCTCGGGCTGGTCCAGCGGGTCCGGTGTTGCGGCGGGGGCGTCGGCGCTCACAGCGACTCCACGACGTCTTCGACGGGCGCGGGCAGCCGCGCCTGGATCTCGTCGGCGAGCGCCGTCAGCTGGGTGGTCTCCCACTCGCTGGGCTCGTAGCCGAGCGCGGTGAGCAGGCCGTACCAGGCGCTGATGCGTGCGGCGTTGTAGACGTCCCAGCGGCCGCTGCGGGACTGCACGTCGGTCGCGATCTGCGCGGCGCAGGACCCGAGCGCGATGCCGATCGGGCGGGTGCTGTCGATCAGCTGCACCTGCAGCCAGTCGTCCATCTCCGGCCGGTCGTCGCCGGCCTCGTCGGCCGCGACCTCAGCGAGCTCCCAGTCACGGAGCAGTGCCACCTGGGCCAGCCACCGGCTGTCGATGAACAGCTCGCTGTTCAGGTGCAGCTGCAGGTGGACTCGGCACACCTCCGCGGCCTGGTCGGCGGTGAGCTTCTGCGTGCCGGTGACGAACGGGGTAAGGAACGCGTCGCGGAGCGCGGCCGCGGTTGCGGCGTCTTCGCGCCACTGGTCGGCGGCGGCCTCGCGCTCGACCTGCTCCGGGGTGCGGTCCGGGAACGACGGTGCCGGGGCCTGGTCGTCGATCGTGGTCTGTCGGTGCTGCAGCGACGCCTCCGTGCAGACGTACTCGACGGTGCTGTCGGCGAGCAGCAGCGCGGCGTGCCCGGGGCAGTCGATGTGCTCGGCCGGGTCGATGCCCAGCGAGTAGTGCACGTTCCGCTCCGACCGGAGCGGCGCGACGACGTCCTGCCGCGTGTACGGGTAGCCCTCCGGCCGTTCGATCACGCGCACGCCGTCAGCCTCGAGCGCGGCGGTCGCCTTGGCCGCGGCCTTGGCCTCGTCGCGCCGACGCTTCGCGGCGGTGACCTCCCACGCGAACCTGCTGTCGCCGATCCACCGCTCGAGGCGGTCGTACACCTCGACGTCGTCGACGAACTCGGACAGGGCGATCGCGTCGGCGATCGCGATCTGTCCGTCCGCCACGCTGTGGCGAGCCTTGTCGCCGAGCTTGGTGAGCTTGAGGCGGTCGCGGACGTAGGTCGCAGCCCGTCCCGTGGCCTTGGCCACGATCTTCTGCGTGTACCCCGGGAAGGTGAGCAGCTGCTGGTAGGCGTCGGCCTCGTCGACGGGCGAGAGGTCCGCGCGGTGCCCGTTCTCGATGAGCATCGCCTCGAGCTGCTTCGGGAGGTCGTCGAGGTCGGCGCGCACGACGACCGGGATCTGCTTGAGGCCGGCGAGCTTGGCGGCCGCGAGCCGGCGGTGGCCGGCGATCAGCAGGTACGGCGTCTTGGCCAGGCTGGTCGGGGCGACGACCAGGGGCTCGAGGATGCCCTGCTCACGGATCGAGTCGGCCAGCTCGGTCAGGTCGCCGAGCTCGGTGCGGACGTTGTCGCCGTGGGGCTTGATCTTGCCGGGGGAGACCAGCTCGAGGGTGGGTGCAGTCATGGCTGGGTTGCCTTCCGTGTGCAGTCGGGTGGTGCGGAACAGTTGCGTGGTCAGCCCTGCCTGCGGCGGCGCAGGTCGAGGACGACGACGTTGGGGTAGTACTTCGCGAGCTCGTCGATGTCGGTGGGCGGGCGGCGGCGTCCCGCGGCCGCCTTGCAGGTCGCGAAGTGCGGCATGCCCCGCCACTGGCCCGGGAGGATCTCGACGTCCTCGGTGACGACGCGGGCGAACACAGAGCCGTTGTGGTCGCGGCCGATCTGCAGGTTCGCGCGGCCGTCGTCCGGCTCGTACCGGTCGGGATCGACGGGCATCCGGTTGCGCCCCGGCAACGTCAGCGCCCAGATGACGTCCGCGCCGCACGCCTGGCACAGGCCGTAGCTCATGACCCACCGACCACGGTCGACTCGTGACCGGTGGCCAGCTGAGCCAGCGCGGCGAAGAACGCGTACTGCACCGGGGAGCTCAGCGACTCGTCGGCATCGATGATGGCGGCCACGATCGCGCGAGCCATGTCGTCGCAGTCGTTGGTGTGCGCGGCAATCACGCGCATCGCGGCCAGCGCGCCCTTGCCGGTAGGGGAGTCGGCCACCGCGGCGTCAGGGTCGTCCGCCTTGCGTCCGTTCTGCAGCGAGATGAACGGCCGCGCGTGCGAACCAGCCTGGTAACCCCACGCCTCGCGGGCACGCTCGGCCAGCTCGAGGCAGACGACCACGATCTCTTCGTCGACCAGGCCCTGGAACAGCAGCCGGTCCCAGGCGCGAGCCGTTGCCTTCGTCGAGCCAGTGCCGGCTGCCTGCATCAGCCGCGCGAACGCCACCTGCACTGGCAGCGGTGCGTCGGTGACCTGCGCCCAGTCGTGGCGCGCCGTCCGCGGCCGCGAAGTCGTGGGCGGCAGCGGCTTCGCGCCGGGCGGGTAGCAGGACGAGTCGATCTCCGGCAGCGGGTCGCCCGGCTCGGCGCTGCGCTCGTTACGGCGTGCCGCGTGACGAGCACCCGGCTGCGAGTACTGCCGCCGCCAGCAGACGCCGGCGTACACGAACGCTGCGACCGACGAGACGAGGAAGCCGGCGGCCAGCCACCCGAACACGACGCGCAGGTGGTCGAGCTGCGCATACTCGGCCGGCGTCATGACGTGCTCGCCTGGTAGTGCTCGGTCGCCCGCAGCGTCCACTGCTCCGTCGTGCGCAGCTCGTTGAACGCGAGGATCGGGTCACCGGCAGCCATCGCCGCTCGCGCCCGCTGCAGGTGCCGGTCCGCGAGCGCCGTGCACTGCATCGCCATCGTCAGCGAACGCGAGCGGCGCCAGCGCGACTCGGGCGTAGAGACCAGGACGTCGAGGCCGCGGCGCAGCGGCGGGGCCGGGGGGCCGGGTGGGTACATGACGTCTCCTCGTGCAGTAGGAGCGGGTGGTCAGGCGGCGAACGCGACTTCGAGGCGGGCGAGCAGTGCGGCCTGCTCGGCCTCGCACGCGAGGCGCTCGTCCTTGGTCGCGTGGAAGTGGGCGACCATGAGCGGCGCGGTGTGCAGGTCGACGTTCACCGGGCGCCACCGCGGTTGATGCGCTCGACCGAGCGGGCCATCTCGATGGCCAGGCGCTCGTCGCGCTCGTCGTCGTCGATGAAACCCAGGGGCGTCGAGGCCGTGCGCGTGCCCGCGGCGACGCGCTCCGGCGATCGGAGCAGCAGGTCGGACAGGTGCTCGGCCAGGACGGCGAGCTCGTTCTCCGCGAGCGCCCTGACCGTGTCCCGGGCGAGCTCAGTGCCGAACGCACCGGCACCGGTCAGGACCGAGCGCACGCTCTGGATCCGCTGCAGCACGTGGTCGCGCTCCTCGCGGTAAGCCCGAGCCTGAGCCTGCGGGGACACCGGGAACCGCACCGGACCGGCTGCGGCCCTGCTCGCCCGGTCGTCGATCACGTGCGCGAGAGACGACGGGAGCGGCGCGGCCGCGTCGGTGCTCACGCCGACTCCCGGCCGGCAGCGAGCGCCTCGACGTCCGACCGGCGAATCAGGAACGCGCCGTTGGGACCGGGCAACTGCCCAACGGCGCGGAGCTTGCCGGCCTGGATCATCCGGACGACCGTGCGGCCGCTCTTGCCCAGGCGGAGACCGGCCTGAGTGCTCGTGAGCAGTTCCTCGGTTTGAGTCATAGCCTCAGACTGTGAGGCAATGACTCATGTCTGTCAAGAACCCATCGCGATAGATTTCTCGTTCAGAGAGGTTGACGCATGTCAGACGTGTGCCCCATCATGAGCGCATGAGTGAGATGCCGAACGTGGGCCGAGTGCCAGCGTTGACGCTGGGGTGGCGCTTGAAGATGTCTCTTGGCGAGATGAAGGCCGAAGAGATGGGCGAGCTGCTGGGCGTGTCCCGGCAGACACTGAGCCGCTGGATGGGCGACAAGGGCGTACCGCGCCTGGCCTACATCAAGCAGTGGGCTCTGGCGACGGGGATCGACTACAACTGGCTGGTGTCTGGGAACGCAGAAAACCCCCGCCCGGGAGGTCCGGACGAGGGTCTGCGTACTGAAGTGCGCCATCAGGGACTCGAACCCCGAACCCGCTGATTAAGAGTCAGCTGCTCTGCCAATTGAGCTAATGGCGCAACGAGGGAAGAGGTTACCAGCCAGATGCCGTGACCCTGAAATCGGTCAGGCCTCGTCCCACCAGGCCTGCTCGGGGGCGCCCTCGGCGTCCAGGATCTGCTGGCTGTCCGGGCCCTGGGGCTCGGTGAGGTCCATGAGCAGCGACAACGGCACGTGCTCGCCGAGCAGGTCCTTGACGGTCTCCGCGGGCTCCATGATCGCGACGTGCTCGGCGATGCGGTCCGAGGGTGCGGCGGGCTTGCTGTCGTGCATGTCGGCCTCCCTTGTTCGGTGTTCTCGCGGCCGGGGTCTCCGGCCTGCTAGTGAATGATCGGCATGTCATTTCGCCGACTTGACCGATCTGCGACTCGAATGGATGTGATCTGCTTCGCACTGCAACTAGCCGTCGGAGGCGATGAGTCGAGATCGGGAGGACAGTCAAGACACCGACATCCCCGAACGAGAGGAGCCGTCGTGCTCCAGGACTCGAAGGCATTCAGCGGTTTCGCCGTGGACGACGTCGAGCGGGCGCGGGCCTTCTACGTGGACGTGCTCGGGCTCGACGCGAGCATCGACGGCGAGATGGGCCTGCTGCGGCTCAACCTCGGCGGCGGGCTCTCCGTGCTCGTCTACCCGAAGCCGAACTACGTCCCTGCCACCTACACCGTGCTGAACTTCCCCGTGCCGGACGTGACGGCCACCGTGCGCGGGCTGGCCGAGCGCGGCGTCCAGTTCACCCGGTACGACGGCTTCAGCCAGGACGAGGACGGCATCGTTCGCGGGCAGCCCGGACCGGCCATCGCCTGGTTCACCGATCCCGCCGGCAACATCATGTCCGTGCTGGAGGCCAGCGACTGACCGGCGCTCCCCGGCATCGCGCCACGGCTTCCTGCGATGGGCTCCACGTCCATTCGGGCCTCGCCCTGGCTAGGGTGGCGCGCATGTCGTCGCTGGTGGAGCGCCTGGGTCCCACGGCGATCATCAGCTTCCGGACCAACCCCGCCGGCGTCCCGGCGACCCTGGTGACGAGCCCCGGAGCCTCGTCCGCGCAGTCGGCGTTGACCTACCAGCTGTCCGGGCCCGTGCCCGTCCTCCCGGCTCGGGCCGAGACCGTGCACTGCCTCAGCGGGGCCGGCAACTGGTCCACGACCGTGCGGGAGGTTCGCCCCGACGTCCTGCTGCTGGATCCGCCGCCGTGGCTGGTGCGCAGCCAGCAGCGCAAGGCCGTGCGCGTCGAGGTGTCGGTCCCGGTGACGCTGGACAAGGGGCGCGGGCCGGTCGCCGCCCGGCTGGTCGACCTGACTGCCGGCGGCGGCGGCGCCGTCCTGGAGGCCGCGACTGCTCCGCTGGTGGGTGCGCAGGTGAGCGTCCGGCTGCCGACCGGCGCCTCGCTCGTCGCCACCGTCCGTTCCCGGCGCGGCCACGACCACCGGCTCCTGCGGGTGGTGGGCCTGGAGTGGACCGATCCCGATGCGTCCAGCGCGCACTGGATCGAGCGTGAGGTCGCCCGCGCGACGCGAGCGGCGGGACGACCTCGCGCTCAGGCCAGGGAGAACGGCGGGTAGCGGTCCGTGACCAGCAGGAACGCGTACGCCTCGACGCGCAGCCACCAGCGGCCGACGCCGACCACGAAGTCGAACAGCCCGCGCGGGTAGCGGCCGGTGAACAGGATCGCGAACCAGGCGATCACGACCGCGAAGAAGGCCGCGATGGACAGGAAGAACAGCGCGATCAGGTGCGGGATCGCGAGCAGCCACTTGACCAGCGGCAGCCAGCGGTTGAGGTCACCCTCGACGTCCGGGTAGTCGACGTCCAGGTGGACGCTTTGCTCCTCCACCGTGGACGGGTAGGTGTCCGTGAGCAGCGCGAAGTACGCGCCGACGCGGGCGCTGAAGCGGGCGAGCTCGAGCGCGAAGTCGAACCACCAGCGCGGGTAGCGCCGGCGGAACAGGATCATCAGCAGGGTCGCGAGGAACAGGCCGGCGCCGATGCCTCCGCTCGTGGTGCTCACGACGTTCCCGGCCTCGTCGTAGACGGTCCTGGTAGCGCCGGTGGTGAGCACGCCGATGACGATCGCGATCGGGATGACCAGGATGAGACGGAAGGCGGTCTTCACCCGGTCGAGCCGTTCCGGGTAGTCGACCTGCAGGCGTGCCGCGAAGCCGGGGGAGGGCAGGACGGGCGGGCCGGTGTCAGCCATGGCGGTCAGCTTTCTGTCGTGGGACCCCGGTGTACCGCGGCTGCCGTCCCACGTCTAGGTGGTGATCGCTGCGGCCGGGAGGACGGTCAGGCCAGGGCGTAGTAGCGCAGCCACAGGTAGACCCAGCTGACGGCGACGGTGACGGTCGCGACGACCAGGCCGTACCTGGTGAAGCGCCAGAACGAGATGGGGTGACCGTTCTTGGCGGCGATGCCGATGATGACGACGTTCGCGCTGGCGCCCACGGCCGTGGCGTTCCCACCCAGGTCGGCGCCCAGGGCCAGCGCCCACCACAGGGCGCGGGCCGGGGGCGCGTTGCCGCCGGCCTGCACGAGGTCCTGGACGAGTGGAGCCATGGTGGCCACGTACGGGATGTTGTCCACGATCCCGGACAGGACCGCAGAGCCCCAGAGCAGCACGGACGACGCGAGCAGGTACCGGTCGCCCACGGCGTCGGTGACGGCGGAGCCGAGGCGGCCGATGACGCCGACCTCGACGAGGGCGCCGACCATGATGAACAGCCCGACGAAGAAGACCAGGGTGGCCCACTCGACCTCCTCGAGGAACTGCGGCGGGTCGAGCCCGGACAGCGCGACGAGGGCGCCGGCCCCCAGCAGGGCGACGAGCGAGGGTTCGAGGTGCAGCGCCGAGTGCGCCACGAACCCGATCATCACCGCGGTCAGGACGACGCCGCAGCGCACCAGCAGCCGGCGGTCCCGGATGACCTCGCGCTCGTCGAGGGCCATCAGGGCCGCGACCCGGTCGGCGTCGTAGGTGAAGGCCGAACGGAAGAGCACCCGGCACAGCCCGATGAACACGACGACCAGGACGACGACGACGGGCAGCAGGTGCACGAGGAAGTCGTTGAACGACAGGCCGGAGCGGCTGGCGATGATGATGTTCGGTGGATCGCCGATGAGCGTGGCCGTGCCGCCGATGTTCGACGCCATCGCCTCCACGATGAGGAACGGCACCGGCGCCAGGGCCAGGCGTTCGCAGATCAGCAGCGTGACGGGCGCCATCAGCAGGACCGTGGTGACGTTGTCCAGCAACGCGGAGGCGACGGCCGTGATGACGATGAGCATGACCATGGTCGGGAAGGGGCGCCCGCGGGTGCGCTTGGCCGCCCAGATCGCCAGGTAGTCGAAGACCCCGGTCTGCTTGACCACGCTCACGATGATCATCATCCCGAGCAGCAGGAAGATGACGTTCCAGTCGACGCCGGTGCGCTCGCTGTAGAACGCGACGTGCGCGTCGACGACCCCGAGGAGCACCATGCCTGCCGCGCCGGCCAGGGCAGCGGCGACGCGGTGGATCCGTTCGGTCGCGATCAGCACGTACGCGGCCACGAACACCGCGACGACGAGGACCTCGGTCACGAGGGCAGCAGGTGCTCGAGCAGGCGGCTGACCGTGATCGCCCCGACCACGTGCCGCTCACCGTCGTCGTCGACGACTGCGACGACCGGGCTGTGCATGCGCGCCATGACCGCCGCCACCTCCAGGCTGGTCGCGTCGGCGTCCACGACAGGCAGCTCGTCCACGTCCTGCGGGCGCGGCAGGAGGTCGCGCACCGTGCTGGCGACCAGCTTGTGGCACAGGTCGTCCGCAGCCTGTTCGTCGAGGGCGCCCGCCAACCCAGGGTCGTCCTGGATGTAGCGCGGGATCAGGAACCGCAGCACCTGCGAACCCGGCAGGATCGTGTACGGGCGGCCGCCGGCGTCGCAGACGATGAGGCCGGGCAGGCGTTGCCCCGCCATGGCTCGGGCCGCGGACATCGCCTCGTCGTCCAGCGAGACGATCGGGAAGGGTTCGGCAAGTTCTCTGGCGCGCACCTGAGGCTCCTGGTCTCGGACAGCAAGCAGACGTTGCCGACCAGACTTCCCGGCGCACCACCTGGCACCCTAGCGCAGCGGGGGCGACGGGCTCCTTGACCTGCGCCAGGTACCCGGAGCACCGTGGGGTCCGGTCGCCGCCGTGTGCCGCGGCCGCAACCGAGGGAGACGTGGATGAGCAGCCCACCGGTCCGGCCTGGGGAGATGAGACTCGAGGTCGTCGTCCTACCGGTCTCCGACGTCGATCGGGCGAAGGACTTCTACGAGACGTTGGGGTGGCGTCTGGACGCCGACCTCGTCGTCCACGACGGGTACCGGGTGGTCCAGCTGACGCCTCCGGGCTCCGGCTGCTCGATCATCTTCGGTGTCGGGGTCACCTCGGCCCCAGCCGGCTCGGGTGAAGGCCTTCAACTCTCCGTCTACGACATCGACGAGGCGCGGGCCGACCTCGTCGCCCGCGGGGTCGACGTCAGCGAACCGTTCCATGACGTCACGGGCATCTTCCATCACGCGGGGACCGAGGGACGCCTGGACGGCCCTGCCCCAGGACGTTCCGACTACGGCTCGTTCGCGTCCTTCTCCGACCCGGACGGCAATGGCTGGCTGCTCCAAGAGATCAAGACCCGGTTGCCGGGTCGCTGAGGAGTTCCGCATGGGCACGACCTACGAGTCCGCGAGCGATCTCGCCCAGGCCCTGCGGCGGGCCGCGGCCGCGCACGGCGAGCACGAGGAGCGAACGGGCGAAGCGGATCCGGACTGGCCGGACTGGTACGCGCTCTTCATGGTGCGTGAGCGCGCTGGCGAGGAGCTGCCGACGTAGCGGTCGCCGTCAGAGGTCCAGCACGAGGGCCGTGGTCGGCTGGGACGAGCAGATCAGGAGCTCGTCGTCACCGGGCGTCTCGAGGGGTGGCGTCGCGTACGACGCCGCCCCGGACAGCACGGCCGTGACGCAGGTGTGGCAGACGCCGCTGCGGCACGACCACTGCGTGGGCACGTCGCACGCCTCGGCGAGCTCCAGCACCGACCCGTACGCGTCCGACCACGCGGCCGTCAGGCCCGAGCGGGCGAAGGTCACCGGGGGCCCGGCGCCGGGTGCGCCGGCTGGTTGATGCGGGCGCGGCGCGAGCGCCCCGACCACGCCGGGGTTGATCGGCGACCGCGACCCGAACCGTTCCGTGTGGATACGAGCGGGAGCGATGCCGACCCCCGTCAGGGCCTGCGCGACGTCGTCCATGAACGGCTCTGGGCCGCACAGGTACGCGTGCGCATCGGACGGCAGACCCAGACCCGCGATGACCTCGGCC
This sequence comes from Angustibacter luteus, assembly GCF_039541115.1. Classification (NCBI taxonomy): domain Bacteria; kingdom Bacillati; phylum Actinomycetota; class Actinomycetes; order Kineosporiales; family Kineosporiaceae; genus Angustibacter; species Angustibacter luteus. The sequence continues at coordinate 367,504 of NZ_BAABFP010000007.1, forward strand.
GTGAGCCGCCCCGTCCGGACCCCCGAGTCCGGCGCCAGCGGCTCTGCCGCAGAGGTGTAGAAGACCAACGAGTGCACCGACGACAGCCGGCCGAGCAGGTCGGCGACCTCCGCGGAGAAGGCATGGCTGTCCGCGTCGTGAGCGGTGTGGACCCACCACACCACGCGCCCGCTCTGGTCCCGCACGAGTCGGTGCAGCATCGCCAGCAGGGGCGTCTGGCCGATGCCTGCGGAGATGAGCAGCACCGGGTCGGAGCCGTCGTCCAGGGTGAAGTCACCTCTCGGCGCCGCGACCTCGAGGTGGTCTCCAGGTCGCAGGTGCGCGTGCAGAAAGGAGCTGACGAGACCGCGCTCCTCACGCTTCACGCTGATCCGGTAGGCGCCGCCGTCCGGGTCACCCGACAGCGAGTACGACCGGACCTGGGCGGGGTCGCCGTCCGCGCCGGGCACGCGGACGCCCAGGAACTGACCCGGCAGGTACGGCGGCAGTGCGTCGTCCGCGACGAACCCGAACGAGGTCACCGTTGTGCTCTCGGCGACCACGTCGGCGACCGTCAGGCGACGAAAGCCCGGCCAGGCAGGGGTGGGAGCGACCTGCACACCCGCTGGGGCCGCCCCCGCGCCGCCCTCCACCATGCTCCGGAACGACTCGCGCCAGCCGGGGCTGAGGGCTGGGATGTCCATCGCCGCTCGCAGCTGCTCCACCTCGTGGCCGGGCAGGTAGAGCAGGGCATCGACGGCGGCCACGCTCAACGCCCGCGGGTCGCGCCAGGTGCGCACGATCCCGTCGCCCGCCGTCACGCGACCCTCGGTCAGGACGCGGAGGTAGAACCCCGGACGGTGGTGGGCGACCAGCAGCGCCGGGAGCTGGGGTTCCCCCATCCGCATCCCCACCCGGAAGCAGGTGACGCGGGGCTGGCTGACCTCGAACTCCGCCCCACCGATCCGGTAGCGGTCACCGATGCAGACCTCGTCGTCGCCCAGTCCCTCGACCGTGAAGTTCTCGCCGAACGCGCCGTACGTCAGGTCGTCCCGTCCGAAGAGCTTCTGCCAGTGCCGGTAGGAGTCGATCTGGTAGACCAGCACGGCGCGCTGCTCGCCGCCGTGCCCCACCAGGTCACCTTGCCCGTCGCCGTCGACGTTCAGCCGGCGGACCAGGCGCGACCCCGCTACCGGGCTCTTCCAGACACCCGTGTGCACGGTGCGTCCGCGCCACGACACGTCCTTCGGCAGCCCGACGTTGACCGACAGCAGTGTCGCCATCGCCTCGCACCTTCCGCTCGGTGATCGTGCTGTCGTGCGGAATCCATCATGCTCTCGGTTCAGGGGTGCTCGGCGTACCAGCTCTCGTGGATGCTCCGGCGCATCACAGCCCGCTGTCGGGCCTGGTTGAGGATGCCGACGAGCGCCAGGACCAGCACCAGCAGCGACCAGACCCAGCCGTTGTCGACGGTGCTGGTGAAGTCGCCCCTGGTGAAGTCCGCGGAGTTCAGCGAGCCCACCAGCAGCATCACTCCGCCGACCACGCCGACGGCGCCCGCGAACGAGCTGAAGACCACGAGCACGATCATCGGCATGTTGCCGACGATCGACACCAGGCCGAGGACCAGTCCGACGACCAGGCCCACCAGCACGGCCACCCAGCTCCAGTCGATGCCCAGGGCAACGACCAGCCCTGAGCCGATCGCGAAGCCGAACGCGGCCATCGCGAGCGTGACGGCGACGTAGTAGTAGAGGTAGGCGAGGAGTGCGAAGACCACCGCGAACACCAGGCCCAGCACCCAGCCGAGGACCGTGCCGAGGAACCGCTCGTCGGCGAGCTCGGCGACGAGTCCGGCGCCGAAGGCGAACCCGGTGAAGAAGCCCCAGACGGGGATCAGCAGGCGCAGCACGAACTGGCCCGCGAGAAGCATGGCGCCGCCGGCGACGATCGCCAGGAGGCCCAGGATGATGTCTGCCATGGAGGCAATGTAGGGCGGATAGCCCTCTCGATCTGCCCGACATGACGGAACGGCGTCACCAGTGGGGTGAGTGACGGGACTCGAACCCGCGACATCCGCGACCACAACGCGGCGCTCTACCAGCTGAGCTACACCCACCACGTGCATCGGTCCGGGCTCTCGCCCGCACCGCGGCGACCATCGTACCGGCTCCGAAGGAGTGCTCGGGACACTAGTCCGCGACGGCCTCGGCCTCGGTCGCCGGCGCGCCCGCCCCAGCCTGCTTCGCGAGCTTGCGGGCGGTGGAGGAGTCGGGGCCGGGCTCGGCTACGAACACGGCGGACCGGTAGTAGCGCAGCTCCAGGATGGACTCGCGGATGTCCGCGAGCGCCCGGTGCCCGCCCTGCTTCTTGGGGGCGTTGAAGTACGCGCGCGGATACCAGCGCCGAGCGAGCTCCTTGATGGAGGAGACGTCGATGATCCGGTAGTGCAGGTACTGCTCGAGCTCGGGCATGTCGCGGGCCAGGAAGCCGCGGTCCGTGCCGACGGTGTTGCCGGCCAGGGGGGCCTTGCCGGCGTCCGGGACGTGCTCGCGCACGTAGTCCATGACCTGCTGCTGGGCGTCCTCCATGGTGATGCCCGCTGCGAGCTCGTCGAGCAGCCCGCTGGACGTGTGCATCTCGCGGACGACGTCCGGCATGGTCTCCAGCGCCTCGGGTGGGCAGGCGATGACGACGTCCACCCCCTCGCCCAGGATCTCGAGCTCGGAGTCGGTGACCAGGACGGCGACCTCGACCAGCGCGTCGCGCGTCAGGTCGAGTCCGGTCATCTCGCAGTCGATCCAGACGATGCGGTCAGCAGAACGGTCCACGCGCCCACCCTAGTTGGACGGCGGGCGGCGGGCGCGCGTCGACCCGCTGGTGGCGACGGCTGCGAGCGCTCCCAGGGCGAGCAGGCCGGCCAGCACGACGAGCAGTGCGGTGGTCCAGGATCCGCCGAGCCAGACCACGGCGATGGCGGCGACGAGGCAGGCGAAGACCCCCCAGCCCAGCAGCTCCCAGGGAACCGCCCGACGCGGTGGTGGAAGTCCGTGTCGCCCCACCTGCCGAGCGTACGGGCGGGGGAGTGCCTGGGCCCGGATGACCACGCCGCTTCACCTGACTAGCCTCTGGCCCCATGACCTCACCGGACCCTGGCTGGTCCACCGTCCCGTCCGCGGCGGCCACCGTCGACGTCGGGGGGCCCCGGCGGACCGCCCGCAGCGCCCTGGGCCGTGGCCTGCTGCTGACGCTCGCGGTCGTCGTGATGGGCGCCGGGCTGCTGCTGGTGCTGCTGGCGATCGGGTCGGACACGGGCGTCACGGGGTTCGTCGCCGGGTTCGTGTTCTCGCTGGTACCGGTCTGCGTCGTGCTGCCCGCGCTGATGTGGCTGGACCGGCTCGAGGCCGAGCCGGTGGGCCAGCTGCTGTTCGCGTTCGGGTGGGGCGCGCTGGTGGCGACGTCGATCGCGCTGGTGGTGAACACGTACTCGATGACGGTGCTCACGGCGCACGGCGGGGACGTGTCGATGACGGGCGTGGTGGTGGCCCCGTGGGTCGAGGAGACGCTCAAGGGCAGCGCCGTGCTCGTCATCCTGCTGTGGCGGCGGCAGGAGTTCGACGGGGTGGTCGACGGGATCGTGTACGCCGGCCTGGCCGGCCTGGGCTTCGCCTTCACCGAGAACGTGCTCTACCTCGGCCGGGCGCTGCAGGAGGACGGCGCGGCGGGCCTGGTGGTGACGTTCGTGCTGCGCTGCCTGTTCGGCCCGTTCGCGCACCCGCTCTTCACGATGGCCACCGGGATCGGGCTGGGCATCGCCGCGCAGACGTCCCGGTGGTCGCTGCGGGTGCTCGCCCCGCTGGCTGGGCTGCTCGTGGCGGTGCTGCTGCACGGCCTGTGGAACCTGAGCACGATCGCCGGTCTGCGCGGCTTCGTCTGGGTGTACGTCGCCGTTCAGGTGCCGATCTTCGTGGGCGCCGTGGGCTTCGCGGTCTGGGCCCGCAGCCGCGAGGGCCGGCTGATCCGCCAGCACCTGCAGGTCTACGTGGCCTCGGGCTGGTTCACCCCGGCCGAGGCGCAGATGCTCGGGTCGACGTCCGAGCGTCGTCGGGCGCGGGCCTGGGCGGGGCAGATCGCCGGTGCGCGGGGGCGGAAGGCGATGCGGGGCTTCCAGACCGCGGCCACCGAGCTCGCGTTCGCCCGGGACCGGGCCATCCGCACGTCGTCGCCGCACGGCGGTTCGGACGTCGAGCGCGAGCTGCTGCGCGAGGTGACGGCCCAGCGCTACGCACTGCTGGGGAGCGGCTGACGGCGCTCGGTCGGCGCGCCCGGCAGGACTCGAACCTGCAACCTGCGGATTAGAAGGCCGCTGCTCTATCCATTGAGCTACGGGCGCCGGAGCCCGCGGGTGGCGGCCTCGGTGCCCGAGTGTAGGACGTCGCGATGGTGCTGTGCCGGGCCGCGGGCTGTCACGGTTTGGGCTGCCCTGACCTGTTCCTGCGCGCCGAGTTGGCTTAGCTGATCCGGAGACGGCAGGCTGAACCCTCGTGCAGGACGAGTCGGATCGAGACCCGCTGCTCGTCGCCGTCGACGAGCTCCGCCGTGGTGTCGATGGGTTGCGCCTGCCGCTCGACGTCGCAGGGGTCTCGGATGCCCGGGACGTTCGTCAGCAGCTGGTCGAGCAGCTGGACGACTACGTGCTGCCGCGCCTGCGCGCCCTGGATGCCCCGCTGCTCGCCGTGGTCGGCGGCTCCACCGGAGCGGGCAAGTCCACGCTGGTGAACTCGGTGGTCGGGGCACCGTTGAGCGCATCCGGCGTGCTGCGTCCGACCACCCGCTCGCCGGTGCTCGTGCACCACCCGGACGACGCCGCCGCCTTCGCCGACCCGCGGGTGCTTCCGTCGTTGCGACGGGTCACCGGCGACGCCGGTTCCGTCGACTCCGTCGACGCGGCAGGGGCGGACGGCGCGGCCATCACCGCGGTGCGGCTGGCTGCGAGCGACGCCCTACCCGCTGGTCTGGCCCTGCTCGACGCCCCGGACATCGACTCCGTCGTGACGGCGAACCGCGTGCTGGCGGCCCAGCTGATGGCCGCCGCGGACCTGTGGATCTTCGTGACCACGGCCGCGCGGTACGCAGACGCGGTGCCCTGGGACCTGCTGCTGGACGCGTCCGAGCGCGGCGCGTCGGTAGCGATCGTGCTGGACCGGGTGCCGCCCGAGGCGATGAACGAGGTCCGCCTGCACCTGGCGCAGATGCTGCGCGAGCGCGGGCTGAAGTCCTCGCCGTTGTTCACCATCGCCGAGAGCGCCGTCGACGACGCCGGGCTGCTGGACCCCGAGGTCGTGCGGCCCGTCCGCTCCTGGCTGGTCGCGCTCGCCAAGGACGCCCAGGCTCGCCAGGTGGTGGTGCGCCGCACGCTGAACGGCATCCTGCAGACCTTGCCGCTGCGCATCGAAGCCCTGACGGCAGCGGCCGAGGACCAGGACGCGGCCCGCAAGGCCCTGGCCCACGCGGCCGCGGAGGCCTATGGCGAGGCGCGCGAGGCCATCGTCGACGGACTGTCGGATGGGTCGATGCTGCGGGGGGAGGTGCTCGCCCGCTGGCAGGAGTTCGTCGGTACCGGCGAGATGCTGCGCTCGCTGGAGGCTCGGGTCGGCCGGATCCGGGACCGGGTCGTGGCCGCGGTCAAGGGTCGGCCCGCGCCCGAGGTCGACCTCGAGGTCGCCCTGCAGACCGGTGTCGAGTCGCTGGTCACCGGCGAGGCCGAGCTGGCGGCGGCGAACGCCTGGCAGCGTTGGCGGCACCTCGACGGCGGCGCCGTGCTGGTGGCGGCCCACCCCGAGCTGGACTCCGCGTCCGCGGACCTGCACGAGCGGACGGCCCGGGCTACCCGCGACTGGCAGGGCTTCGTGCTGGAGCTGGTGGGCAGCGAGGGCAGCGACCGGCGCACGACCGCGCGGATGCTGTCGTACGGCGTGAACGGTCTCGGGGTCCTGCTGATGCTCGTCGTGTTCAGTCACACCGCGGGCCTCTCGGGGGCGGAGGTGGGCATCGCCGGCGGCACCGCCCTGCTCGCGCAGCGCCTGCTCGAGGCCGTGTTCGGCGACCAGGCCGTCCGCGGCCTGGCGGCCCAGGCCCGCGCGGACCTCCTGACCCGGTGCGACATCCTGCTCGCTGACGAACGCGCTCGGTACGACCTCGCGCTGTCCGAGGTCGAGCCCGGCCCCGGGGCCGATGACCTCCGCAAGGCCCTCGCGAACGTGGAGGGCGCGCGATGAGCCGCCGCAAGCCCCGCCACGTCGGGGCGCCGAGCGCCACGGACGTCGCGAACCGGGCGGCGGCCCTCGGCGACGCCCTCGACCACGCCGGGCACCGGATCGATGCCCACGCCGCTCGCGGCGGTCGCGAGCTGGTCGGCCGGGTGTCCGAGCGGATGAGGCTCAGCGCCGACCACACGGTCGTCGCGCTCGCCGGCGCGACCGGCAGCGGCAAGTCCAGCCTGTTCAACGCGCTCACGGGGCTGGACATCGCCACGGTCGGAGCCCGCCGTCCGACGACCTCCACCGCGACGGCGTGCGTGTACGGGGCCGAGCACGCCGATGCCCTGCTGGAATGGCTCGGGGTACCGCGCCAGCACCGGGTCAGCCACGAAAGCGCCCTGGACAGCGGCGACGAACGGCTGCAGGGCCTGGTCCTGCTCGACCTGCCGGACCACGACTCCACCGAGCTGTCGCACCGCCTCGAGGTGGACCGCCTGGTCGAGCTCGTGGACGTGTTCGTCTGGGTCACCGACCCGCAGAAGTACGCCGACGCCGCGTTGCACCGCCGGTACCTGGCGCCCTTGGCCGGCCACGACGCGGTGACCGTGGTGGTGCTGAACCAGGCCGACCGGCTCACCCCGGAGGCGCTGGAGTCCTGCCGGCGCGACCTGCAGCGGCTCATTGCCGCGGACGGCCTCAACGACGTCGAGGTCCTGACCACCTCGGCCGTACTCGGCGACGGAGTCCCCGGGCTGCGTGAGGAGCTCGCCGCGGCCGTGGACCGGCGCAACGCGTGGTCGCAGCGGCTCTCGGCGGACCTGGACTCGATGGTCGTCCGGCTCCAGGACCAGGTGGCAGCGAAGGAACCCTCCGTGTCCCAGCTCACCGACGGCAGCGGGGTCGTGGACGCCCTGGCGGACGCCGCGGGTGTTCCCAGGGTCGTGCAGGCGGTCGAGCTGGCGTACCAGCGGGACGCCGGGCTCGCCGCGGGCTGGCCGTTCACCCGCTGGGCCAGGAGGTTCCGCCCGGACCCGTTGCGGCGCCTGCGGTTGCGGCCGGGGAGTGGCTCGGGGGGCGCAGCCAGCGGCTCAGGCCGTGACCCCGGACGGGACGCGGGCGCGCTCCAGGTCGACGCAGATCTCGTGAGGTCGTCGTTGCCCCCGGCGAGCGCGGGCCAGCGCACCAAGGTCGAGGTGGCGCTGCGTCGCGTCGGTGAGCGCGCGGCCGAGGGCCTGCCCGAGCCGTGGGCCGATGCGGCGCGGGCGGCTGCCGTGCCCTCGCCGCAGGACCTGCGCGACGCCGCCGACCAGGCCGTGGTCTCGACGGACCTCGGTCTGCGCCGACCCGCCTGGTGGCGGGTGGTCGGCGCGCTGCAGCTGCTGCTCGCACTGGCCGCAGTCGTGGGTCTGGTCTGGCTGGTGGCGCTCGCGATCACCGGCTGGCTGAAGCTGCCGGAGCCCGGCACGCCGTACCTGGGAGCGATCCCGGTGCCCACGCTCATGCTGCTCGGTGGCCTGCTGATCGGCTTCCTCCTCGGGATCGTGGTGCGGGTCGTGGCGGGATCGGCCGCCCGACGGCGGGGCCAGCGCGCCCGGGACCGGCTGACGGTCGCCCTGCGGGCCGTCGTGGACCAACGCGTCGTCCAGCCCGCGGCAGCGGTGCTTGCGGACCACCGTGCCACCCGCGAGGCGCTGCAGCGGATCAGCTCCTGACCGCTGTGGACGGTGGGGTTGCGCCGCATCCTGTGGATGAGGGTGCGTCCCACCGTCCACAGGTGTCACGCGTCCCCTTTCCCGGTGGCTGTCGAGTCCGGAAACGTCGGCACCCGCGGCACCCGGCCGCGACGGAGGAGGACCGATAACGAGATCATCACGACCATCTGCGGCAACGTGGCCACCGATCCCAAGAGCAGCACGACCGCCAAGGGGCAGACGCTGACCAGCTTCCGGTTGGCGTCCACGCCGCGGAAGTTCGACCAGGAGGTCCAGGGGTACGTCGACGGTGAGACCACCTGGGTCAACGTGAGCTGCTGGGGTTCGCTCGCGCTCAACGCGGACCGGTCGCTGCGCAAGGGGCAGCCGGTCGTGGTCACCGGAGCCCTGCGCGGTCGGGAGTGGCAGTCGGAGGACGGCCGGTCGGGCAAGGACTTCGAGCTGAACGCGCACACCCTGGGGCACGACCTGCGTCGGGGCTGCGCGGACTTCCAGAAGGTGAGCCGGGCCGGTCACGAGCGCCGACCGGTCGCCCCGGTCGACGAGGGGCGGACCCCCGCGGGGGAGCTGATGGCCGAGCCGGTGGCCGACGGCGAGGAGCGGGAGGTGCTGGCCGCCACCGCCTAGCCCTGCACCACGTCGTGCGTGCCTGCGGTGCGTGTGGTCAGCCAGGTCCGTGGGGCCGGATAGCCTAGGGGGCATGCCCGAGTTCATCTACACCATGACCAAAGCGCGCAAGGCCCACGGCGAGAAGGTCATCCTCGACGACGTGACGATGTCGTTCTACCCCGGCGCCAAGATCGGCGTCGTGGGGCCGAACGGCGCCGGCAAGTCGACGATCCTCAAGATCATGGCGGGGCTCGACCAGCCCTCGAACGGCGAGGCCAGGCTGAGCCCCGGCTACAGCGTCGGCATCCTGCTGCAGGAGCCGCCGCTGAACGAGGAGAAGACCGTCCTCGGCAACGTGGAGGAGGGCGCCGGCGAGATCAAGGCGGCCCTCGACCGCTACAACGCGATCGCCGCCGAGATGGCCGAGAACTACTCGGACGCGCTGATGGAGGAGATGGGCACCCTCCAGGAGCAGATCGACGCCGCGGACGCGTGGGACCTCGACAGCCAGCTCGAGCAGGCGATGGACGCGCTGCGGTGCCCGCCGCCGGACGCTGACGTCACCGTGCTGTCCGGCGGCGAGCGCCGCCGGGTCGCGCTGTGCAAGCTGCTGCTGCAGAAGCCCGACCTTCTCCTGCTCGACGAGCCCACGAACCACCTGGACGCCGAGAGCGTGCAGTGGCTCGAGCAGCACCTGGCTGCGTACGCGGGTGCCGTACTCGCCGTCACGCACGACCGGTACTTCCTGGACAACGTCGCCGAGTGGATCGCCGAGGTCGACCGCGGCCGGCTGTACCCCTACCAGGGCAACTACTCGACGTACCTGGAGAAGAAGGCCGAGCGACTGCAGGTCCAGGGCAAGAAGGACGCCAAGACCGCCAAGCGGCTCAAGGAAGAGCTCGAGTGGGTGCGGTCCAACGCCAAGGGTCGCCAGACCAAGTCGAAGGCCCGCCTGGCCCGGTACGAGGAGATGGCGTCCGAGGCCGAGCGCACCCGCAAGCTCGACTTCGAGGAGATCCAGATCCCGGCCGGCCCGCGGCTCGGCAGCGTCGTCATCGAGGCCGCCTCGCTGCGCAAGGGGTTCGACGACCGGATCCTGATCAACGACCTGTCGTTCACGTTGCCCCGCAACGGGATCGTCGGTGTCATCGGCCCGAACGGCGTCGGCAAGACCACCCTGTTCAAGACGATCGTGGGCCTCGAGCCGATCGACAGCGGCGACCTCAAGATCGGCGAGACGGTCAAGATCTCGTACGTCGACCAGAGCCGTGGCGGCATCGACCCGAAGAAGAACGTGTGGGAGGTCGTCAGCGACGGCTTGGACTACATGAAGGTCGGCAACGTCGAGATCCCCTCGCGCGCCTACGTGTCGACGTTCGGGTTCAAGGGTCCGGACCAGCAAAAGGCGGCCGGTGTGCTGTCCGGCGGCGAGCGCAACCGGCTGAACCTGGCGCTGACCCTCAAGCAGGGCGGCAACCTGCTGCTGCTCGACGAACCCACGAACGACCTGGACGTCGAGACCCTCGGCTCGCTGGAGAACGCGCTCCTGGAGTTCCCCGGCTGCGCCGTCGTGATCAGCCACGACCGGTGGTTCCTGGACCGGGTGGCCACGCACATCCTCGCCTACGAGGGCGACGACGCGGACCCCTCGAAGTGGTACTGGTTCGAGGGCAACTACGAGTCCTACGAGGCGAACAAGGTCGAGCGGCTGGGTGCCGACGCTGCGCGTCCGCACCGCGTCACGTACCGCAAGCTCACCCGCGACTGAGCCCCTCGCCGCACGAAGCGACCCACCCGCCGAGCTGGCTGCTCGGGGGGTGGGTCGCTTCGCGTCCGGGACTCAGAGGTCGGCGGGCCGCAGCACGAAGCTGATGCCGTGCGCGATCTGCACGTTCCCCTTGTTGATGTCCAGCTTGCCGGGCACCAGGAACGGGTTGATGTCGTTGCGGTCGTTGTCGACGAGCTGGACGATGCCGAACCACCGGCTGAGGACGTCGACCTTGAACGTGGCGCCCGGCAGCGCGGTCTGCAGGACCGCCCCGTCGGAGCGCAGCGCCTGCTTCGCCGTGATCGTGGCGCCCGGCACCACGTGGTAGAGCAGGACGGCCTCGATGGTGTCGATGCCCAGCGTGGCGGCGGCCGCGAAGACCTGCGCCTCGGCGCGGTACCAGTGCCCGGTCAGGTCAGCCACGAGCACCTGGAAGGCGCGGTCGGTGGGCAGGAACGCGGTCAGCGGCACCGTGCCGTCGGCCAGGACCGCGACGGGACTGGACGGCTTCGCGGCCAGCACCGCCCCGACGGCGGCGTCCACGATGTCGAAGTCCGACCAGTTGCGGTCGAACGAGTGCCCGTCGGCCGCCAGCACGGCGGCGAGGCTGTTCGTGCCCAGCGCGGCCGACGTGGGCCGGGCGCGGTGCTGGGTCGAGGCGCTCGCCGACGGAGCGACGGCGAGGGCGGTCGCGCCGAGCAGGGCTGCGGCGACGACAGAGGTGATGGAGCGGCGGATCACGGACACGTTGCCTCCCGAGCAGGGACCCCGCGTCGTTGCGGGGTCTGGGGTGTTCCGGTCGACCCCTCTTCGGCCCGGACGGCTGGCGCGGTTGCATCGCTCCGCACTGCAACCGGTCGCGCCCCCCGGTACGAAGTAGCCATCGTGGAGGTGGTGGACGCGCTGGGGCCTCGGCTGGCCAGCGGAGACGAGGCAGCGCTTGAGGAGTGCTACGCCCTGATCGGTCCCACGGTGCTCGCCTACCTGCGCCGGCACGTCGGCCAGGACGAGGCCGAGGACGTGCTGCAGAGGACGTTCCTGGATGTCTGGCGCGGCTCGAACCGGTACGACCCGCGGCAGAGCCTGTCGGGCTGGGTGTTCACGATCGCTCGTCGGCGGGCCATCGACACGTTGCGGGGTCGGCACCCCACGGTGGTCAGCGTCGACGTCCTGCGTGACCTGGTCGGCGAGGACGGCCGCGAGATCGCCGAGCGGTTCGCCTGGGCGGCGGACCTGCGGGCCGCGATGAGCCGCCTGCCGGACGCCCAGCGCCAGGCCCTCGAGATGGCCTACTTCGAGGACCGCACGCAACGAGACATCGCCCAGGTGCTCGACGTCCCGCTCGGCACGGTGAAGGCCAGAATGGCCCGCGGGACCAAGGCACTCGGGGAGCTGCTGACGCAGGACGACCCGCCGGCGATGGAGAGGGGAGGTGAGCTCGAGTGAGCCACGAGCTGTCGGACCAGGACCTGCTCGCGCTGCTGCGCGGGGAGCTGGACCGCGCCAGGACGCGGGACGTCGTGCAGCACCTGCGCGAGTGCGAGACCTGTCGCTCGGAGCTCGTCGAGGTCGCCGCCGTGCACGGCCCGCTCACCGCGGTCGCCCGCCTGCTGCGCACCGAACCGACCCCCGAGGTCGCGGCCGCGCCGCTGCCGGCACTCGACGTCCGGCGGCACCGCCGGTTCCCGGTCTGGCTGGCCGCCTGCGCGGCGGCCGTCGTGGTCCTGGTCTGCGGAGCTGTCGGGATCGACCGGTGGCAGGGTGGCGACGAGGCCGTCCCGACGTCCAGGACCGTTGCGCTGCAACCGGTCACCGGGGAGGGTACGGGCGAGGTCAGCATGTCCGGGACCGCGACGGACGACGACCTGACCCGGATGCGGATCACCACCGCCGGGCTCGCACCGGCCGGGGCCGGGCACTTCTACTACGCGTGGCTGCTGGACCCGGTCACCAACAAGATGCTGCCGCTCGGCGTCGTCTCGCCCGACGGCTCGACCCGGTTCGACGTCTCCGACGACCTGGTCAGCCGCTACCACGCCGTCGACATCAGCCTGCAGGACGACGACGGGAACCCCGCGCACTCCGCGACCTCGGTGCTGCGCGCCGGCTACTGACCGCCGCGCAGCACCCGGTGGGTCAGCGGACCCGGCCGTACCGCACGTGCGACGTCCACAGCGGGACCTTCTTGACCCGCTTGCCGGGCCGCGGCGCGTGCCAGACCTTGCCGTGGCCGGCGTAGATGGCCACGTGGTAGACGTGCTTGCCGTGGAAGAAGAACACCAGGTCCCCGGCTCGCCGTGAGGTCTTGCGGATGTGTGCGGTGGCGTTCCACTGACCCTGGGCCGTGCGGGGCAGCCGCTTGCCGACCTTGAGGTAGCTCCAGCGGGTCAGGCCGGAGCAGTCGAACGCCTTGGGGCCCTGGGACCCGTGGTGGTACCTGGCGCCCTTGCGGGTCGCCGCCACCTTGACGGCGTGCATGCCCACGGAGGCGGAGACCGCGGCGTCCGCGGAGCTGCTGCTCAGGGCAGCCAGGGGGATCGCCAGCCCGACGGCCACCGCAGCGCCGATGACGAGCCGGAAGAGGGCAGGATGAATCACGCGACGGGTCGCGGTCATGGGTACTCCAGGTCAGCGCCTGCGAAGCGGGACCTGTCGGGGTCGGGGACCTGTTCCCCGGTCCACCGTCTGCGAGCCTCGACCTGCGAGGTTCCAGCGGTGTCCTTACCCCCAAGAGCTGCCATGGTGCACGGCCGCTCGAACTACCTGGGCGCTCCGTACCTGCCACCAACGCGTCGTGTAGACGACTCCCTGGTGCCGTGACAGGTCTCGGCGTGACACCAGGCGCCCCGTCGTCTGACGAGGGCTTGCAGGTGTCATCGGCGGCGCCGGGCGATCGCTGAAGCCTTTGTGGTCGAGGTCACCTCGAAGTCGACCGGTTCGGAGTAGCGGGGTTGAGCACGAATCCGTGCTCAGCTGATCAGCTCGGCGGGGACCCGCAGCATGCCCTCCTGCGCCACCGACGCGACCAGCCGTCCGTCCTGGCTGAAGATCCGTCCGATCCCCAACCCCCGCGCGCCGGACGCCGACGGGCTGGCCTGCACGTACAGCAGCCACTCGTCGACCCGCACCGGCCGGTGCCACCACATGGCGTGGTCCAGGCTGGCGGCCTTCAGGCCCGGCGTGGCCCAGGTGCCGCCGTGCCGGCGCAGTACCGACTCCAGCAGCGTGTAGTCGCTCGCGTAGCCGAGCACCGCCCGGTGCAGCAGCGGGTCGTCGGGCATCGCGGACGGCGTCCGCATCCAGACCGCGTTGCGGGCCACCCGCTCGGGGTCGGCCTCCCAGTACAGCGGCGACTGGACGTGCCGCAGGTCCATCGGGCGCTCGCGCGCCCAGTACTGGGCGACCGGGTGGTCGATGTGCCCGAGGAGCTCGACCGTGGTGGGCAGCTCGTCCGGGCCCGGGACGTCGGGCATCGGGTCCTGGTGGTCCAGCCCGGGCGCCTCGTCCTGGAACGAGGCGATCATCGACAGGATCGGCTTGCCGAACTGGATGGCGTGCACCCGCCGGGCGCTGAACGAGCGGCCGTCACGCAGCCGCTCCACGGCGAACGTGATGGGCTCGCTGGAGTCCCCGGGCCGCAGGAAGTAGCCGTGCATCGAGTGGACGTCGCGCCCGGGCTCGACCGTTCGACCGGCCGCCACCAGGGTCTGGCCGAGCACCTGGCCGCCGAAGACCCGCCCGTGCGGCTGGCGCTGGCTCTCGCCGACGAAGAGGTCCTGGCCGTGCTCGTCCTGACCGTGCGGGGCGAGGTCGAGCACCTGCAGCAGGCTGCCCAGCAGCTGGGCGCCGTCCCCGTCCGGCTCCGGCGTCGTCCGCTCGCTCACGTGTCCTCCGTCGTCCTGGCCGTCGCGCTGGCTGCCGTGCTGGCCGTCGTGCTGGCCGTCGTGCTGCTGGCGCCCAGCATGCGCAGGGCCAGCCTGCCGTACAGGGCGGCGACGTCCTCCGGCGACTCCCGGCCGGCGGGGTCGAACCAGCGGGCCACGTCGATGCACAGCGACAGGACGGCGCGGGTCACCCCGTGCGGGTCGTCGACGGCGAGCTCGCCGGCCTCGACCCCGCGGCGCACCTCGCCCTCGACGAGGGACTCGATCGAGCGCCGCATCCGGGCCACCTCGGCGCGGTCCTGCGCGCTCAGGGCACCGAGCTCGTACTGGACGACGCGGGCGACCTTGTGGTGCCGGGCGTGCCAGGCGGTGAAGGTCTGCACGAAGTGCTCCAGGCGCTCCGCGCTGCCGCCAGGCACCTCGGGTACGTCGGGTCGATCGGGCAGGTCGGGTGGGTCGGTGGCCAGCGAGGCCCGGACGAGCTGCAGAGCGCCCTCGTGGCCGAGCAGGCTGACCTGCGCCAGCACGGCCGCCTTGCTCGGGTAGTGCACGTACAGACCGGCGGGGGACAGGCCGGCCGCGACGGCGATGTCGCGCGTCGTGGTGGCGTGGAACCCGCGGTCGGCGAACGCCTCGACGGCGGCCTCGACGATGCGTCGGGAGGTCTCGTTCAGGCCGACGAACGCGCCGGACTCGAGTGCTCCGGTGGTCACGCGAACCCCCTCGCAGGTGTCGTCCGACCGCTTGGCAGACCGCTTGACAGGGTGCGGCTGGTTCGGGAGGCTAGCAGGTAAGCAAGCGCTTAGTCACCACCTTCTGGAGGTCCCGGTGCGCCGCACCCTGTTCAGCGAAGAGCACGAGGCGCTGCGCGCCACGGCCAAGGAGTTCCTGGCCCGTCATGTGATCCCGCACCAGGACGAGTTCATCGAGAACCGCGGCCTGCCGCGCGAGTTCTGGCTCGAGGCCGGCAAGCAGGGACTGCTCGGCCTGCACATCCCCGACGAGTGGGGCGGCGGCGGCAGCGAGGACTACCTGTTCGGCGTCGCGGTGGCCGAGGAGTTCGCCAAGGTGTCGGCGTCCATCTCGTCGTGTTTCGGCATCCACGGCAGCGTGTGCGCGCCGTACCTGACCGAGCTGACGACCGACGAGCAGAAGGCGCGGTGGCTGCCCCGGTTCTGCACGGGCGAGCTGGTCTGCGCGATCGCGATGACCGAGCCCAGCGGCGGCTCCGACCTCGCGGCGCTCAAGACCAACGCCGTGCGCGACGGTGACGACTGGATCCTCAACGGCTCCAAGACGTTCATCACCAACGGCTACAGCGCCGACCTGGTGATCGTCGCCGCCCGCACCGACCCGTCGAAGGGCGCCCGCGGCATCACGTTGTTCGGCGTCGAGACCGGCATGGAGGGCTTCACCCGCGGCCGCAAGCTCGACAAGGTCGGCCAGACCGAGTCCGACACCGCCGAGCTGTTCTTCCAGGACGTGCGGGTGCCGGACGCGCTGCGCATCGGCGAGGAGGGTCAGGGCTTCATCTCGATGATGGAGCGGCTGGTGCAGGAGCGCGTCGGCGCGGCCCTGGCGAACATCGCGCACGCCTCGCAGATCCTGGACGAGACGATCGAGTACGTGAAGCAGCGCAAGGCCTTCGGCCAGTCCGTGGGATCGTTCCAGCACAACAAGTTCAAGGTGGCCGAGCTGAAGACGAAGGTCGACGTCACCCAGGCGTTCGTCGACAAGTGCATCGTGCTGTTCGCCCAGGGCGACCTGTCGTCGGCCGAGGCGGCCGAGGCCAAGTGGTGGAGCGCCCAGGTGCAGAACGACGTGCTCGACGAGTGCGTGCAGCTCTACGGCGGCTACGGCTACATGAACGAGTACCGCGTGGCACGCGCCTGGCGGGACGCCCGGGTCACCAAGATCTGGGCCGGCTCGAACGAGATCATGAAGGAGCTCATCGGCCGGGACCTGGGCCTGTGACCGGGGCTGTGACCGGGCCTGTGACCGGGCCTGTGACCGGGCCGGTGCGCCGCTTCGAGGGCAAGACCGCGATCGTCACCGGAGCCTCCCGCGGCATCGGCCTCGGCATCGCCGAGCGCCTGGTGGCCGAGGGTGCCACGGTGGTGATCACCGCTCGCAACCCCGACGCGCTGGACGAGGCGGTGGCGGCGCTCGGTGGCCCGGCCGTCGCGCTGGCCGTGGCCGGCCGCTCGGACGACGCCGACCACCGGGCCGAGACGGTCGAGCGGGCGGTCGCCACCTTCGGCGGTCTGGACTTCCTGGTGAACAACACCGGCATCAACCCGGTCGCCGGCCCGTTGCTGGACCTCGACCTCGACGCCGGCCGCAAGATCGCCGAGACCAACATCGTCTCGACCCTGGCCTGGACCCAGCTCGCCGTAAAGGCGGGCATCGGCGAGCGGCGCGGGGCCGTGGTCAACATCTCGTCGATCGCCGGCGTGCAGCCCGCCCCCGGGATCGCGTTCTACGGCGCCAGCAAGGCCGCCGTCATCTCGCTGACCGAGTCGCTGTCGATCGAGCTCGCGCCGAACGTGCGGGTGAACGCGGTCGCGCCGGCCATCGTCAAGACCAAGTTCGCCGAGATGCTCTACGCGCACGACGAGGAGCGTGTGGCCCGGCACTACCCGCTGAAGCGGCTGGGACTGCCCGCCGACATTGCCGGGCCCGTCGCGTTCCTGCTCTCGGACGACGCGGGCTGGGTCACCGGCCAGACCATCGTGGTCGACGGCGGCATCAGCAAGTCGGGTGGCCTCGGATGAGTGACGGACCCGCTGTGCCGCACACGATGCAGGCCTGGCAGGTCGTCCAGCACGGTGCCCCCGCGGACGCCCTGGAGCGGCGCGAGGTACCGGTGCCGGCGATCGGACCGGGGGAGGTGCTCGTCGAGGTCGCGGCCTGCGCGCTGAACTACCCCGACACCATGCTGGCCGCGGGGACGTACCAGCTGCGGCCGGAGCTGCCGTTCACCCCCGGCATCGAGCTCTGCGGAACCGTTGCGGCCGTGGGCGAGGGCGTCGAGACGCTCGCCGTGGGCGACCGCGTGCTCGGCACGCCGAACCTGCCGCACGGCGCGCTCGCGGACTACGCGGTGATGTCGGCCGTGACCGCCTTCCCGGCGCCGGAGGCGCTCGACGACGCCCAGGCCGCCGCCCTGTACGTCGGCTACCAGACGGGCTGGTTCGGGCTGCACCGGCGAGCCGGTCTGCTGGCCGGTGAGACGCTGCTCGTGCACGCCGCGGCCGGGGGGGTCGGCAGCGCCGCCGTCCAGCTCGGCAAGGCCGCCGGCGCCCGCGTGGTCGCGGTCGTCGGGGGAGCGGAGAAGGCCGAGGTCGCCTGGGAGCTGGGCGCCGACGAGGTCGTGGACCGGCACGCCGCAGGCGATCTCGCGGGGCTGGTCGGCGCCCTCAAGGCGGCCTGCGGCCCGGGCGGCGCGGACGTCGTCTACGACCCCGTCGGCGGGGACGCGTTCGCCGCCTCCACCAAGGTGGTTGCGTTCGAGGGGCGGATCGTCGTCGTCGGCTTCACCAGCGGCACGGTGCCGCAGGCCGCCCTGAACCACGCCCTGGTGAAGAACTACGGCGTCCTGGGCCTGCACTGGGGCCTGTACGTGCAGCACGACCCGGGTGCCGTGCGGCACGCCCAGCAACAGGTCAACGACCTCGTGGCCGCCGGGCTCGTCCAGCCTCTCGTGTCCGAGCGGATCGCTGCGGCGGCCGTGCCCGACGCGTTGGCCCGGCTCGCGGCCGGCCGCACGACCGGCCGGGTGGTGGTCGTCCGTGACTGAGCCCGTCTTCGACCTGCAGGACGCGGGGGTCGTCGTCACCGGGGGCGGGTCGGGCATCGGCGCCGAGCTGTGCCGCCGCTTTGCCACGCGCGGCGCGCGGGTGGTCGTCAACGACCTGAATCCTGATGCGGCGCAGGCCGTGGCGAGCGAGATCGGTGCGCTGGCCGCGCCGGGGGATGCAGCCACCGCCGAAGGGGTGGCCGCACTCGTCGCGCTGGCCCGCGAGCACCTCGGCGAGGTGGACCTGTTCTGCGCCAACGCCGGCGTCGCCCCGCGGGGTGGTCCGGTCGGCCCGGGCGCCACCACCCCGCAGGCCTGGTCCCAGGCCCTCGAGGTCAACGTGCTCGCCCACGTGCGGGCCGCCGAGGAGCTCCTGCCGGCCTGGCTCGAGCGGGGCCGCGGGCACCTGCTCGTCACCGCCTCCGCCGCCGGGCTGCTCACGATGCTCGGCAGTGCGCCGTACGCGGTGACCAAGCACGCCGCGGTCGCGTTCGCCGAGTGGATGCGACTCACCTACTCCCACCGCGGGATCGTCGTCCAGGCGCTGTGTCCGCAGGGCGTCCGGACGCCGATGCTCGAGGGGTCTGGTCGACTCGGCCGCGCACTCCTGGAGCCCGATGCGGTGGACGTCTCCGTCGTCGGCGACGCCGTGCTGGCCGCGTTGCGGACCGGCGAGTTCCTCGTCCTGCCGCACCCCGAGGTGGCCGGCTACCTCGCCGCCAAGGCGGCCGACCCCGACGGCTGGGTGGACTCGATGAACCGGCTCCAGCAGCGGCTGGAGTCCGGTCGCTGAGCTCGGTCGCTGAGC
Source organism: Angustibacter luteus (assembly GCF_039541115.1). Taxonomy (NCBI): domain Bacteria; kingdom Bacillati; phylum Actinomycetota; class Actinomycetes; order Kineosporiales; family Kineosporiaceae; genus Angustibacter; species Angustibacter luteus. The sequence goes on from NZ_BAABFP010000007.1 coordinate 386,323, forward strand.
CCGGCCACTGAACCGCCAGGCTCGGCGCTAGCGGTCCACGCCGGCTGAGAAGACCTCGCGGGCCAGCAGCGGGCGCAGCCGTCGCTCGACGTCCGGGGTGACGAACGCCTGGTGCAGGCTGCCCTCGAGCACGTTGCCGATCGCGCCCATCACCATCGCCTGGTCCAGCGACAGGTACGTCCTGGCCACCGTGCCCGACCGCACCGCGACGGCGTCGTAGAAGCCGCCGTCGCCGTAGGCGCCGAGGTTCTGCTTGAGCCTGGCCAGGTTGTCCATCGCGGCCCGCGGGGCGTAGGGCAGCGCCAGGAACGACGCGTGCGGGGTGACGACCCCGTCGCCGAACGTCGGTGCGGGCGCCGTCGCAGGGCGGCAGTCGCCGAACCCGCCGTCCACGGCCGTCTTCTCGGCGTCCGAGTAGTAGCCGTCCGAGTTCATTCCGATCGCGTCGACGCCGTACTCGCGGTACCCGCCACCGGGCGTGCTGGACGGCGAGAAGCCCCAGTAGCCGTACTTCGCGTCGTCCAGACCGTGCTCGATCTGGGCGCGCACGGTCAGCGGGTGGTTGACCGCCCAGCTGCGCTTGCCCCAGGCCGACTCCGGCACGAAGAGGTCCGGCATCAGGGACTCGAACATGTCGCCGCCCCAGCTCGGCACCAGCCGCATACCGCGGTACCGGTAGGCGCCCTCGTAGACCGGGACGCCGAGGTAGGTCCTGGTGGTGCCGACCGGCTGCTGCTCCTGCCAGGACCAGTCGCAGGTGCTCGGGAAGGTGCGCCACGTCGCGTAGTAGGCCTGCGGCGGGATCTCGCCCCGCGCGATGCCCAGGTAGAGCGCGATGCGTGCTTCCGTCACCGTCGTGTCGTAGCTGTTGCAGGTGTACCAGACGTCCGGGCCGCGGTCGCGGTAGTTGTCCACGACCGCGCAGCCGGTGGGGGCGGTGTCCCAGAAGCCGCCGCGGATGAAGCCGGCGCTCACCCCGTCGCGCGCCGGCGCGGGGTTGTAGAAGAAGCCGAAGTCCATGGGGCGCAACAGGTCCTGGGCCTGCCGGCGCAGCTGCGGCTCGGCGCCGGAGACCACCATGAGCGCCGCCGCCAGCCAGCCGTTGTCGACGCTGGACAGGAACGGGGTGATCGGGTCCCCGGACGTCGGCCACACCGTGAGCTTGGCCGCGGTGTGCTCGTCGTACCAGTTGTAGAACATGCCGCTGGCCGGGTGACGGTCCATGTGCTGCAACGTCCGCAGCGTCGTGGACAGCCGCCGCAAGGCCTCGCGGTGGGAGATCACCCCGGTGTCCCGCGCCACCACGGTGCTCCACAGGTAGCCGCCGATGTTGGTCGGCGAGGTGTAGCCGGACCGGACCGGCGCTGTGACCGGGCCGGTCATGTTGTCCGCCGGCAGCCCGGTGGCGTCGTCCGTCATGGCGACGAACGAGCGCCAGGTGTCGGCGGCGTAGCGGCGCAGCGTGGCCTGGTCAGCCCGGGTGAGCCGGTCCGACGTCGGCCTCGCGCCGGACGTCGCGCTGGCGGTGGACGTCGCGCTAGCGGTGGACGTCGCGCTGGCGGTGCTCACCCCCGCGGCCAGGGTGAGCGGGATCAGGCTCGCGACGGTCAGCAGAACGGTGCGACGGTGCACGGTGTGGGACCTCCCATGGGATCTTCCCCACCCGGCACCCTGTCCGAGGTGTCCGAATCGCGCAACTTCAGATCAGGAGTAGCGGGCCAGCTCGCGGCGCGCCAGCGACATGCGGTGCACCTCGTCCGGACCGTCGGCGAGCCGCAGGGTGCGCGCCGCGACCCACAGCTCGGCGAGCGGGGTGTCCTGCGAGACGCCGGCTCCGCCGTGCACCTGGATCGCGTCGTCGATGACCCGCTGGGCCATCAGCGGCACCGCGATCTTGATGGCCTGGATCTCGGCGTGCGCCCCCTTGTTGCCGACCGTGTCCATCAGCCAGGCGGTCTTGAGCACCAGCAGCCGGGCCTGCTCGATGGCGACCCGCGCGTTCGCGACCTGCTCGCGCACCACACCCTGCTGGGCCAGCGGCCGGCCGAACGCCTCCCGCTCGTTGGCCCGCCGGCACATGAGCTCGAGCGCTCGCTCCGCCATGCCGATCAGCCGCATGCAGTGGTGGATCCGGCCTGGCCCCAACCGGGCCTGGGCGATCGCGAACCCCTCGCCCTCGCCCTTGAGGATGTTGGCCGCCGGGACCCGCACGTCGTCGAACGCGACCTCGGCGTGCCCGCCGTGCGGGGCGTCGTCGTACCCGAACGTGTGCAGGGCACGGACGACGCGCACCCCCTCGGCGTCCCGCGGGACCAGGATCATGGACTGCCGGCGGTGCCGGTGCACGCTGTCGTCGGCCGGGTCCGCCGACTGGCCCATGACGACGAAGATCTCCGCCGCCGGGTCCATCGCACCGGTCGACCACCACTTGCGCCCGCTGACGACGTACTCGTCACCGTCGCGCCGGATCCTGGTCTCGATGTTCGTCGCATCGGACGAGGCGACGTCGGGCTCCGTCATGCAGAAGGCCGAACGGATCCGCCCGTCCAGCAACGGTTCCAGCCACTGCGACTGCTGCTCGGGAGTGCCGAACTCCGCCAGCACCTCCATGTTCCCGGTGTCCGGTGCCGCGCAGTTCAGCGCCTCCGGCGCGAGCCACGGGGAGCGCCCGGTCAGCTCCGCCAGCGGCGCGTACTGGGCGTTCGTCAGGCCCGCGCCGTGCTCGCCCGGGATGAACAGGTTCCACAGGCCCTGCGCCCTGGCCGCAGCCTTGAGCTCGGTGACGACGGCCGGTCGCGACCACTCGCGGTCGGTGCCGCGGGCCCGCTGGACCTGCTCGTGCAGCACCGCCTCCGCGGGGTACACGTGCTCAACCAGGAAGGTCTGCAGCCGCTCCGCGAGCGCGCGGGTGCGGTCGTCGTAGGCGAAGTCCACGTCAGGCCTTTCCGTCGGCGGGCTCGGCGGGTGCGGCGAGCTCGGCGAGCAACAGGTAGCCGGTCTGCTCGGGCCGCTCCAGCCCGGGCAGGTGCCCGGCCCACGCCAGCTCCACCAGCCGAGCGTGCGGCATCACGTCGGCCAGGTGCCGGGCGACGTCTTGGAAGAGGTCGAGGTCCTGGCCGCCGCTGAAGGCCACCGTGGGGACCTCGATCGTCGCGGCGTCCACGTCCGGCCGGACCGGGTCGAGGTCGTCGTCGGCAACCAGCTGGATCTCGAAGGTACGGCGCTGCATCTCGCCCAGGGCATCCCGAGCAGCCGGAGTCGCGTCCGGGCCCAGCCAGGTCTGCACGTTCAGCGCGACCGCGGCCTCGACGTCCCCGGCCTCGAGGAGGGCGTCCTCGGCCTCGCCGAACGCCTCGACGGCCGGGGTGCGCTGAACCCCCGGGTAGGCCGCACAGAGCAGCAGCAGCTGCGAGACCCGTTGCGGCGCAACGGTGGCCAGCTCCAGCGCGATCCGGCCGCCGTACGAGGAGCCGACCACGGCGACCCGCTCGATCCCGAGCGCGTCCAACAGGGCCAGCAGGTCGGCACTGTCGCTCCAGCCCGGCTCGGGAGGTGGTGGGGTTTCACCGAAGCCGCGCAGGTCCGGCCGCACGACCCGGTGCCTGGCCGTCAGCGCGGCCCACTGGCCGTCCCACTGCCGGCGGTCCGCCGCGCCGGAGTGCAGCAGCAGCACCGCCTCGCCGTCGCCGGCCACGTCGTGCGCGAGCAGGTCACTCATGGCGTCTCCTCCAGTGCGAGCCGTCCCGTCGAGACCAGTCCGGGCACCACGGCGCCGATCTGGTCGAACCCTGCCCCGACGGTCTGGCCCTGGGTGTACCGGTAGTGGATGCCCTCGAGGATCACCGCCAGCTTGAAGCAGCCGAACGCCACGTACCAGGGCAGCGCGGTCAGGTCGAGACCCGCGCTGGCCGCGTAGCGCTGCGCCAGCTCGCCGCCGCTCGGGAAACCGCGCACCGCGGCGGGCATGTCCGTGATCGAACCCAACGCGGGGGTCGACTCGTCGCCCCAGTAGACGAGGAGCAGCCCGAGGTCGGTCAGGGGGTCGCCGAGAGTGGCCATCTCCCAGTCCAGCACCGCGGCGACGTCCCAGCGCTCGGGGCGCACCAGCAGGTTGTCCAGCCGGAAGTCGCCGTGCACCACGGTGGCTCGCTGAGCGGCCGGCACGGCTGCTGCCAGGGCGGCGTGCAGCTCGTCGATCCCGGCCACCTCCCGGCTGCGGCTCGCCGCCAGCTGCTTGCCCCACCGCGACACCTGCCGGGTCAGGAAGCCGTCCGGGCGGCCGAAGTCACCGAGCCCCACCGCGCCGGGATCGACCGAGTGCAGGGCCGCCAGCGTGTCCACCAGGCGCTCCGCCAGCGGCCCCCGGGCCGTCTCGGGGACGCTCATCAGCTGCTCGCTCGTGCGCAGCACCAGGCCGTCCACCCGCTCCATCACGTAGAACGGCGCGTCCAGCGGCGAGTCGTCCGCGCACAGCAGCAGCGGTTCCGGGACGGGCACCGCGCCACCGTGCAGGGCGCCGATCACCCGGAACTCGCGGCTCATGTCGTGCGCGGTAGCCAGCACGTGCCCGAGCGGCGGCCGGCGCAGCACCCAGCGGTGCGTGTCGTCGTCCAGCCGGTAGGTGAGGTTGGACCGCCCACCGGCGATCAGCTCGGCCCGCAGGTCGCCGTCCCGCAGTCGCGGGTGGTGGACGTCGAGCCACCGGGTCAGCGCGGCGAGGTCGAGTCCACGGGGCACGCCAGGCACCGTATCCCAGCCCGATCACGGCCGCTGGGTTGCCGTGACCCACCGCTGGCAAGGCAGGATGTCGGCCATGGCCCGCTACCGCTGCGACTACCCGATGCGCTGGTCCGACATGGACGCCTACGGCCACGTGAACAACGTGCAGTACCTGCGGTTCTTCGAGGACGCCCGGATCGAGGCGTTCGCCGCGCACCAGGCGGGCGAGGGGGACAAGAGCCTGCTCGACGCCGGGATCCTGGTCGTGCGGCACGAGATCGAGTACCTCAAGCCGCTGAAGTGGCGTCCTGAGCCGGTGCACATCGACCTCTGGATCACCGAGCTAAAGGGCGCCCGCATCGACGTCGGGTACGAGGTGTACGACGCGCACGAGGGTGCCGAGCGGGTTCGGTACGCCGTGGCGGAATCCACCCTGGTGATCTTCGACCTGGTCAGCGAGCGGCCGAAGCGCATCGGCCAGGCCGACCTGGAGCGCCTGGACGCGCTGCGCGGCGAGCCCGTGCCGTTCCGGGTGCGACGGTCCCGCAGTGAGTGACCTGCTGCTGCCGGACCCGCAGACCGCCGCGGACCTGACCACCTACCTGGCTCGCGCCCGCCGGGTCGACCCGGACGGCGCGGCCCGGCTGGTCGCGGCCGGGACGGCGCTGGCGGTCTACGTCTCGCCGGTGCACGGCGGCTCGGGGCCGACGGTGCTGGGGCTGCGCGTCGTCCCGCTCGCCGCGCCGGCGGCGCTGGACCGGACGGTCCCGTTGTCGGCACTGGCGGACCGGCTCGCGAGGCCCTCCGCTGAGACCGGCACCGTGGCGCTGCCCGTGCCGCCGATGGACGCCACGGACGCCGGGTGGGCCGGGGTCACGCCACCGCGCACCGGGTGGCAGGCGGTCGGCGCGCTCGACGTCCAGGCCCTCGGCGTGGCGGCCCGGGCCGGGATCGACGAGATCGCCACCGGCGCCGGCGAGGGCTCCGGTTCGGCCGCGGTCGTCCGGCTGCGGGCCCTCGTCTGGGGCCGCGACCTGGACGGCGTGGACGGCGTCCCGGCCGGTGCCGCGTACGTGGCCGAGTCGTTGGGCTTCCTGGGAGCGGACGAGCCGGTCACCCTGCACGCGCAGGGGCCGTGGCGCCGGCTGTCCAGCGTCCGCGGCCACGTGATCGCGCGGCGCTCGCTGATCTGAGCCGTCCCGGCCGTCCGCGCGCCACCCACCGCGGGTGATGCCAGCCCCGTCCGCCCGCACCTACGTTCGAGGCATGCCTCAGTCCACCCCGAACATCCTGATCATCCTCGCCGACGACATCGGCTGGTCCGACCCGAGCTGCTACCACCAGGGCCTGATGGGCACCCGGACGCCGAACATCGACCGCATCGCGGCGGACGGCGTGCGGCTCACCGACTGCTACGCGCAGGCGAGCTGCACGGCCGGTCGCGCCGCGCTGATCACGGGGCAGCTGCCGATGCGCACCGGTCTCACGACGGTCGGCATGCCCGGTGCGCCGCAGGGTATCCAGGCCGAGGACCCCACGCTGGCGGAGCTGATCAAGCCGCTCGGGTACCTGACCGCGCAGATCGGCAAGAACCACCTCGGGGACCGCAACGACTACCTGCCCACCGTGCACGGCTGGGACGAGTTCTACGGCAACCTCTACCACCTCAACGCCGAGGAGGAGCCGGAGCAGCCTGACTACCCGCGCGACCACCCGGCCTTCCAGCACTTCTTCAAGCCGCGCGGCGTGCTGGAGTGCACGGCGAGCGACGTGGATGACGACACCGTCGACGAGCGGTTCGGCCGAGTGGGCAAGCAGACCATCCGCGACACGGGTCCGCTGACCCGCGAGCGCATGGAGACCATCGAGGACGACCTGCTCGCGCACTCGGTCGACTTCATGACCCGGGCCCGCGACGCGGACAAGCCGTTCCTGCTGTGGCACAACACGACCCGCATGCACGTCTGGACCCACCTGTCCGAGCGGTGGAAGGACAAGACGGGGTTCGGCCTGTATGCGGATGGCATGCAGGAGCTGGACTGGGTGGTCGGTGAGCTCCTGGGCAGCCTCGACGAGCTCGGCATCGCCGACGACACGATCGTGATCTTCGCGACCGACAACGGCGCCGAGAAGTTCAGCTGGCCGGACGGCGGCACCTCGCCCTTCCGCGGCGAGAAGGGCCTGGGCTGGGAGGGCGGCTTCCGGGCGCCGTTCGCGATCCGCTGGCCCGGGCACATCCCGGCCGGCCAGGTGCTGAACGGGATCTTCTCGCTGGAGGACGTCGTCCCCACCCTGATGGCGGCGGCCGGGGACCCGGACATCAAGGAGAAGCTGCTGGCCGGGCACCAGGCCGGCGACAAGCACTTCAAGGTCCACCTGGACGGGTACAACCAGCTGCCGTACCTCACCGGCGAGGTCGAGGAGTCGGCCCGCGACGAGTTCTACTACTACGGCGAGCACGACCTGTTCGCGATCCGGTACCGGAACTGGAAGATCCACTTCCAGGTCAAGGACGACTGGTTCGCCGGGCAGCTCAAGCGCTCGACGGTGCCGCTGCCGGTGAACCTGCGGGTCGACCCGTTCGAGCAGCACATGGAAGCGCCGTCCTACCCGATCTACGTCGGCGAGAAGCTGTGGACCGTCATGCCGGCGGGCTACATCCTGCAGCTGCACGCCAACACGTTCGCGGACTTCCCGCCGCGGCAGGCGCCGGCCGACTTCAACCCGACGCAGATGCTCGCCACCGTGCTCAGCAAGGTGGCCGGTGGGGTCGCCAACTGACCGGCTCGACCGGCCCCGGGTTGAGCGAGCCGCGCCTGGTGCATGAGGCTGTCCCCATGACGGTCGACGCCCGCGAGGCCCCCTCGGCACCCCCGGCACCGGGGATGGTGTGGATCCCCGGTGGTGAGTTCGCGATGGGGTCGGAGCAGTTCTACCCGGAGGAACGCCCGGTGCGCCGCGTCGCGGTCGACGGCTTCTGGATGGACGAGCACCCGGTGACCGTCGAGGCCTTCCGCGAGTTCGTCACCGAGACCGGCTACGTCACGATGGCCGAGCGCCCGCTCGACGCCGCCGACTACCCGGACGCCGACCCGCAGCTGCTCGTCCCGGGATCCCTGGTGTTCCGCAAGAGCGCGGGCCCGGTCGACCTCAACGACAACCGCATGTGGTGGCAGTACGAGCCGGGCGCGTCCTGGCAGCGCCCCACGGGGAAGGGCAGCTCGTCCGCCGGCCGCCCGAACCACCCCGTCGTGCACGTCGCCTGGGAGGACGTGAACGCGTACTGCCGGTGGGCCGGCAAGGAGCTGCCCACCGAGGCCGAGTGGGAGTTCGCCGCCCGCGGCGGCCTCGACGGGGCGGTGTTCGCCTGGGGCGACGAGCACTTCCCGGAGGGTCGCGCGATGGCGAACACCTGGCAGGGCGAGTTCCCCTGGCAGAACCTGCTGGTGGACGGGCACGAGGGCACCTCGCCGGTGGGCAGCTTCCCGCCCAACGGGTACGGCCTGCTCGACATCACCGGGAACGTCTGGGAGTGGACCTGCGACTTCTACACGAACCCGGGCCCGAGCCAGCACTCCTGCTGCGTCCCCCGCAACCCTCGGGTGACCAGCCCTGACGAGTCCTTCGCCGCCGCCGGAGAGCCGGGCTCGAACCTCCCGCGCATGGTGATCAAGGGCGGCTCGCACCTGTGCGCCCCCAACTACTGCCTGCGCTACCGGCCTTCGGCGCGCCAGGCTCAGATGGTCGACACCGGGACCGCGCACGTGGGCTTCCGCGGCATCATCCGCCCGGCCGGCGCACCGGAGCCCATCACCACCAGCACGACCACGACCTAGGCCGCTGTCGCGGGCGGGTCGCGGCAGCGCCGAACCAGATCCGGCGCAAACGGGTGGAACCGGACGTCACCCGCTAGCGTCCCATGACCATGCGACCTGACCTGCGAACGACGTCCGCCGCACGCCTGCTGCCCGCTCTGCTCGGCGGCGTCCTCGTCCTGGGTGCCGGCGCGTGCGGTTCCGAGCAGCCCGGCCCGGCCGCAGGGACGACGTCCGGTACGACGTCCGGGACGACGGCCGCGACGTCCACCGGCACGCCCGGTGTCCTGGCCGGTCCCGTGGTGCTCACCCGCACCGGCGGCATCGCCGGCATGCACGACGCCGTCGTCCTGAACCCGGACGGCACGTACACGGTCTCGCGCAAGGTGGGGGAGCCGGTCACCCGTACCGCGGACCCGGCGCAGGTGAAGGCGATCGCCGACGCCGTCGAGCAGGCGAACCTGCCCGCGCTGCCGGCGAGCACGCCGGACACCACGACCAGCGACCAGATCTACTACAAGCTCAGCGTCGGCTCGCGGACCTACGTGATCAACGGCACGCAGACGCCCGAGGAGGTCAAGCCCCTGATCGAGGCGCTGGGCGAGCTGTTCAGCGCGCCCGCACCCACACCGTGACGTCGGCCGGCAGGCCCTGCGACAGGTCCACCGGCACGCTGGTCAGCAGCACCTGTGCGCCGTCGGGCAGCGGCACGGTCCCGGTCCCCGTGTTGGCCAGCACGAGGACCTCGCCGGTGCGGAACGCGACGACCTCCGCCGGGTAGCCCTCCACCCAGGTCAGCTCACCCTCGCCGAGCCGCTCGGCCCGGCGCAGCGCGAGCGCCTCGCGGTAGGTCTCGTACGTCGACCCCGGTACGGCCCGCTGGGCGTCCAGGGCCAGCGCGGCCCAGCTCGCCGGCTGCGGGAGCCACGTCCTGCTCGTCGGGCCGAAGCCGTAGGACGGCGCGTCCGCGGACCACGGGAGGGGCACCCGGCAGCCGTCGCGGCCGCGGTGCTCGTGGCTCGAGCGCAGCCAGGTGGGGTCCTGCCGCACGTCGTCCGGCAGGGACGTGTGCTCGGGCAGCCCCAGCTCCTCGCCCTGGTACAGGTACGCGCTGCCGGGCAGCGCGAGCATCAGCATCGTGGCCGCCCGGCCGCGGCGCAGGCCGAGCTCGGCATCCGGCTGCGCGTCGTCCGCCCCGATGCCGTTCGGCAGCGCGGTGCCCGGCTCGAAGCCGAACCGGGTCGTGTGCCGCAGCACGTCGTGGTTGCTCAGCACCCAGGTCGCCGGTGCGCCGACCCCGGCCATCGCGGCCAGCGACTCGGTGATCACCTCGCGCAGCGGGGCGCCCTGCCAGGGGGTGACGAGGTAGGGGAAGTTGAACGACTGGTGCAGCTCGTCGGGGCGCACGTAGTCGGAGATGCGTGCGGCCGGGTAGACCCACGCCTCGGCGACGAGCACCCGGTCGCCGGCGTACTCCGCGACGACCCGGTGCCACTCGCGGTAGATCTCGTGCACCCCCGGCTGGTCCCAGAACGGGGGACGGGAGAAGCGCGAGTCGCCGCCCTCGAGCAGGTCGAGCTCGTGGTCCCAGTCCGGCAAGCCCTCGGCCTTGACCAGGCCGTGCGCGACGTCGATCCGGAAGCCGTTGACGCCGCGGTCCAGCCAGAACCGCAGGACCGAGTCGAACTCGGCGTGCACCACCGGGTTCGTCCAGTCCAGGTCCGGCTGCTTGACGTCGAACAGGTGCAGGTACCACTGGCCGGGCGCGCCGCCGGGCTCGGTGACCCGCGTCCACGCCGGGCCGCCGAACACGGAGCGCCAGCTGTTCGGCGGGAGCTCGCCGTGCTCGCCGAGCCCGTCCCGGAACAGGTACCGGGCACGCTCGGCGCTGCCCGGGCCGGCGGCCAGCGCCGCCTGGAACCAGGCGTGCTCGTCGCTGGTGTGGTTGGGCACGATGTCGACGATGACCCGCAGCCCGAGCTGGTGCGCGCGGGCCAGCAGGTCGTCCGCGGCGGCCAGGTCACCGAAGACCGGGTCGACCTCGCGGTAGTCCGCCACGTCGTAGCCGGCGTCCGCCTGCGGGGAGCTGTAGAACGGCGAGAGCCACAGCGCGTCCACGCCGAGCTCGGCCAGGTGCGGCAGCCGGGCGGTGATGCCGGGCAGGTCGCCGATGCCGTCGCCGTCCGAGTCGGCGAACGAGCGCGGGTAGACCTGGTAGATGACGGCGCTGCGCCACCACTCCTGGCCGGGGGCGGACGTCGCGAACGCGGCGGGCACGGCCGTGTGGGTCTCGAGGGGCTCAGCAGTCACCGCAGCAGGCTACGGGGTGCGGGCGCCGAGCGTGCGAGCGCTTGTCCGGCGCACCGGCGTGCCGGTCAGTCGGGGGTGTTGACCAACGAGTGCGCGGCCCGCTCCAGGTAGTCCCACAGGATCGCCTCGTGCACGGGGGCGAGCGCGACCTCGTCGACGGCGTCCCGCATGTGGTGCAGCCAGCGGTCGCGCATGTGGGTGGTCACCGCGAACGGGTGGTGCCGCATCCGCAGCCTCGGGTGGCCGCGCTCGTCGCTGTACGTCGTGGGGCCGCCCCAGTACTGCTCGAGGAACATCCGGAACCGGATCTCCGCGGGGCCCAGGTCGTCCTCCGGGTAGAGCGCGCGCAGCTCGGGGTCGCCGGCCACGCCCTGGTAGAACCGGTGCACGAGGGCGACGAAGGTGTCGTGCCCACCCACCTCGTCGTAGAAGCTGACCTGCTGCTGCTCGCTCACCCGCCCAGTCTCTCAAACCCCCACCCACGCCTCCGCCACCCAGGCCGGTTTCCGCCACTCAGCCCGCTTTCCGACGTCCGAATCCGGTCTGAACGGCGGAAGCGTGGGTCAGCGGGAGTAGACGCCCACCTCGACGAGGGCGCCCGGATCGGCGTCGCTGACGTCCAGCCGCAACCGCTGCTCGGCGGACCGCTTCAGGGTGAGGTCGACGGTCTTGGTCACCCGTTCCCCGGCGGGACAGCTCACCGTCTGCCGCCCGCCGTCCGCCGTGGTGGCAAGCAGCTGCTGCCGGCCGATGCACCGCACCACCAGGTGCACGGATCGTTGCTGCTCCATGATGATCTCGGCGCCACCCAGGACGTCGTCGCGAGACGACGTCTCGGCGCCGTCGGGTGATCCCGAGGCGTAGACCCAGCCGTCGGAGAGCGCCAGCGAGCTCACGAACGCGTAGCCCGCTGGTGCCTTGCGCAAGGGCGACAGGTCGATCACGTTCTCGCCGTCCAGCACCGCGACGGAGAACGTCGACCCCGCCGGCACCGGCCGGTCGAACCGCGCCTGCAGCCGGATCGCCGCCCCAGCCTTCGGGTCGACGGTGGCCAGGATGGTCCCGTCGACCGGCTCGCCGTCAGGTAGGCAGGTGACGGCGTGCGGCGCGACCGCAGTGCCACCGAGATCCGCCGACACGAGCACCGAGGTGCCGTCGTCCAGTGCGGCGTCCTTCGGGCCAGCGCACCGGACGACGATGCCCCCGCTGCTGCTGGCGGGCAGCACGACCTGCTTGGCCGGGCTCTCGTCGTCCGCGCCGGACAGCTGCGCGAGGACGCCCTGACCGCGGTACAGCACCGGCAGGGGTGGGAGGGCCGCCACGGCCGACGACGTCGGGGACGGCGAGGCCGCGGTCACCGGGCCGGGACCGTTCCCCGCGGTCAGACCGGTCGCGACCGCGGCGACGGCGACCATGGCCACGGTGACCAGGCCCGCCGCCCCACCGGTGCGACGGCGCTGCCGCTGGCGCACCCGAGCCCGGACGCCGGACAGCCGCGCGGAGGACGCCGCGTCGTAGGGCGCGTGGGACGCCTCGTCGAGGGCGGCGCGCAGCTCGTCCGTGCTCAGCGTCATGACTGCTCCTCGATCGGGAGGGAGGCGCGGGCGTCGGCCAGCGCGGGGGAGACGCGCAGCTGGGCCAGCGCCTTGGAGGTCTGGGACTTCACGGTGCCGACGCTGATCCCGAGGACGTCGGCCGTCTGGGCCTCGGTGAGGTCCTCGAAGAAGCGCAGGACGACGACGGCGCGCTGACGGCGCGGCAGCCGGGCCAGGGCGTCGACCAGCCCAGCCCGGGTGGCGACCGCGTCACCGTGGTCGGCGGACGCGACGTCCGGCAGGGTCTCGGTGGGGCGCTCGCCGTTCCAGCGCCGCCGCCACCAGGTCGCGAAGGTGTTCACGATGACCTTGCGCACGTAGGCGTCCGGCTCGGTCCGGATCCGGCCCCAGGCGGGCCAGGCCTTCGCCAACGCGGTCTGCACGAGGTCCTCGGCGAGCGCGTGGTCGTGGGTCAGCAGGTACGCGGTGCGGTGCAGCGCGTCACCGCGAGCCACCACGTAGGCCTCGAAGCCTGCGTCCACGTCGCCTCCGGGTGCTGCGGGCTCCTGGTCGGAGCCCCTCAGCCCTGACGACCACCCAGGGTGCCCGGAAGGTTGCCCGACGGGCGCCATTTCGCCGGCGATTCCCCCGCCTGACCGGGCGCCCGCCGGGCCGCCTGCTCGGCCGCGGCGGCGATCCCGCGCTGCATCCCGCCGAACACGATGCCGTGGAACGGCTTGATGGCCTGCCAGTACGCCTGCCCGGCCAGCCCTCGCGGGGCGAAGATGGCCCGCTGGCGGAACACCACGCCGTCCGTCGGCGCGTCCTGCGGGCCGTCCGCGGCGTCCTGCGGCGACTCGACGATCAGCTCGAGCCAGGCGAGGCCCGGCAGCCGCATCTCGGCGCGCAGCCGCAGCAGGTGCAGGTCCTCGATCTCCTCCACCCGCCACCAGTCGAGGGCGTCGCCGACGGCCAGGTCGTAGCGGTTGCGCCGGCCGCGCCGCAGACCGGGACCGCCGCTGAGCCGGTCCAGCACGCCGCGAGCCCACCAACCCAGCGGCCAGCTGTACCAGCCGTTCTCACCGCCGATGCCCTCGATGACCGACCACAACGCTTCCCGGGGTGCCTGTACCGGCGCGAAGCGTTCGTCGACGTAGAGCGTGCCGCCGGCCCAGTCCGGATCGCTGGGCAGCGGGTCGCTGGGCGTGCCGGGGATGCTGGCCGACGACCACGAGGTGTCCACGTCGTACGCCTGCACCTTGGCCAGCGCGAGCTCGAGCGCCCGGTCGAAGCCGACCAGGCCGCCGTCCGGGTCCGGGACGTAGCGCGCGATGTCGTGCTCCTTGCAGACCACCTCGTGCACCAGGGACTCGACCAGCGGACGGGCCAGGCTGTTCGGCACCGGGGTGACCACGCCGACCCAGTGGCTGGACAGCCGGGGCGTGAGCACGTTGACGGGGTAGATCCGTCGGCGCGGCAGCCCGGCTGCGGTCGCGTACCGGCGCATCATCTCGCGGTAGGTCAGCACGTCCGGACCGCCGATGTCGAAGCCGCGGCTGACCTCGGGGTCCACCTGGGCGGCGCCCACGAGGTAGCGCAGCACGTCGCGGACGGCGATCGGCTGGATCTTGTTGTCGACCCAGCGCGGGGTGATCATCACCGGCAGCCGCTCGGTGAGGTACCGGAGCATCTCGAAGGACGCCGAGCCCGAGCCGAGGATCACTGCCGCGCGCAGCACCGTGGTCGGCACCCCGGAGTCGAGCAGGATCTCGCCGACCTCCTTGCGGGAGTCCAGGTGCGGGGACAGGTCCTCGGTGTCGGGGTAGAGGCCGCCGAGGTACACCAGCCGCTGCGCGCCGCCGGCCCGGGCACCGCGGGCGAAGGAGCGGGCCATGTCACGGTCGCGGCGTTCGAAGCGCTTGCCGGAGCCGAGGCTGTGCACCAGGTAGTAGGCGACATCCGTGCCCTCGACGGCCTTGGTGACGGTGTCGACGTCCCCGACGTCCCCCTCGATGATCTCGACGTCGTCGCGCCAGGGCCGGTCCCGGAGCTTGTCCGGGCTGCGGACCAGGCAGCGGACGTCGTACCCGGCCTTCAGCAGCTCGGGGACGAGGCGGCCGCCGATGTATCCGGTGGCGCCGGTGACGAGTGCGAGGGGAGGCATGCCTCCACAGTGCCGCCCGCGCCGTCCGCGCGCCCGCTCACCGCAACGGTTCCGCCCCTCAGGCCGGTTTCACCGGTCCGAAACCGGCCTGAGCGGCGGAAACCGGCTTGAGTGGCGGAAGCGTGGGTGGGGGTGGGAGCTAGACGGTGCCGCTGATGGTGCCAGGGCCGGCCGCTGCGCCGCCGGCCGGTGGGTACACCACCGGGGCGCGCACCCCGGCTGCGTCGAACGCCACCTTGACCCGCTCGCGGATGGCGCGCTGGACGCCCCACTGCTCGTTCGGCTCGGTCTTGGCGATCACGCGGATCGTCACGGTGGACCCGGTGATCTGCTCGACCCCCGCGACGGTCGGCGCGTCCAGGATGATCCCGGCGAACGACTCGTCCGCGTACACCTGCGCGACGACGTCGCTGATGACCTGCTTCGCGCGCTCGATGTCCTCGGCGTAGGCGACCGGGATGTCCACGATCGCCGTCGACCAGCCCTGGCTCTTGTTCGCGACCCGGACGATCTCGCCGTTGCGCACGTACCAGGCGACCCCGCTGCCGTCGCGCAGCTTCGTGATGCGCAGCGTGACCTCCTCGACCGTGCCGACGGCCTCGCCGGTGTCGATCAGGTCACCCACGCCGTACTGGTCCTCCAGCAGCATGAAGATGCCGGACAGGTAGTCCTTGACCAGGCTCTGCGCCCCGAAACCCAGCGCCACACCGGCCACCCCGGCCGAGGCGAGCACCGGCGCGAGGTTGAAGCCGAGCTCGCTCAGGATCATCAGGAACGCGATGCCGAAGACCACCCCGGTGATCACGCTGCCCAGCACCGAACCCAGCGTCTCGGTGCGCGCGCGCCGGCGCTCGTTCAGGGCGCCGGTCGCGGACACCAGCACCCGGGTCGCGCGGTTCTCCGCCAGCTTGTCGGTGGACTGCACCGTCCCGCGGATCAGTCGCCGCAGCAGCCGCAGCAGGATGAACCGGATGACCGCCGCGACGAACAGGATCGTGAGGATCCGGACGAGCGGCGGGACGACGTTCTCGGTCAGCCAGGTGGGGAGGTTCTTGGCGTCGGCAGCGGAGAACTCGGTGAGCGCGTGGAGCACGGGGAGGGGACCTCCTGGTCGTCGGATCCCTGCTTCGGGCAGCCTCCCAGGCTACGGGCCGACCCGGGAAGGACCGAACAGCGGCGTGTCAGCCCACCCCTGAGCCCCAGGCGAGCCCGTCAGCCCAGCGCGAGCCCGGTGTGGTGCGCAGCGAACGCCAGCGCGTCCGCGGTGAGCTCCACGGACTTCGAGATCGCCCGCCCGCCGTGCCCGACGTTCGCCTCGGCGCGCACCAGGATGGGCGCCTCATCCGGACCCACGGACGTCGCGTGCTGCATGGCCGCCGCGAGCTTGCGGGCGTGCAGCGGGTCCACCCGGGTGTCCCCGGCGAACACGGTGAACAGCGTCGCCGGGTAGTGGGTGCCCTCGACGACGCGGTGGTAGGGCGAGTAGCCGAGCAGCCAGCCCAGCTGCTCGGGGTCGGCCGCCGTCCCGTACTCGCTCGCCCAGGTCGCGCCCAGGCCGAACTTCTCGTACCGCACCATGTCCAGCAGCGGTGCCGAGCACACCACGGCGGCGAACAGCTCCGGCCGCTGGGTCACGGCCGCGCCGACCAGCAACCCGCCGTTCGAGCCGCCGCTGATCGACAGCTGCTCGGTCGTCGTCCACCCCTGCTCGATGAGGAACTCGGCCGCGGCGTGGAAGTCGTCGAAGACGTTCTGCTTGTGGCCGAGCATGCCGTCCCGGTGCCAGTCCTCGCCCTCCTCGCCGCCGCCGCGCAGGCCGGCCACGGCGTACACGCCGCCGGCCTCGACCCAGGCGAGGATGCCGGCGGAGTACCCGGGGGTGAGCGGCAGGCCGAAGCCGCCGTAGCCGTAGAGCACGGTCGGGCGCGGGCGGTCCGCCTCGGCGGTGGGCGACACGACCAGCAGCCGGACCTCGGTGCCGTCCTTGCTCCGGTAGACCAGCTGTTGGGTGCTCACCGTGGGCACGTCCACCGAGCCCGGCGCAGTCGCCCACGTCGACGTCTCGCCGGTCCTCGCGTCGAAGCGCAGCACGCTGCTCGGCGTGACCGAGTCGGTGTACCCGATCCAGACCTCGTGGCCGCCCTCGGGGTGCTCGCTCAGCCCGCCGACCGAACCGACGCCGGGCAGCGGCACCTCGCCCACCCGGACGCCGGTCGCGAGCTCGTGCACGGTCAGCTCGCCGACGGCGTGCCGGGTCCAGGCGACGACGCACAGCGCGGTGTCCAGCGCGTCGCCGTCCAGCACCGCGAAGCCCTCGAGCACGGCCTCGTCGTCCTGCCCGACGAGGTCGACCCAGTTCTCGTACGCCGGGGCGCTCGGGTCGACGACCGCGATGCGGCCGCGCGGGGCGTCCCGGTCGGTGAACACGTAGCCCCGGCCGTCCCGGCCGACGGACAGGCTGGTCTGGGCGTCCACGTCGCTGGACTGGACGACGACCAGCTCGGGCGCCTCGACGGAGCCGGCGTGCAGGTCGGCCAGCCACAGGTCGTTCGTCGGCGCCGTGCCGGCCGAGGCGGTGACGCTGAGCCAGCGCCCGTCCATCGACACCGACACCCCGTAGTAGTTCGTCTTCTCCAGCCCCTCGCCGAAGACCAGCACGTCGTCGTCCGCGCTGGTGCCGACGCGGTGCAGCCAGACCCGGCGGTGGTACTGCTGCTCGTCGGCCGGCAGGTGGGCGGTGTCGATCCGCCGCACGTAGTAGAACGCCTCGCCGCCGGGCAGCCAGGCGACGGGGGAGTAGCGGGCCCGGTCGATCGGACCGTCCACGAGCTCACCGGTCGCGACGTCCAGGACCCGCAGCACCGACTCCTCGCGGCCACCCTCGCTCAGCTGGTAGGCGAGCAGGTGGCCCTCCTTGCTGGGCTGCCAGCTGTCCAGCGTGGTGGCGCCGGACGGGTCGATCACCATCGGGTCCAGCAGCACCCGCTCGGTGCCGTCGCCGTCCACCACCAGCAGCAGCGCGTGCTCCTGCCCGGCCGTGCGGCGGATCACGAACTGGCGGTCGCCGCGCCAGGCCGGGGCGCTGACGACGCCCGCGCCGAGCAGCTCGGTGACCCGGCTGCGCAGGTGCTCGCGCCCGCCCCACTGCTCGCGGTGCTCGGCGAGCAGCTCGTCCTGCGCGCGGGACCACGCCTGCGTCGCCTCGGCCGCGTCGTCCTCCAGCCAGCGGTACGGGTCCGCCACGTCGTGGGTCGGGTCGGACTCGGGGAGGCGCTCGACGAGGTCGAGGCGCTCCGCCTGCGGGTAGTCCTGGGTCGGCAGAGGTGCGGTGGACGCCATGTCGGGCAGCCTACGTGGCAGGATCGGACGCTGCACCGCCCTTCCCCGCACGACCGAACCCCTTGCGAGCTCCCGTGACTGACGCCCGGCACGAACCGCCCAGCCGAGAGCTGGTCGATCTCGCGCGCCGCTTCGGGGTCGCCACCGAGTACTGGAGCTGGACGGGCGAGCACGTCCTGGTGTCAGCCTCGACGGTGCGCGCGGTGCTGGCGGCGCTCGGGGTCGACGCGTCGGACGACGAGGCCGCCCAGCAGTCGCTGCACCTCGCCGACGAGGCGCCGTGGCGCCGGGTGCTGCCACCCGTCGTGGTGACGCGCAGCGGCTGGACGCCGTGGGTGCCGGTGCACCTCCCGCACGGCAGCTCCGTGCTCGCCTGGATCGAGCTCGAGGGCGGCGGACGGCGCGAGCTCGAGCAGCGCGACCACTGGGTCGAGCCACGGGTGCTCGAGGGTCAGCAGGTGGGCGAGGCGACCTTCGAGGTGCCGGCCGACCTGCCGCTGGGCTGGCACCGGTTGGTGGCCCGGGTGGCCGGCCGGACGTCGTCCTGCCCGTTGGTGGTCACCCCGGCCCAGCTGACCATGCCCGCCGCCCTGACCGGCGAGGGTCGGGCCTGGGGCTTCATGACGCAGCTGTACTCGGTGCGCTCGTGCCGGTCCTGGGGCATCGGGGACCTGGACGACCTGGCGGAGCTGGCCGTCTGGAGCGCGGCCGACCTGGGCGCCGACTTCGTGCTGACCAACCCGCTGCACGCCGCGGAGCCGGTCGGCGAGATGGAGCCCTCGCCGTACCTGCCCACCACCCGGCGGTTCGTGAACCCGCTGTACATCCGGGTCGAGGCGATCCCTGAGGTGGGGGCCATGCCCTCGGCCCAGCGCCAGCTCATCGAGTGGCAGGCCGACGCCGCGCAGCAGGCCAACGCCGCCGACGGGCTCGACCGGGACGCCTGCTGGCAGGCCAAGCGGTCCGCCCTCGAGCAGGTCCACGAGCAGGGACGCACGCTGGGTCGTGAGCGCGAGTTCGAGGCGTTCTGCGTCGAGCAGGGCCAGGGCCTGGTGGACTTCGCCACCTGGTGCGCGCTCGCCGAGGAGCACGGACTGCCCTGGGGGCAGTGGCCCGTCGAGCTGCACGACCCGACGTCCGACGCCGTCGCCGACGAGCGCGACCGGCTGGCCGAGCGGGTCGACTTCTACCGCTGGCTGCAGTGGGTGGCCGACGAGCAGCTGGCGTCGGCGCACCGGCGCGCCCGGGCCGCCGGGATGTCGCTCGGCGTCGTCCACGACCTGGCCGTCGGCGTGCACCCCGAGGGCGCCGACGTGTGGGGGCTGCGGGACGCGCTCGCGCACGGCGTCACGGTCGGTGCGCCGCCGGACGCGTTCAACCAGCAGGGCCAGGACTGGTCGCAGCCGCCGTGGCGTCCGGACCAGCTCGCCGAGCTCGGCTACGCGCCGTACCGGGATATGCTGCGCACCGTGCTGCGGCACGCCGGCGGGGTGCGCGTCGACCACGTGCTGGGGCTGTTCCGGCTCTGGTGGGTGCCGGACGGCCACCCGCCGACCGAGGGCACCTACGTCCGGTACGACCACGAGGCGCTGGTCGGCATCCTGGCGCTGGAGGCGCACCGGGCCGGCGCCGTCGTGATCGGGGAGGACCTGGGCGTCGTCGAGCCGTGGGTGCGCACCTACCTGAGCGAGCGCGGGGTGCTCGGGACGTCGATCCTGTGGTTCGAGAAGGACGACGACGGCGAGCCGCTGCCGCCCGAGAAGTGGCGCGAGCTGTGCCTGGCCACCGTGACGACGCACGACCTGCCGCCCACCGCCGGGTACCTGGCCGGCGTGCACGTGGACCTGCGCGAGTCGCTGGGGCTGCTGACCCGTCCCGTCGAGCAGGAGCGGGAGATCGACGAGGCCGAGCGCGAGTCCGTGCTGGCGATGCTGGTGGCGCGCGGGCTGCTCGCGCCGGGGTCGGGGGAGCGCGAGACCGTCGAGGCCCTGCACCGGTTCCTGACCTGGACGCCGTCGCGGCTGCTGGGCGTCTCGCTGTCCGACGCCGTCGGGGACCGGCGGACCATCAACCAGCCCGGCACCGACGAGGAGTACCCGAACTGGCGGGTGCCGCTGGCGGACCCGTCCGGTCAGCCGCTGCTGCTCGACGACGTCGTCCGGGACCGTCGCGCGCGCTCGCTGGCGCGCGCCGTCCGCACCACCGGCTGACCCCCCACCACACGCGCTTCCGCCGCTCAAGCCGCTTTTCGCCGCCCAGTCCGCTCCGGAGGGGTCCGGAAGCGGCCCAAGAGGCGGAAAGCGGCCTGAGCGGCGGAACTGTGGTGTTGCGGGTCAGGCCGAGTGGTCGCGGGCCTGGGCGCGGAGGGCTCGCGCGATCCCGTCGCGGTTCTCGGTGACGAGGCGGCGCATCGCCGGAACGGCCTGCGGGTTCGCCTCCAGCCACGCGTCGCTGGCCTCGACCAGCGACTCGTCGGCCAGCACCGTCGGGTACAGCCCGAGCACGATCTGCTGGGCGATCTCGTTGGTGCGGGTCGCCCAGACCTGCTCGATGGCCGCGAAGTAGCGCTCGAGGTACGGCCGCAGCAGCTCGGGCTCGTGCACGCGCGCGAACCCGCCGATGATCGACTCCTGCACGGCGTTGGGCAGCTCACCCTCGTCGACCACGGACCGCCAGGCGGCGTCCTTCGCCTCGGACGTCGGCACCGCAGCCCGCGCGAACGCCGCGGCCCGCTGACCGTTGGCGGTCGAGTCGCGGTCCAGCTCCGCCTCGATGTCGTCCTCGCCGGCCGCGCCGGCCGCGACGAGCGAGGTGAGCAGGGCCCAGCGCATGTCGGCGTCGATGCTCAGCCCCTCCAGCTCGCCCGAACCGTCGAGCAGGCCACGGATCACCGCGGCGTGCTCGTCCGTGGTGGACGTGGCGGCGAAGGCGAGCGCCAGCTGCAGCTGGCGGTCGCTGCTCGGCTCGGCCGCACGCGCCAGATCGAGCAGGGACGACGACACCTGGCTGAGGACGTCGGGGCGGTGCTCGGGGCTGACGTACAGCTTGGCGGTCGTGGTGGTCTGCGCGAGCAGCAGGCGCAGCACGGTCGAGTCGGTCTCGGTCGCGATCGCCTTGAGCGCGAGCTCGACGAACTGGCGGGCGGGCGACTCGGCGTCCCGGGTCATGTCCCACGCTGCGCCGAGCACCAGCGAGCGCGGCATCGAGTCGCCGAACCGGTCCAGGTGGGCGACGGCGGTCTCGAACGAGCGCTGGTCCAGCCGGATCTTGGCGTAGGCCAGGTCGTCGTCGTTCACCAGCAGCAGGTCCGGCTGCTTGCGGCCGACGAGCTCGGGGATCTCGGTGCGGTCGCCGACGACGTCCGTCTCGATGCGGTCGGTGCGCTGCAGCCGGCCGTCGACCAGGTCGTAGCAGCCGATCGCCAGCCGGTGCGGACGCAGCACGGCGTGCGCCACCGGCGCGGTCTGGGTGACGGCGACGGACACGTAGCGGCCCTCGTCGTCCACCGCGACCTCGGGGACCAGCGTGTTCACGCCGGCCCGCTGCAGCCACTGGGCGCTCCAGCCGCGCAGGTCGCGGCCGCTGGTCACCTCGAGCTCGCGCAGCAGGTCCGCCAGCTCGGTGTTGCCCCAGGCGTGCGCCTTGAAGTAGCGGCGCAGGCCCTGCACGAACTCGTCCTCGCCGACGTAGGCGACGAGCTGCTTGAGCACCGAGGCACCCTTGGCGTAGGTGATGCCGTCGAAGTTGACCTCGACGTCCTCGAGGTCGCGGATGTCCGCGACGATCGGGTGCGTCGTCGGCAGCTGGTCCTGCCGGTAGGCCCACGACTTCTCGGCGACGCCGAACGTCGTCCAGGCCCACGGCCAGCGGGTGTTCTCGGCCTGCGCACTGGTGCTGGCCCACTCGGCGAACGACTCGTTCAGCCACAGGTCGTCCCACCAGCGCATGGTCACCAGGTCGCCGAACCACATGTGCGCGAGCTCGTGCAGCACGGTCAGCGCTCGGCGCTCGATCACGGCCTGCGGCACCTTCGAGCGGAAGACGTAGGTCTCCACGAACGTGACGGCACCGGCGTTCTCCATGGCCCCGGCGTTGAACTCCGGGACGAAGAGCTGGTCGTACTTGTCGAACGGGTACGGCAGGTCGAACAGCCGCTCGAAGTACTCGAAGCCCTGCTTCGTGATCTCGACGATGTTGTCGGCATCCAGGTGCTCGCGCAGGGAGTGCCGGCAGAACACGCCGAGCGGGATGACCCGGCCGTCGGCGCTCGTCAGCTCGCTGCGCTCGACGTGGTACGGCCCGGCCACGATGGCCGTGATGTAGGACGAGATGCGCGGGGTCGCGGCGAACCGCCAGACGGCCTTGCCCTCAGGGAGCTGCTCGGGCTCGGGGGTGGCCTGGTTGCTGACCACGGTCCAGTGGTTCTGCGCCGTGACGGCGAAGGTGAACTCGGCCTTGAGGTCGGGCTGCTCGAAGACCGCGAAGACGCGGCGGGAGTCGGCGACCTCGAACTGGCTGTAGAGGTACACCTCCTTGTCGACCGGGTCGACGAAGCGGTGCAGGCCCTCGCCCGTGTTCATGTACCGGCAGTCGGCGACGACGCGCAGCACGTTCTCGGCCTGCAGGTCGTCCAGCGCGATCCGGGAGTCGGCGACGACGCCGGCCGGGTCCAGCGCGCGGCCGTTGAGCTCGACCTCCAGCACGTCGCGCGCGATCAGGTCGATGAAGGTGCTGGCGCCGGGGGTGCTGCTGGCGAATCGCACCACGGTCTGCGACCGGAAGACCTCCGGGCCGGTGGTGACGTCCAGGGTCACGTCGTAGGACTCGACGGACACGTGCGCGGCCCGCTGGGCAGCCTCGTCGCGGGTCAGGTTCATGCCAGGCACAGGGGACTTCCGTTCCTCGGGATCGACGGGTGCAGCCCGGACGACGACGGCGGTGGCGGCGTCCCGCGCGGGGCGATCCATGGTCCCACGGATCTCGGAATGTCCCAACGCGGTTCGGGGTTGCCGCCATCAGGGCCCGGAATGGGCCCACTGGCCCGAACCCTGACCGCGAACCCTGGAGCGAATGTGCCTGCTGTGACCACCGAGACCTCGTCCGTCGACTTCTGGTTCGACCCGCTCTGCCCGTGGGCGTGGATGACGTCCCGGTGGATCGGTGAGGTCGAGAAGGTGCGCGACATCGAGGTCACCTGGCACGTGATGAGCCTGGCCGTCCTGAACGAGGGCCGCGACCTGCCCGAGGACTACCGCGAGATGATGGACAGGGCCTGGGGGCCGGTCCGGGTGGTCATCGCCGCGCAGAAGCAGTACGGCGACGACGTCGTGAAGAAGCTGTACGACGCCATCGGCACCCGGGTGCACCCGGGCGGCGAGAAGGACCTGCTGGCCGCGACCAAGGCCGCGCTGGCCGAGCTCGACCTGTCGGCCGACCTGATCGACGCCGCGGACAGCACCGACTTCGACGAGGCGCTGCGGGCCAGCCACCAGGAGGGCATCGACCTCGTCGGCGAGGACGTCGGCACCCCGGTCGTGTCCGTGAACGGCGTCGCGTTCTTCGGCCCGGTCGTGACCCCCGCCCCCGAGGGTGAGGACGCCGGCCGGCTGTGGGACGGCTGCGTGCTCGTCGCCGGCACCCCGGGCTTCTACGAGCTCAAGCGCACCCGCACGCAGGGCCCCATCTTCGACTGACCGGTCCCCGGTCGACCCAGGTCAACCCGACCGGACGGGGCTGACCGTTGCGCGCCGGTTGGTGCCATGCTGAGGGCATGCGCGTCCACATCGGCGGTGACCACGCCGCGTACGACCTGAAGGTGCACCTCGTGAACCACCTGCTCGCGCAGGGGTTCGACGTGGTCGACCACGGGCCCGACCGGTTCGATCCCGACGACGACTACCCGGTGGCGGTGCTGCGCGCCGCCACCGGCGTCCGCTCCGACGAGGGCAGTCTCGGCGTCGTGCTCGGCGGATCGGGCAACGGCGAGCAGATCGCGGCGAACAAGGTGCTCGGCATCCGCGCCGCCCTGGCCTGGAGCGTCGAGACCGCCCAGCTCGCCCGCGAGCACAACGACGCGCAGGTCGTCTCGATCGGCGCCCGCATGCACTCGCTCGAGGACGCTGCGGCGATCGTCGACGCCTTCCTCGCCACGACCTTCACCAAGGACGAGCGGCACCGTCGCCGGCTCGCCATGGTCACCCGGTACGAGGACCACGAGGAGCTGCCGCCCTGGCCGGGGGCCGAGGGCTGACCGCTCAGAAGCCGTAGGTGGTGGCCGGCTCGATCGCGGAGCGCATCGCGGTCGACAGCCGGGCCAGCGCGCCCGGCGTGTGCTCCTGCACCAGCCCGGCCGCGCCCGCGGCGGCGAGCGAGGCACCACCGGGAAGCGCGGCGCCGAGCTCGCGGACGTCGAGCGTCAGGTCGGGGGCGTCGTTCGTGCGCTCGCACGTGGCGCCGTCCGCTGCGCCCACGAGCCGCCAGGTGCCGGCGTTCCACGGGCACAGCCCGTCGGTCACGGCCAGGACGACGTCCACGTCGATCGCGTAACCGCGGGAGGTCAGCGCCCGGTCCAGGTCGACGACGCGCAGGAACAGCTCGTCGGTCCGGGTGGGCTTGATCGTCCGGGCGTCCGGCAGCCAGGCCAGCAGCGGGTGGTCCGTCGCCACCCGGTAGGCGATCGTCGCGCTGGTCAGGTCGAAGTCGGCGACCGCCTGCCAGAGCCGCCGCTCGGTCACCACGTCGGTTGCGGCCAGCTCGAGCACCCGGGTCGTGCCGTCCGGGGCGTGGTCCGTCCACTTCATGTCGCGCTGCACCAGCGCGTACCCGGTCGGCCGGCCCTCGCGGTCGGCCACCAGGATCCGCAGCGGCTCCTCCTTCTCCAGCTCCCGCGGGGTCTGCCGGAACCGGCCGCGGTTCAGGGCCGCCGTCCGGTCGACCATGCCGGGACGGCGCGCGCACGACCGGGTGTAGAGGTCGGCGACGAGCGCGCCGTGCGCCTCGACGTCCGCGGTGGCGAACCTGACCCGCAGGCCCTCGTCGTCCGGTGCGGCGGGGGCGTCCCGCAGGGTGAGTCCCCGGCCGAGCGAGACCGCGTAGCCGACCGTGGCGAGGCCGTAGCCGAACCGCGGGTAGATCGACGCCTCCGACGCGTGCAGACCGGACAGCGCCTCCTCGCCGCGCGCGTGCACCTCGTGCAGGTGGTGCCGCATCATCGCGGAGAGCACGCCCCGACGCCGGTAGCCCGGGTGCACCGACACCCAGCTCAGCCCGGCCATCGGTCGCGACACCGTGCCGGTGCCGAGCTCGCCGGTGGGCAGCACGACCCGCAGGCTGTACGTGCTGTTCACCCCGACCAGCTCGCCGTCGTCCGCCCGGACGCCGAACGTGCGGTCCCACTCGAAGTAGTCGAGCTCGTGGCCGGGGTCGTCGGGGAAGACGAACGCAGCCTGGTCGAGCCAGCGCACCTCTCGGTCCTGCTCCCTCGCGATCGCCACGACGGAGCCGGGGACGCTGGGGACGACGGGCAGGTCGGCGGAGGACATCTGCCCAGCCTGGCCAGGACGGACCGCCGCGCGCAACGCCTTTGTCTGGCTAGGGTCGCGCTCATGAGACTCGTGCAGGTCGCGGTAGGTGTGCAGGATCTCGACCGCGCGGTCGCGTTCTACCGGGACGTCGTCGGGCTGGCCCACCGCGCGACCTACGACCCGCCCGGGCTGGCGTTCTTCGACCTGGACGGCGTCCGGCTGCTGCTGGACCGCGGCGCGCCCGCCAGCCTCGTGTACCTCGGCGTCGAGGACCTGCCGGCGACCGTGGCGCGGCTGCGCGCGGCCGGTGTCGTCGTCGAGGGCGAGCCGCACGTCATCTTCACCCACGACGACGACACGCTGGGACCGGCCAGGACGGCGGAGTGGATGGCGTTCGTCCGGGACAGCGAGCAGAACCTGCTGGGGCTGGTGGAGCAGCGCGCCGTCTGAGGGCCTGGTGGGACGGCGCGCCAGGTCATGTGTCGGTCAAGTCCCCGGCCTGCGCCCTGACCATCAGTAGGGTTTCGGCGTGATCAACGCGCGGGGTGGTGCGACGAGCACGCGACTGCGGCGTGCTCCGCTGTGGCGACGCACCCGCTCGTTCGTGCGTCGGCGCGTCCTGCCCAGCAGCGGGTTCCACCTGGCCGGCCTGACCGTCCTGACCCTGGCCATCACCTTCGCCACCATCAGCTACGACGACTGGGTGCCGGTGGCCTCGTTCGCCATCGTGCTCGTCGCCGGTGGCTTCCTGCTACGCCCGCTGGCGCTGTCGTTGCTCTACCTGCTGGTGGTGGTGGGCCTGGTCTACGTGCAGGTGGAGCGGCCCGAAGGGCTGAACCGGGGCGTGGTGGTCGTGCTGGCCGCCATGGCGGTGCTGATGTTCTTCGTGGCTCGCAGCCGGGCCCGGCTGGGCCTGCAGGGCAACCTGGGCGAGGCCATGCTCGTCGACCTGCGCGACCGGCTGCGCATGCAGGGCGAGATGCCGGCCCTGCCGCCGGGCTGGCAGGTCGAGTCGTTCCTGCGCTCCGCGTACGGCGACTCGTTCTCCGGCGACTTCCTGGTGGCCAGCCGCTCCACGGACGGCACCCACCTGGAGGTCGCCCTCGTCGACGTCAGCGGCAAGGGGGCAGCGGCGGGCACCCGTGCGCTGCTGCTGTCCGGCGCGCTCGGCGGCCTGCTGGGAGCCATGGCCGCGCAGGACTTCCTGCAGGCGGCGAACCAGTACCTGCTGCGCCAGCGCTGGGACGAGGGCTTCGCGACGGCCGTCCACCTCGACCTCGACTTCACGACCGGCCGCTACCGGATCGCAGGTGCCGGCCACCCGCCCGCGGCGCACTACCAGGCCGGCTCCGGCCGGTGGACGCTGACCACCGGCGGCGGCGGCCCGCTGCTGGGCGTCATGGACGGCGTCAACTTCCCCGGCGTGGTGGGCACCCTCGAGCGCGGCGACGCCCTGCTGATGTACACCGACGGCGTGGTCGAGATCCCCGGCCGCGACCTCGACCTCGGCATCGACCGGATGCTCGGGCAGGCGGAGCGGATGGTGCGCGACGGCTTCCGCGGCGGTGCCAAGCGCATCGTCGAGGACGCCCTCGCCGGCGAGACCGACGACCGTGCGCTCGTGCTGATCTGGCGCCAGTAGCGCGCCGCCGTCGTCGCCGGGGGTCAGCCGAAGGTCTTGCCCTCGCCGCGGTACGTCGGGGCCTGACCGACCGTCCGGTCGCCCTGCACGAGGTGCACGCTGTCGAAGCGCTCGCACAGCTCGCCGGCCTTGGCGTGCCGGAACCAGACCCGGTCGCCGACCTGCAGCGACGCGGCGGCCTTGCCGCGGACCGGGGTCTGCACCTCGCCGGCCCCCTCGGCGCCGAGGAGCGTGAGCCCGGCGGGTGCGACCGGCAGCGGCTGGCGGTTCTTGCCGGTCGGGCCGGAGGCGATGTACCCCCCGCCGAAGCAGGTGGCCACGTCCGGCGCCGGACGACGCACCACCGAGAGCGCGAACCAGGCCGCGGGCCGTGGGGTGAACGCCCGGTACCCGTCGAACAGGGTCGGGCAGAACAGGCCCGACCCGGCGGTCAGCTCGGTGACCGCGCCGTCGGCGGCGGTCGCCTCCAGGCTGCCGGACCCGCCGCCGTTGACCAGCTCGAGGCGGTGCCCGATCGTCGTCTCGACCGCCTGGACGACGGCGCCGCGCCGGGTGGCGAGGTCGGCCAGCGAACGCTTCTTCACCAGCCGGACGGCGGGGCTGCGGTCGGGTAGGCCGGCGACCTGCGCCTCGTAGAACATCACGCCGATGACGGCCAGGCCCTCGTGCCGGGCGACCGCGCGGGCCAGCCGGGCGGCGTCGTCCGGCGTGCGCAGCGGCGACCGGCGCACTCCCAGGTGCACCCGACCGATCCGCAGCGAGGCGTCGATGTCGAAGCACAGCCGCAGCGGCCCGTCCGCGGTGACGGTGCCGGACTCCGCGACGGCCTTCGCGGTGAGCGCGACCTGCGCCTCGTCGTCCACCATGATGGCGATCGCGGCGCGCAGGGTGGCGTCCCCGGCGAGCTCGGCCAGCGCGGCCCGGTCGGCCGTCGGGTAGGCCACGACGACGTCGTCCGTGACGCCGGTGCGCACCAGCCAGATCGCCTCCGGCAGCGAGAACGCGAGCACGCCGTGGAACCCCGGGCGGGCGAGTGCGCGGGCGACCAGGTCGCGGACGCGGACCGACTTGCTGGCCACCCGGATCGGCACGCCGCCGGCCCGGTGCAGCAGGTCCTTGGCGTTGGCGTCGAACGCGTCCAGGTCGACCACGGCGAGCGGGGGGTCCAGGGTCGCCGTGGCGGCGTCGAGCCGCGCTCCGAGGTCGTTCACCCGATCATCATGCCCGGTGAGGCATCATCGTGTGGTGACTATCTCTCGCGTTGACGCGATTCCTGGCGGGGCGACCTGGACGAACTGGGCGCGCACCGAGGTCGCCACCCCGGCGGCCGTCGTCCGGCCGCGCAGTGCGGACGACGTCAGCCGGGTCGTCCGGGCCGCCGTGGACGCCGGGCGGCGGGTCAAGGCGGTGGGTTCCGGCCACTCGTTCACGGGGGTCGCGGTCACGGACGGCGTGCACGTGCGTCTCGACCAGCTGACGCGTCGCCTCGACGTGTACGACGGCGGGCTGGTCACGGTCGGCGCCGGCTGGCCGCTGCACGAGCTCGGTCCGGCGCTCGCCGCGCACGGTCTGGCGATGAGCAACCTGGGCGACATCGACGTCCAGACGATCTCCGGCGCGGTCGGCACCGGCACGCACGGCACCGGCGGCGGGTTCGGTGGCATCTCGGACCAGATCCGCGGGCTGCAGCTCGTGCTGGCCGACGGCTCGGTCGTCGAGGTCTCGGCGGACGTCGACCCCGACCTGTTCCAGTCGGCGCGGGTCGGACTGGGCGCCTTCGGTGTGGTGACCGCGGTGACCCTGCAATGCGAGCCCCTGTACGCGCTGCACGCGGTCGAGGCGCCGATGCCGCTGGCCGAGGTCCTGGACGGCGTGGACGAGCTGGTCGCCGCCAACGACCACTTCGAGTTCTACTGGTTCCCGCACACGCAGCGGACGCTGACGAAGCGCAACAACCGCGTCTCGCCCGGCACGCCGCTCGCACCGCTGGGCCGGGTGCGGTCCTACGTGGACGACGAGCTGTTGTCCAACACCCTGTTCGAGGGGCTGAACCGGTTGGCCACGCTGGCCCCACGGGTGGTCCCGTCGTTGAACGCGGTCAGCGCCCGCGCCCTCAGCGCCCGCGAGTTCACCGACGTCTCGTACCGGGTGTTCGCGTCCTCTCGGACGGTGCGGTTCCGGGAGAGCGAGTGGGCGATGCCGCGGGCGGCGATGCCGCACGTGCTGCGCGAGATCGACGCCTGGGTGCAGCGCTCGGGGGAGCGGCTGCCGTTCCCGGTCGAGGTGCGGTTCGGGGCCGCGGACGAGCCGTGGCTGTCCACCGCGAACGGCCGCGAGACGGCGTGGATCGCCGTGCACCAGTACCACCGGATGGACCACCGCCGGTACTTCGCCGCCGTCCAGTCGATCCTGACGGCCTACGAGGGACGGCCGCACTGGGGCAAGATGCACACCCTGGCGGCGGCGGACCTCGCCGCCCGCTACCCGCGCTTCGCCGACGCGATGAAGGTCCGGGACCGGGTCGACCCGGATCGGGTGTTCGGCAACGCCTACCTGGAGCGGGTCTTCTCCGGCTGAGCGGACGGCCCCTGGGTCGGCTGAGCCGCCAGCACGCCGTCCGCGACGGCGACCGGCTGGACGTCGGCCAGCTTGGCCCGCTGGCTCGCGGTCAGCCGCAGCCGGATGTCCGCGCACTCCTCGCAGATGGAGCGCGGGATGACGCCGATGCGCATGAGCAGGCTGAAGGCGATGCAGCCCACGCAGATGCCGAGGATCGACTCCAGGGCGGGAAACAGGATCATGATCGCGCCGATGACCCACGTCACGGTGGACCAGCCCGGCCCGTAGTAGGCGAGGGTGGCCGCGATGGTGAAGACGGCGCCGATGGCGGCGGCGAAGCGCTTCGGCTGGCCGGGCGTGGGCCGGGGAGCCGCCGCGATGCGCGGGCGGATCAACGACGAGGCGATCCGGGCCAGCGGGCTGGCCTTCGGACCGAGTGCGGTGCGCAGCGTGAAGTCGACGGCGAGCACGCCGTACAGCCAGGGCTGCTGCAGCACCACAGCCAGGACGGCGAGCACCAGCACCTCGCCGGCGATGACGCGGACGGTGACGTCGTCGACCGTCCGGGGAAAGCGGGGCTGGCTCATGTCCTCAGCCAACCGCAGATCTCAGCCCGTGATTCCTGCGTCTTGACTGCTGAGACGGTGCGCGCGGTGCTGCTGCCACACCCCGCGGGCGTCCAGCGCGACCACCGGGGCTGCCACGAGCAGCACCACCCACGGCAGCCCCGGAACGAGCAGCGGGACGGCGAGCGTGACGAGCGCGGCGCCGCACTTCGCGACCACGTCGGCGGTGGTCGTCATGGCGACCACCCGACCCAGCAGCGTCAGCATCAGCAGGAACGCCGCGACGGGGATCGCCAGCGCCCACGCGCTCGTCGGGTCCGGTCCGCCGTGCGACCCCGTCGGCTCGTGGTGGCCCAAGGTCTCCGCGGCGACCTCGAGCCCGGAGCCGAGCGCCGCGAGCGCCGCGAAGACGCCGTAGTGCACGTAGCCCCAGGCGAAGATGCGACCGGAGTCGCGGTCCAGCGCGTCGGGGAACGGCCACAGGAAGTACAGCCACCAGACGGCGAAGACCAGCAGCAGGCCGCCGGCGCCGGTCACGGCCAGCGCCACCGACAGTCCCTCGCTGCCCTGCAGGGTCTGCTGCACGGCCGCCGTCGCCCCGAGCACGCACTCGCCGAGCACGATGATGACGAAGAGCCCGTACCGCTCCGCGATGTGCTCCGAGTGCCACGGCGTCACGGCCGTGCGCTCGGCCCAGACCGGCACGAGCATGTCGAGGGCGGCCAGCACGACGAACGCCGGCAGCTGCCAGTCCTGCGGCACCGCGAGGAAGGCGACCCAGCCGACCTGCACCGCCGTGACGCCGACCGCGTAGCGCCGGGCCGTCGTCCGGTGCGCCGGGTCGCCCGCGGCGGCCCGCAGCCACTGGCCGACCAGCGCGATCCGCATGACGACGTACCCGATAACGCCCCAGGTGAAGTCGTGGTGCTCGAACAGCTGCGGCACCGCGGAAGCCAGGATCAGCACGCCGAGCATCTGCAGGAGGGTGAGCAGCCGGTACGGGACGTCGTCGCTGTCGTAGGCCGAGGCGAACCAGGTGAAGTTCACCCAGGCCCACCAGATGGCGAAGAACGTCATCAGGTAGCTGACGACCGCGCCGCCGACGTCCGAGCCGTCGACGATCGCGTGCGCCAGCTCTGCGGAGACCTGCGCCACTGCAACCACGAACGTCAGGTCGAAGAGCAGCTCGAGCGGGGTGGACGCGCGGTGCTGCTCGTCCGGGTCGCGTCCCACCATCGGACGGCGCCAGGGGCGTGCGTGGCGGGTCGGCGCGCTCATGCCGCCGAGTATGCCGATCGTGGCAACGTCGCATCACCGGCGATGCGACGTTGCCACGATCAGGCGGGACGGCGAGGCGCGCGTCAGTCGGTCGGCGACGACCGCAGGCGGGCCGCCTGCTGGGTCAGGTAGTGCTGCTCCGGCAGGTTCGACGTCCGGCGGGCGGCCGCGTCGAAGTGGGTGGCCGCGCCCGCGCGGTCACCGGCCATCTCGAGCAGGTGGGCGCGGACGACGTCCACCCGGTGACCCGTCACGCGGTCGCCCAGGTCGTCCAGCACGGCGAGTCCGGACGCCGGGCCGTCGACCATCGCCATGGCGACGGCCCGGTTCAGGGTGACGACGGGGCTGCTGGTGATGCGCTCCAGCAGCCCGTAGAGGGCGAGGATCTGCGGCCAGTCGGTCGCGGCGGCGTCCGGTGCGCGGTCGTGCAGTGCGGCGATGGCGGCCTGGAGCTGGTACTCACCGACCGAGCCGGAGCCGATCGCCGAGTCGAGCAGTGCGACGCCTTCGGCGATGCGCGGGTGGTTCCAGCGGCTGCGCTCCTGTGCGGCCAACGGAACCAGCTCGCCGGCGGCGTCGGTCCGCGCCGCGCGGCGCGCGTCGGTGAGCAGCATCAGGGCGAGCAGTCCGGTGACCTCGGGGTCGTCCGGCAGCTGGTGGTGCACCAGGCGGGCCAGACGGATCGCCTCGTCCGCCAGATCGGTCCGGTTGAGCGCCGGGCCGCTGCTGCTCGTGTACCCCTCGTTGTAGATCAGGTAGAGCACCTGCAGCACTTGTCGCAGCCGGGTCGGGCGCTGCGCCGGCGAGGGCAGCGCGAAGGGTTCACCCGAGTCCTGCACGGTCCTCTTCGCGCGGCTGATCCGTTGGGCCATGGTGCTTTCCGGCACCAGGAACGCCTTCGCGATCTCGGCGGTGGTGAGTCCGCCGACGGCCCGCAGGGTCAGCGCGATCGCGGAAGCGGACGTCAGTGCCGGGTGACAGCACAGGAACAGCACGACCAGGGTGTCGTCCTGGTCCGGGACGTCGGGCGCCGGCCCGTCGCGCACCGCGGTCTCCTGCTCGCGGCGGCGCCGGGACTGCTCGCTGCGCCACTGGTCGACCAGTCGGCGTTCGGCGGTCTGCAGCAGCCAGCCGCGCGGCCGCTCCGGGACGCCGTCCCGCGGCCAGTGCGTCGCGGCGGCCAGCAACGCCTCCTGCACGGCGTCCTCCGCCGCGTCGAAGTCGCCGTACCGGCGCCCGAGCGTGCCGAGGACCTGCGGCGACAGCTCGCGCAGCAGGTCCTCGACGTCGTCCGGCACGTTCAGCTGCCGTCACCGACCGTCTGCAGCCAGTCGTCCATGGCGCCGGTGTCCCGGGGGGCCTGCTCCATGACCTCGCGCACCTGGATGGGCTGCTGGATCGCGACCCCGCCTGGGCCGGGCACGGCCGACAGGCGCGCGGCGATCTCGAGCGCGCGGGCCCGGGTCTCGACCTCGACGACCTGGAAGCCGGCCAACCACTCCTTGAACTCCTGGAAGGGGCCGTCGGTCACGACGGTGGAGCCGCGGCCGTCCGACGTGACGACGGCGGCCAGCTCGGGCCCGGTCAGCACCTCGGACTGCACGAGCTCGCCGCTGGCGACCAGCTCGTCGTGCAGGAGGCGGTAGTAGTCCATGTGCGCGGTGATCTCGTCCGGCTGCCACTGCGACATCGGCGCCTCGCAGACGCCCGGCTGGAAGTCCACCACCAGCAGGTACTTCGACATGTCGACCTTCTCTCCTCGTGCTGTGCCCACCTTGGCACTGTCACCCGGAGAACGGAGCGGGGACGACGTCCTCGACATCGCCTCGTCGGCGCGGTGCTGAAGGCGATCGACAAGAAGGAGGCTGCGTCGTGAGGGGTGCACCGCGACCTGATGTGTCGCACGACACCTACCGGGTCTCGTGGTCGGCTGATGATCGGGAGTTCGTGGCGTCCTGCGCGGAGTTCCCTTCGTTGTCGTGGCTCTCGTCCTCGCAGATCACGGCACTGAGCGGGCTCGAAGACCTCCTGACGGAGGTGCTCGCCGATCTGATGGAGCAGGGTGAGCCGGTCCCGCTGCCGTTCGCCGAGCGGAGCTACTCCGGCAAGTTCAACCTGCGCGTGGGTGAGCGACTGCACCGCGACCTGGCGACTCACGCCGCCGAGGAGGGGCTCAGCCTCAACCATTCCGTCGTCCGCAGGCTGACCGCCGCATCCTGACCGCCGCATCTTGACCCTGACCGGTCGGCGTCGACCCCTACCCCGGGTCGGCGGGGGACGAGTCAGCGGCATCCTTGTCACGGGGCGTCGGGTCGTGGGCCACGACCGCCCGGTGCACGTTGCCGTGGATGTGGTCCGAGCCGAGGCGGGTGACCAGCTCCTCGCGCTCCAGGACCGCACGGACCCGAGGCTTCACCCGGGCCAGCCGCAGCGAGACCGCCGCCTGCTGGCAGAGCACCAGGATGTCGTCCAGCTTCGCCGACCCCTGCGAGTCGATGAAGTTGACGCCCTCGAAGTCGATCACGACCGCGGACACGTCGGGCTCCGCCTGGATCAGCGTGCGGATCCGGTCCTCCAGGGCGTCCGACGTCGCGAAGAAGAGGCCGCCGTCGATCCGGACCACCACCACCCCGGCCGGCTGCTCGTCGTCCGGGTGCTCGTCGCGGTCGCGGTACACCTGCGTGCCCGGCTGGCGGGCCAGCGCCGGCATGTCGGGCTGCGTCGCGACCCGGACCAGCCACAGCAGCGACAGCCCGATCCCGATCATGACTCCCGCGAGGACGCCGAAGGCGAGCGTGGCCACGATGGCGGCCACCGCGATCCAGAAGTCGAAGCGCTGCACGCGGTGGATCCGCCGCATCTCGCGGACGTCCATCATGCCCATGACGACGGCCTCGATGATCAGCGCGCCCAGCACCGGCTTGGGCAGCTGGGAGAACAGCGGGGCCAGGACGAGCAGGGTCAGCAGGACCGTCACGCCGGACGTGATCGAGGCCAGCCCGGTGCGAGCGCCGGCGTGGTCGTTCAGGGAGCTCGCGGACAGGCTGGTCGAGACGGGCATGCCCTGGAACAGCCCGGCTCCGACGTTCGCGGCGGACTGCGCGACCGACTCCTGGTTCACGTCGATCTGGTACCGGTGCTTGGCGGCGAACGCCCGCGCGTCGCCCGTGGTCTGCGAGAAGCCGATGAGCACGAGCGCGAACGCGCCGAGCGCCACGGGGACGACGTGGTCCCACATGAGCCCGAGGTCGGGGACGGCGAACGACGGCAGTCCGCGAGGCACGTCCCCGACGAGGGCGACCCCGTGCTCGCCCAGGTCGAACGCGTACGACGCGACCAGGCCCCCGACCACCAGCACGAGGGCGCCGGGGACCTGCGGGGCGATGCGGCGCAGGCCGAAGACGACGACGAGCGAGATGGTGCCGACGAGCACGGTGGCCACGTTGGCGTCGCCGAGCGAGCCCAGCCAGGACCACAGCTCCTGGAACGAGTTGGTACCGGACGTCTGCGTGCCGGTGAGCCTGGGCAGCTCACCGATGACGACGTCGATCGCCGCGCCGAACAGGAAACCCGTCACGACCGCCCGGGACAGGAACTGGGCGATCCAGCCCATCTTGAGGACGGCGAGGACGAGGAAGAGCGCACCGGACGCCAGGGTCAGCCCGGCGACGAAGGACGCGATGTCGCCCTCGTCCGTGATGCCCGCGGCCACCACGGCGCTCGCGGCCACCGCGGCGAGCCCCGAGCTCGGACCCATCGAGATCTGGCGGCAGGTGCCGAACACGGCGTACAGGAGCGCGCCGGCGGCGGCCGCGTAGAGGCCGTTCTGCAAGGGGATCCCGGCGATGCCCGCGTAGCCGAGGTTCTTCGGGACGATCAGGGCCGCGACGGTCACCCCGGCGATCAGGTCGCCACGCAGCCAGGACCGCTGGTAGGACCCGAGCCAGCCGACGATCGGGAAGAGCCGGCTCGCTCCGCCGGCCGCGCGCGTCCCACCGGCTGCCGGTGCCTGCGGGTCCATTCGCCGAGGCTAGTGCGGGTGGGCCGCCGTCGACAGGACTCGACTACACCGGCTTGGCCACCAGCCGGATCACCGGCAGCTCGCGATCGGTCTTCTCCTGGTACTTGGCGAACTGGGCGGACGCCGTGACGATCTGCTGCCACGCCTGGTCGCGCTCGGCGCCGTGCAGCTGCTCGGCCGTGACCGGCACCGTGCGGCCGGGGACCTCGATCTGCACCCGGTGGGGGTTGGCGGCGAGGTTGTAGTACCACGCCGGGTTGTTCGGCGCGCCGGCGGCGGCCGCGACGACGAGCCAGCTGCCCTCCGGGCCCGGGAACCAGCCGAGCGGTGACCTGCGTTCCTGGCCGCTCTTGCGCCCGACCGTGACCAGGACCAGGGCGTCGAACCCCATGCCCGGCATCCGGCCCTTGCGGGCGACCCGGCGGCCGACCAGCTTGTTGATCCACCTCAGGGGAGCGCCGTTGGGCTGGCGCGCGCCGCGCGTCCCGTTCTGCGTGTCGAAGCTCATGCCGGCTCCTCTCCGCGGTGATCCTGCACGTTCGCCCCGAATCCGGGGTGACGTGCATGATCACCGCGGGGGAGGCTGGAGCGGATGACGGGAATCGAACCCGCGTAATCAGTTTGGAAGACTGGGGCTCTACCATTGAGCTACATCCGCGTGACCCCCGACCGGGCAACCGCCCGGGCTGAAGGATCGACGTACAGCCTACCGGTCGGCCCGACGAGTGCGGCACGAGGGACCGTCCGGCAGGGCCTACGATGGGGCCGTCTCAGTGCGCTCTCGGTGACGTCGGCGCGCGCGACGGGGTGTGGCGCAGC
This sequence comes from Angustibacter luteus, assembly GCF_039541115.1. Lineage (NCBI taxonomy): Bacteria > Bacillati > Actinomycetota > Actinomycetes > Kineosporiales > Kineosporiaceae > Angustibacter > Angustibacter luteus. The sequence goes on from NZ_BAABFP010000007.1 coordinate 422,613, forward strand.
TTGGTAGCGCGTCCGCTTTGGGAGCGGAAGGCCCCCGGTTCAAATCCGGGTACCCCGACTGGCACCGGCCTCCTCGGCTGCGGTGCGGATCTGCAGTGCCACGGTGTCGATGTCCCGGACGGCCTCGTCGACCAGGTCGGCCGGCGGCGGACGACGGCCGTACAGCGTGCGCTCGGCGGTCAGCAGGGCGCGCGGGCGCAGCTCCGGGACCCGCCCGGCCAGCTCGGTCACCGTGTCCGCCGGCGGGCTGGGCCGCCCGGCCGCCCGCAGCGCTGCCACCAGCCCGCTGACCGCGGCGACCACCTGCCGCTGCTGCGGGTCCAGCCCGTCCAGGTCGGCGGTCGCCGGGACCAGGGCGCGACGTCGGCGACGCCGACGGACCAGCAGGACCACGAGCGCGACGACCCCGCCGAGGCCGAGCAGGCCAGCGGCCAGCGCCCAGCGGGCTCGAGTCGAGCCCATCAGCCGGTGCAGCGCGGTGGCGAGCCTGCTCGAGCTCGACGTCGCCGCCTCCCCGGGCGGGGTGGCGTCCGACGTCAGCCAGCCGGAACCCGGCTGCCACACCTCGGCCCACGCGTGGGCCTGCTTGGCGCGGAGCACGCCGCGGCCGTTCTCCACGGTCGGGAAGGCGTAACCGGTCGCGACCCGGGCCGGCACACCCAGCGTGCGGAGCAGGACGACCTCCGCGGCGGCGAACTGCTCGCAGAAACCGGTCCGGGCGTCGAACAGGAAGTGGTCGACGGCGTCCTGGTCCGGTGGCGGGACCGGTGAGTCCAGGCGGTACCGGTACGTCGTGGACAGGTAGTGCTCGACGAGGGCGACCTGCTCGCCGCGGGTCGTCGCGCCGGCCGTGATCTTCAGGGCGAGGTCGTGGGTGCGCTGGGTGACGGTCGAGGGCAGCTGGAGCCAGTCGCCGGCCGGACCCTGCCCGACCGTGACGGACGTGCCCGCCACCGACGTGGCCTTCGGGGTGACGACCGAGGTCACGTCGTAGCTGACCGGGCCTTGCGCGAAGCCGAGCGGCCCGGTCGCGCCGCCGACCAGGAACATCGCGCTACCGGCGGCTACCAGCACCTGGCTGCCGTCGTCCGGACGCACGTTCGTCGGGTGCCCGGGCGCCAGCAGGAAGCCGGACGTGCGTCCGGTGAGCTCGACGTGGTCCTCGCGCAGGGCCCCGGTGCCGGGCGACGGCTGGTCGGCGAGCGCACTGGCGACGTACGTGCCCCGGCTGCCGGCGTCGAAGCTGCGTCCCGGCGGCTGGCCGCCGCCGGAGCGCCAGACCGCGCCGTCGTAGTCGTCGAGGGTGGTCGCCCGCCAGTACCTGGGGCCGTCCGGGGCGACGTAGCCGATCACGGTGTCGGGCAGGTCGCCGCGCAGGCGCATGTCCATCTCGCCGCTCTGGAACTGCGCGGCGGAGCGGCTCGGCAGGTTCGCCGGTGGCCGACCGGCCAGCCGGGACAGCGCGTCCATCCGGGAGGCAGCCGCGCCCTGGGGCATCGGCACGACCAGGGCCGCCACGAGCGCCAGCAGCACGGAGATGCCGAAGGCCAGCCCGATCGCGCCCCACGGACTGCTGCTGGCTCCGCTGCCCTCATCGGTCCGGGCCCGCACGTGGGTGGTGCTCTGGGCTGCGCGCGCCCGGACGGCCAGGACCAGGGTGCTCACGGCGGCGGCCCAGCCGAGCAGCCACGGGACGGCGAGCACGAGGGTGGGCGCGAGCCCGGCGGACAGGACGAGGAGGGCCATCGCGAGCATCGCGGCGAACAGCAGCTCGCGGAGCGTGTCGGCGCAGAGCTGGGCGGTGACCAGCAGCCACAGGGCGACGAGCGTCAGGGTGCTGACCGCGAAGCCACCGGTGGCCGCGCCGAGGATGGTCGCCGCTCCCAGGCAGGCGAAGCCCACCGCGGTGCGGGTCCCGCGGTGGCCGCCGTGGGCGGCGACGAAGGCGGCGAGCAGCAGGGCGACGACGGTGCCGACGGCGGCGGCCGGCTCGATCAGGTGACTCACGCCGACCCCGAGGGCGGCGCAGACGCCGAGCGCGACGACGGCGATGCGCAGCGCGGGGTCGGTGCAGCGCGGCCCGGGGGGAGCGCTCATCGGGTGCTCCCGAAGCCATTGCTGACCCGGACGCCCTGCCGCGCCGACCGGGCGGTCAGGTCCGCCACCCAGCCGTACGGCGTGGACGCCAGCGTCAGCACGGTCATGGCGTCGGTGCCCGCGGGCAGCGCCTCCAGGACGGCGTACTGGCTGGGCACGGCGAGCGCGGGCAGCCTCGCGAACCAGTCGAGGACGGGACTCGGGGCACGGTCCGGCGGCGGGAGCAGCGCGCCGTCCGGCGTCCAGGCGAGCACGTGCACGTCGTGACCGCGGGCGAGCTGGTCCACCCAGGTGGCTGCCGCGACGGCCAGGACGTGTTCGTCGGTGTCGCTGCCGGCGGCGCCGGCCAGCACCAGCACCCAACGCGTCGGCCGGTCGGGGACGTCGCGTTCGGCGACCACGAGCTGGCGGCGGCGCGCCGAGGCGCGCCAGTGCACGGCGCGCCGGTCCTCACCCGGGCGCCAGGGCCGCAGCCCGGCCAGCTCCTCCGTCCCGCGGATCGACGCCCGGGACGCCGCGTCGATCGGTGCCGCGGACAGGGCAGGATCGGCGGGGCGGGCGGGTGACGGGTGCACCAGCAGCTCGTGGTCCGTCGCCCAGCCGCGGGTGGACCGGGTGATCCCCAGCGGGTCGCCGACCTCGACGAGGGCGATGGATCGGGCGTACACGCCGCGGCGCACCGCGAGCGCCGGCACCTGCGCGCGGGCGGTCTGACCCGGGGCCACCGGGTCGACGTCCACGACGGCCTCCTCGGTGGTGCCGGCCAGCCGCAGCCGCAGCTGCGACGGCGCCAGCACCCGGCGGCCGTCGTTGTGCACGTGCAGCCGAACCGTGAAGTGCTCGCCCGCCCGGACCCGGTGGACGCCGGCCAGGCAGATCCGTACCGCGGACAGGTTCGGGCGGCTCAGGTGCGCCGTGACCAGGAGCCCCACCAGGGCAGCGGCACCGAGCACGAGCCAACGGTTCGCCGTCAGCATCGCCAGGACCACGAGCAGGCTGGCGGCGGCGACGAGGGCCCCGGACAGCGCGGTCGGCCGCGGCGGGGGCACCTTCGGTCGCGAGCCGCCCAGCCGGCTGGTCACGTGCTCAGCGGGACGGGCACCCGGGCCAGCACCTGGCTCACGACCACCTGGGCCGCGTCCCGGGGCGAGCTCGTGGGGTCGTGCAGGACGAGCCGGTGCGCCAGCACGGGGACGGCCACGGCCTTGACGTCGTCGGGGGTGACGTAGTCGCGCCCGGCCAGCGCGGCCCGGGCCTGCGAGGTCCGGACCAGGGTCAGGGCGCCGCGCGAGCTGGCGCCCTGGACGATCCGCTCGTCCACCCGGGTCGCCCGGGCGACGCTGACGGCGTACGCGAGCGCGGCCTCGGCGACGTGCAGGGTGCGGACGGCGGCCCGCGCCCGGCGCAGGTCCGCCAGCGTGACGACGGGGGTCAGCGCGTCCACGGTGGGCCCGGCGAGCTGCTCGCGGACGACGGCCATCTCGGTGCGCAGGTCCAGGTCGCCCTGGCTCACCCGGACGGCGAACCGGTCGAGCTCGCCCTCGGGCAGCGCGAAGGTGCCGTGCTGGTCGGACGGGTTCTGGGTGCCGATCGCGAAGAACGGGTCCGGCAGGGCGTGCCGCACGCCGTCCGAGGTCACCGCACCCTCGTCAAGCGCCTCCATCAGCGCGGACTGGGTGCGCGGCGCGGCCCGGTTGAGCTCGTCGACGAGCAGCACGTTGGCGAAGGCCGGGCCGGGCGCGAAGCGCAGCGCGCCGAGGCCGTCGTCCCAGACGCCGGAGCCGGTGACGTCGGCGGGCATCAGGTCGGGGGTGCCCTGGACGCGGGCGAACGAGCCGCCGACCGCGCGGGCGAACGCGCGGGCCAGCGTGGTCTTGCCGGTTCCCGGGAGGTCCTCGACCAGCACGTGGCCGCCGGCGAGCAGGGCGCAGGTCACCAGGCCGATGGTCGTCTCGGCGCCGCGCACCACCGAGCCGACGGCCTGCGCCACCCGCAGCCCGACACCGTTCGGGTCGCCGGCAGCGCTGCCCGCGGACTCGTCCCGGGAACCGGCCAGCTCGGACGTGGTCGCGCTGCTCACAGGGGTGGACCTTCCGACGGGGCGCTGCGGGGCGCCGGTGCTCGCTGCCCCTCCCATCGGCCTCACCCGCCCCGGGCTGAAGCGGATTGGGTCGAGACCCCGTCGGGCGGATAGCATGGGCGCCGCGTTCCGTGCGCCCTTGAGTGGGCGCCACCTTGGTGCGCGTCCCCGAACCAGCAGGAGACCACCGCAGTGAAGAGTGCCGTCGAGAACCTCAACCCGACTCGGGTCAAGCTCACCGTCGAGGTGCCGTTCGACGAGCTCAAGCCGAGCCTGGACGCCGCGTACCAGACGATCGGGTCGCAGGTGCAGATCCCGGGCTTCCGCCGCGGCAAGGTGCCGGCCCGCATCATCGACCAGCGGGTCGGTCGGGGCGCCGTGCTGGAGGAGGCCGTCAACAACGCGCTCCCCACCTTCTACGGCCAGGCCGTCGAGGAGGCGAAGATCCGCCCCCTCGGCCAGCCCGAGGTGGAGATCACCGAGGCTCCCGACCCCGCTGAGGGCGGCGACCTGAAGTTCAGCGTCGAGGTCGACGTCCGCCCCGAGATCACCCTGCCCGACTACGCGACGCTCGCCGTCGAGGTCGACGACGTGGTCGTCGACGAGGCGGACGTGGACTCCGAGATCACCGCGCTGCGGCAGCGTTTCGGCACCCTGGTGGGCGTCGAGCGGGCTGCGGTCGAGGGGGACTTCGTCTCGATCGACCTCAAGGCCGAGATCGACGGCGACGAGATCGACGCGGTCACCGGTGTCTCGTACGAGATCGGCAGCCGCAACATGCTCGAGGGCCTGGACGACGCGCTCGTCGGCATGTCCGCCGGGGAGACCAAGGACTTCGCCGCGCCGCTGGCCGGTGGCGACCGCGAGGGCCAGGAGGCCGCCGTCACCGTCACGGTGCAGTCGGTCAAGGAGCGTGAGCTGCCCGAGCTGGACGACGAGTTCGCCCAGCTGGCCAGCGAGTTCGACACCCTGGGCGAGCTGACCGCCGACCTGCGCTCGCAGGCCGAGCGCGGCAAGAAGCTGCAGCAGGGCGTCCAGGCCCGCGACAAGGTGCTGGACGCGCTGCTCGAGGCCGCCGACATCCCCGTCCCGGCCGCGCTGGTCGAGGCTGAGGTGCACTCGCACCTCGAGGGCGAGGACCGTCTCGAGGACGACGAGCACCGCGCCGAGGTCAGCGAGAACGCGACGAAGGCCCTGCAGGCGCAGTTCCTGCTGGACGCCATCGTCGAGCAGGAGAAGGTCTCCGTCAGCCAGCCCGAGCTCGTCGAGTACCTGGTGATGAGCGCCCAGCAGTACGGCATGTCGCCGGACGCGTTCGCCCAGGCCGTCGACGAGGCCGGTCAGGTCCAGTCCATGGTCGCCGAGGTCGCCCGCCGCAAGGCGCTCGCGGTCGTGCTGGAGCAGGTGGCCATCACCGACGCCAGCGGCAACGCCGTGGACCTCGAGCAGCTGCGCCCCGCGGACGCCGACGAGGCCGGCGCCGAGGTGCCCGAGGCCAACGCCGAGGTCGCTGCCGACGAGAGCTGATCGCTCGACGACCCGCGAAGGGGCACCGGACGACGTCCGGTGCCCCTTCGCCGTCCGCGAACACCCGCGGGGCCGACCTGAGCGGGCTGCGCTCACGGCGAACACCGGGGGTTCTCGGGAGTGGAGCGTCGGGGGTCGACGTTAGGGTCCTTGCCAGGACGGCGAACGATGCCGCAGCAGTCATCACATCAGGGAGACCAGCGTGAGCGAGTCCGGAAGCATCCAGGCCGCAGGCCCTCAGTCGGCGGTAGGCCTGGACGACCACATCTACAACCGGCTGCTGAAGGAGCGCATCATCTTCCTCGGCTCCGAGGTCCGCGACGACAACGCGAACGCGATCTGCGCGCAGCTGCTGCTGCTCGCCGCGGAGGACCCCGAGCGCGACATCTGGCTGTACATCAACTCCCCGGGCGGTTCGGTGACGGCCGGCATGGCCATCTTCGACACCATGCAGTTCGTCCAGCCGGACGTCGCGACGGTGGCCATGGGGCTCGCGGCCTCGATGGGCCAGTTCCTGCTCTCCGCGGGCACGCCGGGCAAGCGCTACGCCACGCCGCACGCGCGGATCATGATGCACCAGCCCTCCGGCGGCATCGGCGGCACGGCCAGCGACATCAAGATCCAGGCCGAGCAGATGCTGCACATCAAGAAGCAGATGGCCGACCTCATCTCCCAGCACACCGGCCAGCCGGTGGAGCAGATCGAGGCCGACTCGGACCGCGACCGCTGGTTCACGTCCGAGCAGGCCAAGGAGTACGGCTTCGTCGACCACGTCATCGAGAGCGCCAGCGAGGCCCGCGGCGGCGCGGGCACGACCGACTGACGGCCGCCCCGACCACACCCCTTCGCTTCGACCGATCAGGAGATCCAGCGCGATGAGCGTCCCCACCCCGCACGGCGGCCTGCAGGTCCCCGGCCCGTACGGCCGGCTGGCGGCCCCGGCCCCCAGCAGCCGCTACATCCTGCCCCAGTTCGAGGAGCGCACGTCCTACGGGATGAAGCGCCTCGACCCCTACACGAAGCTCTTCGAGGACCGCATCATCTTCCTCGGCGTGCAGGTGGACGACGCGTCCGCCGACGACATCATCGCCCAGCTGATCGTGCTGGAGTCGCAGGACCCGGACCGCGACATCCTCATGTACATCAACTCGCCCGGTGGCTCGTTCACGGCCCTCACGGCGATCTACGACACGATGCAGTACGTCCGTCCGGACATCCAGACCTACGTGCTCGGCCAGGCGGCGTCCGCCGCGGCCGTGATCCTGGGCGCCGGCGCCCAGGGCAAGCGGTACGCCCTGCCGAACGCGCGGATCCTGATCCACCAGCCCGCGATGGAGGGCACCGGCGGCATGGCCAGTGACCTGGAGATCCAGGCCAACGAGGTCCTGCGCATGCGCGGCTGGCTCGAGGACACGCTCGCGCTGCACTCGGGTCGCACGGCCGAGCAGGTGCGCAAGGACATCGAGCGCGACAAGATCCTGACGGCCGCCCAGGCCAAGGAGTACGGCCTGGTCGACGAGGTGCTGGTCAGCCGCAAGGCGTCGAACGACTAGGCCGGTTCTGCCCTGGGCGTACAGGGCTGACTCGCGCGCCGACACCGGCGTTCAATAGGAGCGGTGCCGCATCGGGCGAGGTACCGTCGCTGAACGAAACTCGACGTCCTGGCCCGGACGATCGCGACTGAGGGAGGACCCGCACGTGGCGCGCATCGGTGATGGGGGTGACCTGCTCAAGTGCTCTTTCTGCGGAAAGAGCCAGAAGCAGGTCAAGAAGCTGATCGCCGGTCCCGGGGTCTACATCTGCGACGAGTGCATCGATCTCTGCAACGAGATCATCGAGGAGGAGCTCGCCGAGACCAGCGAGCTCGGCCTCGACGAGCTGCCCAAGCCGCGCGAGATCTTCGACTTCCTCGAGCAGTACGTGGTGGGCCAGGAGCCGGCGAAGAAGGCGCTCGCCGTCGCCGTCTACAACCACTACAAGCGCATCCAGGCCGGTGAGCCGAGCCGCAAGGGCGAGGAGACCATCGACCTCGCCAAGTCGAACATCCTGCTCATCGGTCCCACCGGCTGTGGCAAGACCTACCTCGCGCAGACCCTCGCCCGGATGCTCAACGTGCCGTTCGCGATCGCTGACGCCACCGCGCTGACGGAGGCGGGCTACGTCGGCGAGGACGTCGAGAACATCCTGCTCAAGCTGATCCAGGCGGCCGACTACGACGTCAAGAAGGCCGAGACGGGCATCATCTACATCGACGAGGTCGACAAGATCGCCCGCAAGAGCGAGAACCCGTCGATCACCCGGGACGTGTCCGGTGAGGGAGTCCAGCAGGCCCTGCTGAAGATCCTCGAGGGGACGACGGCCAGCGTGCCCCCGCAGGGTGGGCGCAAGCACCCGCACCAGGAGTTCATCCAGATCGACACGACGAACGTGCTGTTCATCGTGGGCGGTGCCTTCGCCGGGCTGGACCAGCTCATCGAGCAGCGGGCCGGCAAGAAGGGTCTCGGCTTCGGCGCGAAGCTGCACACGGCGGCCGACCAGGCGTCGGACAGCTACGCCGACGTCATGCCGGAGGACCTGATGAAGTTCGGGCTCATCCCGGAGTTCATCGGCCGGCTGCCGGTCATCACGACCGTGTCCAACCTCGACCGGGACGCGCTGGTGCAGATCCTGACCGCGCCGCGCAACGCGCTGTCCAAGCAGTACCAGCGGATGTTCGAGATCGACGGCGTCGAGCTGGAGTTCACGGCGGACGCGCTCGAGGCGGTCGCGGACCAGGCCATCCTGCGCGGCACCGGGGCCCGTGGCCTGCGCGCCATCATGGAGGAGGTGCTGCTGCCCGTGATGTTCGACGTCCCGAGCGACGACGGCATCGCTCGCGTGGTGGTCACCAAGGAGGTCGTGCTCGACAACGTGAACCCGACCATCGTCCGTCGGGACACCCCCGAGCCGCGCAAGCGCGCCCCGCGCGAGAAGTCGGCCTGAGCGTCCGGTCGTCTGTCGGGCGGCCTTCAGTCGGACGTCGGCCGGGTCAATGCCCCTGCGGTCACCACAGCGACGGCGAGCAGGCCCAGCACGGTCAGCACGAGGTGACCGGTGTCGGCCAGGCGACCCAGCCCCCAGGCGAGCGCCCACACGCCCACCGTCGCGGCCGCGACCACTGAGGTCCGCCGTGCCCAGGTGCGCCAGGTGACGGCGTCCACCCGCATCCCCGGCGGGCCGAGGGAGGCCAGGGCGGCGGCCGCGTGGCAGCCGAGCAGCAGGAGCGCCGCGGCCAGCGACCACCAGGACAGACCCGCCGGGCCCCACCCGAGCCAGTAGACGCCGACGGCTGCCAGCGCCGCAGCCGGCCAGTGCGAGTCCGGGCGAGCGGCCGAGGCCAGGCCCAGCAGGGCCGCCCCGACCAGGGCGGCCCCGGGTGCCGGCGCACCCGCGGCGACGGCGCACAGCACCGCCAGGGGCGGCGTGACCAGGACGACGGCGCGCAGCCACTGCTGTTCGGCACTGAGCAGGACGACCGTGTGCACGGTCCGCCGCAGCAGACCCCAGCTGACCGGTTGGGGGCTCATCGCGAGACCGCCCGGACCCGCGAGCCGCGGGCGCCGACCTCGCGCAGCACGTGGTCGAGGCTGCCGGGCCCGCGCCAGGGCACGACCGCCACCCCTGCCTGCTGCAGCCCGCGGACGGCCGCAGCGCGCTCCAGCAGCCGAAGCCGCCACACCGGCCCGACCCAGGGGTCGCCGGAGTCGGTGTCGATCGTGAGGTCCGCCGCACCCAGCTGGGCCGGATCCGGCAACGTGTCGACCGCGACGACGGTCAGCCCGCGACCGGACAGGACGTGCAGCGTCGTGATGATCTCCTCGTCCAGCAGCGGCGAGACCACCAGCACGAGGGAGCCCGCCCGCACGCCGAGCCCGCGGTGCAGGTGCGTGCGGCGGCTGCGGCCCTGCGGCTCGATCCGCGCCAGCACCTCGATCACCCGGAACGCGTGCCGGCGGCCGGACCGCGCGGGCACGCGCACCGCGCGCACCCCGCCCACCGACGTCAGGGACACCCGGTCGCCGCGGTGCAGGTGGTGCTCGGCCAGGGCTCCGGCGGCGCGCACGCTCGTGCTGAGGCTGCTCGCAGTCACGTCGGTGTCGAGGCCGACGCTGCCGAGCGCGTCCACCACGAGCACCACCTCGCTGTCCTGGTCGGCGTGCGTGGTGACCACCTGCAGCTGCCCCGTGCGCAGCGAGACGGGCCAGTGCACCCGACGCAACCGGTCGCCGACCTGGAAGCGGCGGATGCCGGCGAACTCCGACCCGTCGCCGACCCGACGGCCCCGGTCCGGCCCCACCAGCCCGTTCGGGTGCGGGGCGGGTGCGTTGCTGTCGAACGCGGCGGGCTGCGGCAGCACGGTGACGCTCCGCTCGGGCAGCACGGGCGGCACCAGCCGGTAGGCCCCCCAGGCGCTGGTCAGTGACACGGTCGCGGGTCCGGCCCGGCGTCCTCCCCACCGCCGAGGTCGGAGCTGGGCCTGCAGGAGCAGGAGCGGCGCGACGGAGCCGGGAGCCAGCCCGAGACTCGGCGTGTCCGTCTGCGGCTGCAGCCAGCGGTCGTGGTCGAGCGCGGCGACCACGTGCTCGACCCGCCGGGCGGGCTCGACCTGCGCCCGCCAGCGCGAGACGGCGCCCTCACGCAACCGCGCCGGATCCGCGGTCACGGTGACGGACACCGAGCGGGCCGGGTCGGGCCGCAGCGTCAGCGACCAGACGAACACGACCACCAGCGGAACCGCGAGGAGCAGCACGTTGGGGCGCCCGGTGAGCACGGCCGCCACCGCGAAGGCGCTCCCGCAGCCGACGGCGCGCACCTGCGCCGCAGTCGGCCGCCACCCGGCGTCCGTGGTCGATCGCTGCGTCGACACCGAGGTCAGCTGCTCAGCCGCTCGCGGGCGGACGGCGTGGCGACGTCGCCCAGCACCGTGGCCACGACGTCCGAGGCCGAGACGTTGCTCATCCACAGCTCGGGGCGCAGCGTGATGCGGTGGGCGAGCACGGTGCCCGCCACCGCCTTGACGTCCTCCGGCACCACGAAGTCCCGGCCGTCCAGCACCGCCCAGGCGCGGGCGGTGAGCATCAGGCCCAGCGAGCCCCGCGGTGAGGCGCCGACCAGCACCTGCGGGTGCTCGCGGGTCGCGGTGGCGAGGGCGACGCAGTACTGCCCGACACTGGCCTCGACGTCCACCCGCTCGACCGCCCGCTGCATCGCGAGCAGCCCGGCGGCGTCGGTCACGGGGGACAGGGCCACCTCCTCCTGCTGACGCTCGACCCGCCGGGCCAGCACGTCCCACTCCTGGGCCGGGGTCGGGTAACCGAAGGACACCCGCAGCAGGAAGCGGTCGAGCTGCGCCTCCGGCAACGGGTAGGTGCCCTCGTACTCGACCGGGTTGGCGGTGGCCAGCACGTGGAACGGGGCGGGCAGCCGGAAGGTCTGCCCCTCGACGGTGACCTGCCGCTCCTGCATGGCCTCGAGCAGTGCGGACTGGGTCTTGGGTGGCGTCCGGTTGATCTCGTCGGCCAGCAGCAGCCCGGCGAACAGCGGGCCGGGACGGAAGGCGAACTCGCCCTTGCCCTGGTCGTAGACGAACGACCCGGTCAGGTCGGCGGGCAGCAGGTCCGGCGTGAACTGGGCCCGTGAGAAGTCCAGCCCGAGCGTGCTCGCGAACGAGCGTGCCGCCAGGGTCTTGCCGAGGCCGGGGTAGTCCTCGAGCAGCACGTGCCCGCCGGCCAGGACCGCGGCCAGGACCAGCGTGAGCGACTCGCGCTTGCCGACCACCGCGCGCTCGACCTCGTCCAGCACCCGGTGGGCGAGCGCGGTGGTCTCCGGCAGGGAGAGCTCGGCGGGTGGGGTGGTCGTCACAGGGCCTCGATTCGCTCGAGCAGCGCGGTCAGCGCCGCCGGGTCGGTGGGGACCTTCCGGGGGTCGTCCAGGAAGGCCTGCAGGTCGGGTCCGAGCAGCGGTCGAGCCCGCTCGGGGTGCTGGGCCCGCTGGATGCCGTGCAGGTCCCGCAACCGGTCGTCGACGACGCGGGACAGCAGCATGTGGGCCTCGACGGCGCTGGCCCGAGAGCGACCGGTGCTGGCCATCGTGCGGTGCAGCCGGGTCAACCGCGGGTCCCCCCGCCAGCTCACCTCGGGGTCACGGACGTGGGCGAACCAGGACGGTGCCCGGACGAGTCCGGAAAGGTCCACCACGGTCCAGAGCACCAGGGACGTCGCGCCGACCGCCGCGGCCAGCCCCACGGGCGACGGGTGCAGCCCCGCCAGGTAGCCGAACCCGCAGATCGCGGCCCAGACGAGGAGCGTGCCGACCCGTCGTCCGCGCGTCCAGGGGCCACTCATGGCGAGGCCGGCGGGACGGCGCCCGCACCGAGGTCCGCGTGCAGGCGCTCGATGGCGGACTGTGCCGCCGCCCGGTCGGCCTCGCCCATCGCGTGCCGGGAGAACCGGGCCTCGCGGTAGAGGCGAGCGAGGTCGCCGATCGAGGAGGGGTCCACCGCGAGCTCGCGCAGGACCCGCTGGGTGAGCTCCTCGGCGGTCTGATGGGGCGCCGGTGACACGCCACTCGCCTCGACCGCGTCCTCGAGGTCGAGCCAGCACGCCACGATGGCGTTGCGCGGGGTGCCGTGACGGAGCGCGTCCAGCTGGCGCTCGCGGCGCTGACTGAGCTCGCGGGCCACCTCGAGCTCGGGATCGGGCTCGGGTTCGAAGCCCGCCGGGGCCGTCGGCAGGTCGAGGCTGTGGGAGCGCAGGCGGTTGACCAGCCGGAGGAGGCCGAGCACGACCAGGGCGCCGAGGGCAACGACGAACGCGACCGCGATCAGGTAGCCGAGCCAGTGCAGGTCCGCCCAGGGCGTCGGGGTGGTGGTGGTGGGGTCGGCGGTGGACGTCCCGCTCGGGATCGTCGTGGTCGGGCTGGCCACGTCGGTGGGTGGCAGCGGGCTGGCGCCGAACCGGGGCGTGTCGATCAGGTGGGTGCTGCCGGTCGTCGCCGCCCAGACGACCAGGACGGCGCCGACGGCGAGGGCCACGACGAGGCGCTGCTTTCCCCCTCCGGCGATCACGGCGGCGAGCCTACTGCGCGCGCGCGGCGCTGCCGTCAACGCTGCCCGGGTCCGGTGCCAGGAATCCCGCCACGGTGCGAGGACGGCGTCCGGCGTCCATCCGGGTAGGGCACTGGTCTATCCCCATGTCTCCGCAACCTGACAGGACGGACAAGGGGGCGACAAGAAGGTGGGGCCTCGGTCAGTCGACGGGGCCGCTGACGGCGGCGGTGGCAGCGGCGGCCGACGCCGCGGCCGCTGCGACGGCGCTCGTCGTCCGGCTCGCGGCGTGCTCGCTGGCCCAGCCGAGCACCTCGCTGGCGATCATGGGCCGCGCGAACCAGAACCCCTGCAGGTCGTCGCACTCCAGCTCGACCAACCGGGCCGCCGTCGCCTCGGTCTCGACGCCCTCGGCCACGATCGACAACCCGAGCCGGTGCCCCAGCTCGATGATCGACGTGACGACGGCGTCGTCGCTGGGGGAGCGCTCGAGCTGGGTGATGAACTGACGGTCGATCTTCAGCTGGTGCACCGGCAGGCCGCGCAGCTGGCTCAGGCTGGTGAAGCCGGCGCCGAAGTCGTCCACGGAGACCTGGATGCCGCGGTCACGCAGCGAGCCCACCACCGCGCGGGCGGTGTCGGGGTTGTCGGTGACGGCGCTCTCGGTGATCTCCAGCACCAGCAGCTCGGCGGGCCAGCGGTGCAGCGCCAGCACCTCCTCGACGATGCCGAGCAGGCCGAACTCCAAGGACATCGGACTGATGTTGACCGCGACCGTGGCCTGCAGCCCCTCCTGGCGCCAGCGCGTCGCGTCCCGGACGGCGGTGAGCAGCACCCAGCGGGTGAGGGCGTGGATCAGGCTGGTGCGCTCGGCGATCGGGATGAACTCCGCGGGCAGGAGCAGGCCACGCTCGGGGTGCTGCCAGCGCAGCAGCGCCTCGAAGCCGGTCAGGGTGTGGTCGTCGGCGCGGATCACCGGCTGGTAGCGCACGTGCAGCTGGTCCTCGAGCATCGCCTCACGCAGGTGGGCGAGCGTCTCCAGCCGGTCGGTCGAGTGGTCGTCGAACGCCGGGTCGTACGTCGCGACGCCGGCGCGCTCGCGCTTGGCCTGGTACATCGCGATGTCGGCGTGCTGGAGCAGGTCGCTGAGGGTGCGGCCGTCCTGCGGTGCGACGGTGACCCCGATGCTCGCGCGGATGTCGATGGACACCCCCCGGGCCTGGAACTCGCTGAGCGTCAGCGCGCCCAGGATGCGCTTGGCCCGGACGCTGGCGCCAGAGACGTTGATCGGACCGCGGATGAGGACGGCGAACTCGTCGCCACCCAGCCGGGTGACCAGCGCGTCGCTACCGGCCGAGGCGACGAGCTGTTGCGCCACCTCGACGAGGACCTCGTCGCCGGCGATGTGGCCGAGGGTGTCGTTGACGTCCTTGAACCCGTCCAGGTCCACCAGCAGCAGCGCCGGACCGTGCGAGCCGTTGCCGTCGACCGCGTCCAGGTCACTGAGGTCGCCGAGCAGCCGGTCGGCCGCCTCGGTGAGCATGCGGCGGTTGCCGAGCTGGGTCAGCGGGTCGCGACGGGCGACGCGCTCCCGCTCGCGGTCGCGCGCCACGAGCATGACGGCGAGCACGACGGCCGAGGCCACCGCGATGACCGCGAAGATCACCGTGACGACCAGTGCTAGGCCACCCATTTCGACGTCCCTCTCACCACTGGCGGGATGCTCCCGCCGACTCCTCCCTTTCGGCAGGGCCGGGAGGACGCTTGAGCAGTGGCGGCGTGCGGTTTCGCTCCCGGGCGTGGCGGATCAGCCGATCGGCGCCTGGGCGACCAGCTCGACCGCCGCGACGTACACGCCGTCCGCGTCCGCAGCGCCGTCCAGCAGGACGAGCTCGTCGATGCCGCCCGCTGCTCGCAGGTCCGCCGCACCGGCCCGCAGCCGCTCGACGTCCGCCGGCCGCGCGCTCACCTCGGCGCGTGCGACGGCCGTGCGCTGCGAGACCTTCGCCTGGGACTTCGCGCCCCGCACCCCCGCCAACGCGGTCGCGACGACGGGCAGCAGCCCGGCGTCCCCGTCGCGCGCGGACGCGCTCAGGCCGACCAGCTCGTCCACCGTCGGCCACGGCGCCCGGTGGATCGAGCCGTCCTGCCACCACGACCACGCCTCCTCGGTGACGAAGGGCATGATCGGCGCGAGCAGCCGCAGCTGCACCGACAGGGCGATGGCCAGCGCGGCCCGCGCCGAGCCGGTGGCGGCGGCGTCGGCGGACTCCTCGCCGTAGGCGCGCTCCTTGACGAGCTCGACGTAGTCGTCGCAGAAGGACCAGAAGAACCGCTCGCTGACCTCGAGCGCGCGGGTGTAGTCGAAGGCGGCGAAGGCCTCACCCGCCTCGCGCACCGCCTCGGCGAGGCCGGCCAGCATCGAGGCGTCCAGCGGCTCGGTGACCGGGCCGGCGTCGATGCTGGCGCCGGCGCCGAGCACGAACTTCGTCGCGTTCAGCACCTTGATGGCGAGCCGGCGTCCGACCTTCATCTGGCTCTCGTCGAACGGGGAGTCCATCCCCGGGCGAGCCATGGCCGCCCGCCAGCGCACCGCGTCCGTGCCGAACTTCTCGAGGATCTCGGTCGGCACGACCGCGTTGCCCTTCGACTTGCTCATCTTCTTGCGGTCCGGGTCGACCACGAAGCCGCTGATCATCGATCGGGCCCACGGCAGCGAACCGTTCTCGTAGTGCGCTCGGACGACGCGGGAGAACAGCCAGGTGCGGATGATCTCGTGCGCGTGCGTGTTGAGGTCCATCGGGAACACGCGCTCGAACAGGTCCGCGTCGCGCTCCCAGCCGCCGGCGATGTGCGGGGTGAGCGAGGACGTCGCCCAGGTGTCCATGACGTCCGGGTCACCGATGAACCCCCCCGGGACGCCGCGCTGGTCGTTGCGGAAGCCGGGGGCGGGATCGGACGACGGGTCGACCGGCAGCGCCGACTCCTCCGCCACGATCGGGTCGTCGTAGCGGATCTCGCCGGCGTCGTCGAGCCGGTACCAGACCGGGAAGGGCACCCCGAAGAAGCGCTGGCGGCTGATCAGCCAGTCGCCGTTCAGGCCGCTGACCCAGTTCTCGTAGCGGTGCGCCATGAACTCCGGGACGAACTTCAGCTCGTGGCCGCGCTCGACGAAGGTCGCCTTCAACGCTTCATCCCGGCCGCCGTTGCGGATGTACCACTGACGGCTGGTGACGATCTCGAGCGGCTTGTCGCCCTTCTCGTAGAAGTTCGCCATCCGCTGGGTCGCAGTCGGCTCGCCCTGCAGGTCGCCGCTGTCGCGCAGCGCCTGCACGAGCGTCTCGCGCGCCGAGAACGTCGTCAGGCCCGCGAGCCGGCCGTACAGCTCGCGCCCGGCGTCCGTGCTGATCCACTCGGGGGTGTCCCGCAGGATCCGCCCGTCGCGACCGACCACCGCGCGGGTCGGCAGCTGCAGCTCGCGCCACCAGGTGACGTCGGTGAGGTCACCGAAGGTGCAGCACATGGCGATGCCCGCGCCCTTGTCCATCTCGGCCGCCGGGTGCGCGAGCACCGGGATCTCGACGTCGAACAGGGGTGAGCGCACGGTGGTGCCGAACAACGGCTGGTAGCGCTCGTCGTCCGGGTGCGCGATCAGCGCGACCACCGCCGGGATGAGCTCGGGTCGGGTCGTCTCGATGGCCACCGGGCCGTCCGCGCCGTGGAAGGTGACCCGGTGGTAGTGCCCCGGGTACTCGCGAGCCTCCAGCTCGGCCTGGGCGACCGCCGTCTGGAAGCTGACGTCCCACAGGCTCGGCGCCTCGCTCTGGTAGGCCTCGTCACGCGCGAGGTTGCGCAGGAACGCGCGCTGAGCCGCCGTCCGGGCGTCGACCCCGATGGTCTCGTAGAGCGTCGACCAGTCCACCGAGAGGCCGAGGTGCTGCAGCACGGCGGCGAAGGCCTTCTCGTCCTCGGCGGTCAGCTGCGTGCACAGCTCGACGAAGTTGGGACGGCTGACCGGGATCTGGCGCTTCGCGTCCGGCTTGGCCGGGGGCTCGAAGTCCGGGTCGTAGGGCAGCGACGGGTCGCAGCGCACCCCGAAGTAGTTCTGCACGCGCCGCTCGGTCGGCAGGCCGTTGTCGTCCCAGCCGATCGGGTAGAACACGCTCTTGCCGGTCATCCGCTGGAAGCGGGCGATCAGGTCGGTGTGCGTGTAGCTGAAGACGTGACCGACGTGCAGGCTGCCGCTCACCGTCGGCGGCGGCGTGTCGATCGAGAACACCTGCTCACGGGGTGCGGTGCGGTCGAACGCGTACGTGTCCTGCTCGCGCCATACGGCCACCCAGCGATCCTCGAGGCCGTCGAGGGTGGGCTTGTCGGGCACGCGCGGGGTATTCGGCATGCCGAGGATTCTCCCAGACGAGCGGGGGTGGTCGCGTCCGGGTTTCTCCTGGGACGAGCGGCTGGGACCTACTGGGCGCGCCAGGCGTCGTTCACGGCCTGGATCGCGGTGACCCGCGCGGACCCGTTGGCGGAGAACGCGCCGGCCATCAGCGTCAGGTGACGGCTCGTGCGCCAGCACACCGCGCCGGTGGCCAGCCCGCTGACCTTGAGCGAGCCGGAGGCCTGCGGGGCCGAGCCGAGGAGCGTGGCGGAGTCCGTCTCAGCCGTGCAGGTGAGCTTGCCGACCTTGGACACCTGCATCGTCGTCGGGAGGTCGAAGTCCTTGTTTCCCTTGACCCCCCGCCCGGCCATCAGCAGCACGACGGTCGTCGGGCGGGTCTGCTCGTCGGCGTAGACCGCCATCGCCTGGGCGCGGCCGTCGCCGTCCTTGGCCTGGATCGTGACGCTGTTGGTGCCCGTGCCGGCGTTCTGCGCGAGGCCCGCGGCCACGGCGGGCAGGTCGATCGGCTTGGACAGGTCGGGGAACACGTAGTACCGCAGTGCGAGCCCGCCACCGACGAGCAGAGCGAGCCCGAGCGCCAGGGCGACCAGCGTGGGGCCGGTGAGACCGCGCTTGGCCGGCGCGGGCGGTGAGCCCCAGCCAGCGGCGGGAGCGCCCGCGTAGCCGAACGGGGTCGGTTGGGCGGGCCCGGCGGGCGCGCCGAACTGGCCGGGTGGCGTGCCGAACTGGCTGGACGGCGTCCCGAACTGGCTGGACGGTGTGCCGAACTGGCTGGACGGCGTCCCGAACTGGTTGGCCGGCTGTCCGGCGGGGGGCGGCGGGAACGGGTCGTTGGTGCTCACCCTTGGTCTTTCGGCCGCTCCACCGTGGATCTTGATCGCGGGGTTGGTCGCCGTCGACGGAGGTTCCGCGTCCCGGAGGTGCGCACAAGTCGGTTTCGACCAGGCGGCCGTGGTGGCTACGATGGAGGGCAGGCACTGATCCGGCCATCACCGGGGAGCCTCCGGAAGAACGGCGCCCTCGGGTGCCTGGTAGAACCGGGCGGACCGGCCCGCACCCCAGCCGGCGACGAGTGGCCCGCCGAGCAGGTGGACGGGCAAGCGAGGTGGTACCGCGGTGCCGTCCGGACCAACCGGCCGACGTCGTCCTCGTGGGCAGCAGTGACGAGCGCACCCGCGAGAGGCACCGATGACGTACCCCAAGGTCGGCCCCGATGACCACGGCACCGCCGAGGTGCCCGCCAGCCCACGCTTCCCGGCGGTCGAGGAGCGCATCGGGCGCTACTGGGACGCCGACGGCACCTTCCGCGCGAGCATCGAGCAGCGCGAGGCCGGCGAGCACGGCAGCAACGAGTTCGTCTTCTACGACGGGCCGCCGTTCGCCAACGGTCTGCCGCACTACGGCCACCTGCTGACCGGCTACGTCAAGGACGTCGTCCCGCGCTACATGACGATGCGCGGCCGGCGGGTCGAGCGCCGGTTCGGCTGGGACTGCCACGGCCTGCCTGCCGAGGTCGAGGCCGAGAAGCAGCTCGGGATCCACCACAAGTCCGAGATCGAGGCGATGGGCGTCGAGACGTTCAACGACATCTGCCGCTCCTCGGTGCTGGCGTACACCAAGGACTGGGAGGAGTACGTCAACCGGCAGGCCCGGTGGGTCGACTTCGACAACGACTACAAGACGTTGGACACCGACTACATGGAGTCGGTGATGTGGGCGTTCAAGTCGTTGTGGGACAAGGAGTTGATCTATGAGGGTTTCCGCGTGCTGGCCTACTGCTGGCGCTGCGAGACCCCGCTGTCGAACACCGAGACCCGGATGGACGACGTCTACCGGCAGCGTCAGGACCCGGCGGTGACGGTCGGGCTGAAGCTGGAGACGGGCGAGTACGCGCTGATCTGGACGACGACCCCGTGGACGCTCCCGAGCAACCTCGCCGCTGCCGTGAACCCGGCTGTGGACTACGTCGTGGTGACCGGCCCCGCCGAGGGTGCGTTCGCCGGCGAGCGCGTCGTCCTGGCCGCGGACCGCCTGGGGCACTACGAGCGTGAGCTCGGGCTGCGCGACGTCGAGCACGCCGCCGAGACCGGTCGGCTGGTCGAGCGGCTGACCGGCGCCGACCTGCTGGGCCGTCGCTACACCCCGCCGTTCGACTTCTTCGCCGGGCGCGAGAACGCCCACCAGGTGCTCGAGGCCGACTACGTCACCACCGACGAGGGCACCGGCATCGTGCACATCGCACCGGCCTTCGGTGAGGAGGACAAGGTCGTCACCGACGCGGCCGGCATCGAGCCGGTCGTCCCGGTGGACGCCAAGGGCGAGTTCACCGCCGAGGTGCCGCCGTACGCCGGGCAGCACGTCTTCGAGGCGAACAAGGCGATCACCGGCGACCTGCGCGACGCAGGGCTGCTGCTGCGCCTGGAGTCCTACGACCACCCGTACCCGCACTGCTGGCGCTGCGACCAGCCGCTGATCTACCGCGCGGTGTCGAGCTGGTTCGTCAAGGTGACCCAGTTCCGCGACCGGATGGTCGAGCTCAACCAGAACATCACCTGGGTGCCCGACCACATCCAGGACGGGTCCTTCGGCAAGTGGCTGGAGAACGCCCGCGACTGGTCGATCAGCCGGAGTCGCTACTGGGGCAGCCCGATCCCGGTCTGGACGTCGGACGACCCGACGTACCCGCGGGTCGACGTGTACGGCTCGCTGGACGAGCTGGAGCGCGACTTCGGCGTGCGTCCGGAGGACCTGCACCGGCCGTACATCGACGAGCTGACCCGGCCCAACCCGGACGACCCGACGGGGAGGTCGACCATGCGCCGGGTGCCGGAGGTGCTGGACTGCTGGTTCGAGTCCGGCTCGATGCCGTTCGCCCAGGTGCACTACCCGTTCGAGAACGCGGACTGGTTCGAGCACCACTACCCGGGCGACTTCATCGTCGAGTACATCGGGCAGACCCGCGGCTGGTTCTACACGATGCACGTGCTGGCCACGGCGCTGTTCGACCGTCCCGCGTTCCGCAGCTGCGTGAGCCACGGGATCCTGCTCGGCGACGACGGTCGCAAGATGAGCAAGAGCCTGCGCAACTACCCGGACGTGCGAGAGGTCTTCGACCGCGACGGCTCCGACGCGATGCGCTGGTTCCTGATGTCGTCGCCGGTGCTGCGCGGGGGAAACCTCGTGGTGACCGAGCGCGGCATCCGCGACGGCGTGCGCCAGGTGCTCATCCCGCTCTGGAACGCCTGGTACTTCTTCTCGTTGTACGCCAACGCCTTCGGCGGGGGAGCGGGCTACGACGCGAAGTGGTCGACGTCGTCGGACGACGTGCTGGACCGGTACCTGCTGGCGAAGCTGCGCGACCTGGTGTCCGTCGTGCAGGGCCAGCTCGACGTGTACGACGTGAGCGCGGCGTGCCAGTCGGTGCGCGACTTCCTGGACGTGCTGACCAACTGGTACATCAGGCGTTCGCGCGAGCGGTTCTGGGGTGAGGACGACTCGGTCAGCGCAGGGGCTTTCGACACCTTGTACACGACGCTCGAGGTGCTCACCCGGGTCGCGGCTCCGCTGCTGCCGTTGACGTCGGAGGAGATCTGGCGCGGGCTGACCGGGGGGCGCAGCGTGCACCTGACCGACTGGCCGGACGCGACCGACCTGCCCGCCGACGAAGCGCTCGTCGCGGCGATGGACCGCACCCGTGAGGTCTGCTCCGTGGCCCTGGGACTGCGCAAGGCCGAGCAGCTGCGGGTCCGGCTGCCGCTGCCCGCGCTGACCGTGGTCGGCGAGGACGCGGCGGCGCTGTCGGACTTCGCGGCGCTGGTCGCCGACGAGGTGAACGTGGGCGAGGTGCGGCTGCTCGGTCTCGACGACGCCGGCGAGTCGCAGTTCGGCGTGACGCAACGGCTGACGGTCAACGCGCGGGCCGCCGGGCCGCGCCTCGGCAAGGACGTGCAGACCGCCATCCGGGGCAGCAAGTCCGGCGACTGGTCGGTGGCGGACGACGGCACGGTGACCTCGGGCGGGTTCGCGCTCGTCGAGGGGGAGTACGTCGTGGAGACCGTCGTGGCCGGCGGCGAGGAGTCCGACCACCGGGCGGTGGGGGTGCTGCCCCGCGAGGGGTTCGTCGTCCTGGACACCGAGGTGACGCCCGAGCTCGAGGCGGTCGGGGTCGTGCGCGACGTCATCCGCGTCGTCCAGCAGGCGCGTCGGGACGCCGGACTGCACGTCAGCGACCGGATCCGGCTGACGGTCGCCGGCGACGACGCGGTGTGGCAGGCGCTCACCGAGCACCAGGGGCTGCTGATGTCGGAGACGCTGGCCGTGCAGGTCGGGGTGTCCGCGGACGTCGAGGCGCTCGGGCTCGGCGAGGGTGTGACCGAGGCGAGCGTGGGCGACGGGCTGCGGGTGCGCGTCCAGGTGGAGCGCCAGGCCGACTAGTTCCTGGCCGATCGTGGCAACCTCGCATCGCCCGTGATGCGGGGTTGCCACGATCCGGCGGTGTCGGGCGGCCGGGGAGGTCGAGTTCCGGGCCGTGCGGGGGGCCGACCTCGAACCCCCGTACGCTTTCCCCGTGCCGGACGACGAAGAGGTGACCACCCGCCTGGTCGAGGTCGAGCAGGCGATCCTGGCCCGCACCCCCGAGAACCAGATCGAGCCGTCCATCGAGGCCATCACCCAGCTGATGGAGCTCATGGGCGACCCCCAGCGCACCATCCCGGTCGTGCACATCACCGGTACCAACGGCAAGACGTCGACGTCCAGGATGATCGAGCGCCTGCTGCGTGAGCTCGGCCTGCGGACCGGCCGGTTCACCAGCCCGCACCTGTCCGACATCCGCGAGCGGATCGCGTTCGACGGCGAGCCGGTCAGCCCGCAGCGCTTCGTCGCGGCCTGGGACGACATCGCCCCCTACCTGCAGATCATCGACCAGCGCTGCGCCGACGCGGGCGAACCGCAGATCAACTACTTCCAGGTGCTCACGGCGATGGCGTTCTCGGCGTTCGCGGACGCCCCGGTCGACGTCGCCGTGCTCGAGGTGGGCCTCGGCGGCACCTGGGACTCCACCAACGTCGCCGACGGCCAGGTCGCCGTGATCACGCCGATCGCGATCGACCACGAGCGGCTGCTCGGGTCGACGGTCGAGCAGATCGCCACCGAGAAGGCCGGGATCATCAAGGCCGGTGCGGTTGCCGTCCTCGGGCAGCAGACCCGACCCGCCGCCGAGGTCCTGCTGGCCCGTGCCGGCGAGGTGGGGGCGGACGTCGTCCTCGATGGCCAGCAGGTGGGCCTGCTGTCCCGCGAGATCGCTGTGGGCGGGCAGCTGCTCAGCGTCCGCGGGCTGGGCGGCGACTACGAGGACCTCTTCCTCCCGCTGCACGGCGAGCACCAGGCGCACAACCTGGTCACCGCCATCGCCGCGGTCGAGGCGTTCGTCGGAGGCGGTCAGGAACGGCTCGACCCGGACGTCGTCCGCACGGCTGTCGCGGACATGGACTCACCCGGCCGGCTCGAGGTCGTCCGACGCAGCCCCACCGTCGTCGTGGACGCCGCGCACAACCCGGCCGGTGCCCAGGTCGTGGCGGACGCCATGGACGAGGCGTTCGCCTTCACCCGACTCGTCGGCCTCGTCGCCGTGCTCAGCGAGAAGGACCCCGAGGGGATCCTCGCCGCGCTCGAGCCCGTGCTGGACGAGGTCGTCGTCACCCGGACGTCGTCCCCGCGCTCGGTGGACCCCGACGACCTCGCTGAGGTGGCCCGGGACGTCTTCGGTGAGGACCGCGTGCACGTCGCCCGCAACCTGCCCGAGGGCCTCGGGATGGCCGTGGACCTCGCGGAGCGGAACGGCGACCTCGGCGCCGGCGTGCTGGCCACGGGCTCGGTGACGATGGCCGCCGACGTCCGGACCCTCCTGGGGCTGCGGTGAGCGACGACGTCCCTTCGGCGGAGCCCCGCTCGCTGCGGCGGTCCTTCGCGGCGATGGTGCTGGTCGGCGAGGTCTTCGTCGTCGGGTTCGCGTCGCTGGTCGCCAAGGACCTGTCGGACGTGTCCGGGCGCACGCTCGGGATCGTCGCCGGCGGGACGGCGGTGCTGTGCCTGCTCGCCGCGGGGCTGTTGCGCTCCCGGACCGGGTACCTGCTGGGCTGGGCCGTCCAGGTGCTCCTCGTGCTGAGCGGGTTCTGGGTGCCGATGATGTTCGTCGTCGGCCTGCTGTTCGGCGGCATCTGGTTCGCCGCGCTGCACTTCGGCGCCCAGGCCGACGCGATCACGGCCCAGCGGCTGGCGGCGGCTAGGGTTGACCGCGATCCAGCGACCCCCACGGAAGGTGCCCCATGACCGAGCGCAGCCTCGTCCTCGTCAAGCCGGACGGCGTGCGTCGCGGCCTCACCGGTGAGGTGCTGCACCGGATCGAGGGGAAGGGCTACGAGCTGGTCGCGCTGGACCGGCGCACCGTGGGCCGCGACATCCTCGCCGAGCACTACGCCGAGCACGAGGGCAAGCCCTTCTACGAGCCGCTCGTCGAGTTCATGTCCTCCGGCCCGGTCGTCGCCGTCGTCATCGAGGGCGAGCGCTGCATCGAGGGCTTCCGGGCGCTTGCCGGCGCCACGGACCCCACCGCGGCGCTGCCCGGCACGATCCGCGGGGACCTCGGCCGCGACTGGGGCTTGAAGGTCCAGCAGAACCTCGTCCACGGATCGGACTCACCGGAGTCCGCATCGCGGGAGATCGCGATCTGGTTCCCCCATCTGGCCTGATCGGCTGGTCCGAATCGTCAGCGCGACCACGTACCATGACGTCCGAAACCTCCTGAGTCAGCGATCCGGAAGTCGTGGTACCCCCCAACATGAGCAGCCTGTCCTTCATCGGTCGTGACATGGCCGTCGACCTCGGCACCGCCAACACGCTCGTCTACGTCCGAGGGCGCGGCATCGTGCTCGACGAGCCCAGCGTCGTCGCCATCGACGAGCACACCGGCCGCATGGTGGCCGTCGGCATCGAGGCCAAGCGGATGATCGGCCGCACGCCCGGCTACATCAAGGCGATCCGCCCCCTGAAGGACGGCGTGATCAGCGACGCCGACACCACCGAGCGGATGCTGCGCTACTTCATCCACAAGGTGCACAAGCGCTCGCGCTTCGCCCGGCCGCGCATCGTGATCTGCGTGCCCAGCGGCATCACCGGCGTCGAGCGCCGCGCCGTCGAGGACGCTGCCAGCCACGCCGGAGCCCGCCGGGTCTACATCATCGAGGAGCCGATGGCCGCCGCGATAGGCGCCGGCCTGCCCATCGAGGACCCGACCGGCAACATGGTCGTCGACATCGGTGGCGGCACCACCGAGGTCGCCGTGATCAGTCTCGGCGGCATCGTGACGGCCCAGTCGATCCGGGTGGCCGGGGACGAGCTGGACAACGCGATCATCCAGTACGTCAAGAAGGAGTACTCGCTGATGCTCGGCGAGCGCTCCGCCGAGGAGATCAAGATGAGCATCGGCTCGGCGTTCCCGCTGAGCGAGGAGCCCACCGCCGAGATCCGCGGCCGGGACCTCGTCAGCGGCCTGCCGAAGACGATCACGGTGGGCGCGGAGGAGATCCGCAAGGCCATCGAGGAGCCCGTCAACGCGATCGTCGACGCCGTGAAGTCCACCCTCGACAAGTGCCCGCCCGAGCTGTCCGGCGACATCATGGACCGCGGCATCGTGCTGACCGGGGGCGGCGCGTCGCTCAAGGGTCTGGACGAGCGGCTGCGGCACGAGACGGGCATGCCGATCCACGTGGCCGACGAGCCGCTGATGTCGGTGGCGCTCGGCTCCGGTCGGTGCGTCGAGGACTTCGACGCCCTGCAGCGTGTGCTCGTGCCCGAACGACGTATGTGACGAGCTCGACGTGAACGCCATCTGCTGCCCCGCTCCGGGCCGCTCTCGCCTGGACGCCTAGTGCCGCGGCCGTCGCGACGCCCACCGCGTCGTTCTCGCGCCATCCTCGCCCCGCTGGTCGTGCTCACCGCGGCCCTGCTGCTGCTGGACGTGTTCGCCTCACCCGGTGGGGCCGGCGACCGGGTGCGCGGGGTCACCTCGACCGTCCTGGGACCGGCCGAGGGCGCCGTCACCGGCGCTGCCCGGGCGATCTCGGACGCCGCCTCCGGGCTGACCGGGCACAACCGCGCGCAGCTGGACGAGCTGCGCCGGCAGAACGACGCGCTGCGGCTGGCGGAGCGCGCCAGCCAGGACGACCGGCGCCGCGCCGAGGAGGCCGACGCCCTGCTCAGGACAGCCGGCCTGGGGCGGTACCGCGTGGTCGCCGCGCGGGTCGTCGCCGTCTCGTCCGAGCAGGCTTCGCACCGCATGGTCACGCTGGACGCGGGCAGCCGGGACGGTGTGAAGCCCGAGCTCACGGTGCTGTCCGGCCAAGGCCTGGTGGGCCGCGTGGTTCGGGTGGGTCCGACGACCTGCGACGTGCTCCTGCTCACCGACCCGACGTTCTCGGTGGGCGTGCGCCTGGAGGCGAGCGGACTGATCGGGGTCGCGTCCGGCAACGACGACCTGCCGATGAGCCTGAAGCTGCTGGACGCGCAGACCAAGGTGGTGCCGGGCGCCAGGCTCGTCACCCTGGGCAGCGCCGGCGGCTCGCCGTTCGTCCCCGGAGTGCCGGTGGGTGAGGTGAAGTCGGTGCGCACCGCGCCCGGCACCCTGTCCCGGACCGGGCAGGTGAACCCCTACGTCGAGCCCGCCCGCCTCGACCTGGTCGGCATCGTCGTCCAGCCGCCGCGCACCGACCCGCGCGACGCCGTGCTGCCTCCCCGGCCGACTGCGACGGCCAGCCCGACCGCGACCGGAGGTGCGGGATGAGCGCCCCCCGCATCGTGCTGGCCGCCGGGCTCGTGGTGCTCGCCCAGCTGCTGAACGTCTGCGTCCTGGCCCGCTGGTCCTGGCCGGGCGCCACCCCGGACCTCACGCTGCTCGTCGTGGTCGCGCTCGCGCTGCTCGGGGGGCCGGCGTCCGGTGTGGTGGCGGGTCTGTCCGCTGGCCTGCTGGTCGATCTCACGCCGCCGGGGGCCGGCCCGCTGGGTCTGACTGCGGTCGCCTACGCGCTGGCCGGTGCGGTCGCCGGGCGCTGGCACCGCCCCGGTGAGCGGTCCCTGCTGCTGCCGGTGACCGCTGCGGCTGCGGCCGCGCTGGTGGCGAGCGCCGTGCAGGCCCTGATCCCGCTGCTCAGCGGACGCGAGAGCATCGGTTCCACCCTGACCGGCCTGGGGGCGTCCGTCCTGTACGCGGTGCTGGGCGCGCTCGTCGTGGTCCCGGTGGTGGTCCTGCTGGACCGCCTCGTGGAGGGCGACCCGGCCGAGGCGGTGCGGCTGTGAAGCGCACCACGGGCCGCGGCACCCGGCTGCTCGTCGTCGGCGTGTTCGTGCTGTCCCTGATGGTGACGCTCGGCGCGCGCCTGTTCACGGTCCAGGTCGTCGGCGCTGACGGGTACCGGGCGGCCGCCTCGACCAACCGCGAGCGCGAGATCGTCACGCCGGCGGTGCGGGGGCTGGTGCTGGACGACCGCGGCCGGCCGCTGATCTCGAACCGGTCCGCGCTGGTCGTCTCGGTCAGCCGGACGACGCTGCTGGACAGTGCCGACGAGGGCAGGGCGCTCATCACCCGGCTGGCCACGGCGCTGCGGCTACCCTTCGCGACCGTCTGGGGACGCACCCAGCTGTGCGGCACCAAGGGCGCGCCGAAGGCGCCGATCTGCTTCAACGGTGCGCCCTACCAGCCGGTGCCGGTGGCGCAGGACGTCGACCCGCGCATCGCGCTGCAGATCATGGAGCGCAGCGAGGACTTCCCGGGGGTCACCGCTGAGCTCCAGGCGGTCCGCACGATCCCCGAGCCGCTCGGAGTGAACGCCGCGCACCTGCTCGGCTACCTCGGGCCGGTGACCGACGCGGAGCTGAAGGCGAGCTCGGCGGCGGCGCGTGAGGGGCGAGCCGAGCTCCAGCGCACGGACCGGGTCGGCCGCGCGGGTCTGGAGAAGGAGTACGACACGGCCCTGCGCGGGTCGCCCGGTGTCACCGACGTGGGGGTCGACATCCGCGGCCGGGTCACCGGCGAGCTGTCCAGCACGGAGCCGGTCGCCGGCAACTACGTGGTCACCAGCGTCGACGCGAAGGTCCAGGCAGCGACGGAGAAGGCCCTGGCCAAGGGGATCAAGGAGGCGCGCAAGCGCACGGACCGGGGCAGTGGAAAGAAGACCAAGGCCGACTCCGGGGCGGCGGTCGTGATGGATGTGCGCACCGGTCAGATCGTCGCGATGGCCAGCTGGCCGACGTACGACCCGAAGGTGTGGCTGGGCGGCATCACCGACACCGAGCTGGCTGGACTGACTGACGAGAGGGCCGGGACGCCGATGGTCTCCCGGGCGACCCAGGGCCTGTTCCCACCGGCGTCCACCTTCAAGGTGGTCTCGCTGCCCGCGGCGGTGCAGAGCGGCTACAACCTGCACGGCAGCTACCAGTGCGGCAGCTCGTACCAGGTGGGGGAGCGCGCCTTCCACAACTACGAGTCCGAGGCGTACGGCACCATCGACCTGCACAAGGCGATCGTGGTGTCCTGCGACACGATCTTCTACAAGTTCGCCTACGAGACGTGGCTGCGGCTGGGTGGGTCGGACAACCACAGCGACGCCAGGGACCCGTTCGTGGCGATGGCCAAGGCGTTTGGGCTGGGCAAGGACACCGGGATCGACCTGCCGGACGACGTCGCCGGCCGGATCCCGGACCGGGCCTGGAAGCAGGCGTACTGGGAGGACACCCGAAAGTACTACTGCGGCAAGGCGAAGAGCGGCTTCCCGGAAGTCGCGAAGGACGACCCGTCCCGCGCGGCGTTCCTGACCCAGCTGGCCAAGGAGAACTGCGCCGACGGCAACGTGTTCCGCGGCGGTGACGCGGCGAACTTCGCGATCGGGCAGGGTGACGTGAGCGTGTCGCCGCTGCAGATGGTGCGGGTGTACGCGGCCATCGCGAACGGCGGCACGCTCTGGACGCCACACCTGGGCAAGGCGATCGTGTCGCCCGCGGGCAAGGTCGTGCAGCGCATCGCGCCGAAGAAGGCGGGGACCGTGCCGCTGCGGCACGACGTGCTGAAGTTCCTGCAGAGCGCCCTGCGCGGCGTGGTGACGTCAGGGACGGGTCGGGGGGTGTTCGCCGGGTTCCCGGTGCCGGTGGCAGGCAAGACGGGCACCGGCGAGGTGTACGGAAAGCAGGCCACCTCGTGGTTCTCGTCGTACGCGCCGTCGAACAACCCGCAGTACGCCGTGTCCGTCGTCGTCAGCCAGGGTGGCACCGGTGCCACCACCGCGGCGCCCATCGTGCGGGACATCTACTCCGCGATCTACGGCGTGCAGGGCAACAGGATCGTGAAGTCGAAGGCGGCCCTGCCCGGTGGCCGCCCGCCGGCCGCCCTGCCGACGATCAGGCCGGACGGAACCATCCAGACCCCGGAGGGGCCGGTCGCCTCGACCCAGGGCCTGCCCGACCCGCGGGTCAGGGCCTCGCGATGAGCACCATGGGCTGGCTGGACACCCGGTCCCGCCGGGCGCGCGAGAACGGCAGTGTCTGGGTGCGGCTCGACTGGGGGCTGCTGGTCGCTGCTCTCGCGCTGTCCCTGATCGGCGCCCTGCTCATCTGGTCGGCGACCCGTCGCGTCGAGGGCGACGCGCTGATGATCCGGCACCTGGTGAACCTCGCCATCGGGCTGCTGCTCGGCGGCGCGGTCGCCCTGGTCGACTACCGCGGCCTGCGCGCCTACTCGCCCGTGCTCTACGTGCTGTCCATCATCGGGCTCGTCGTCGTGCTCACCCCGCTGGGCTCGACCATCAACGGCTCGCACTCGTGGATCGTGCTGCCGCTGGGGTTCTCGGTGCAGCCGTCGGAGTTCGCGAAGGTGGCGCTCGTGGTGGCGCTGGCCCTGCTGCTCGCCGAGAAGCGTGATGCGGACGACACGCCGCGGCACGTCGACGTGGCGCTGGCTCTGGTGGTGGCCGCGATCCCCATGGCCCTGGTGATGCTCCAGCCGGACCTCGGCTCGGTGCTGGTGCTGGCGGCCCTGCTGGTGGGGGTCGTCGCGGCTTCCGGCGCGCCGGCGCGCTGGGTGGTCGGGCTGCTCGTCGTCGGTGCCGTCGGCATCGCGGTCGGGCTGGGCACCAACGTGCTGGACACGTACCAGAAGGACCGGTTGACCGCCTTCGCCGACCCCAGTGTCGACCCGCGCGGGATCGGGTACCAGACCCGGCAGGTGCGCATCGCGATCGGCAGCGGTGGCCTGGACGGGCAGGGCCTGTTCCACGGCACGCAGACCCAGGGCGGGTTCGTGCCGTACCAGCAGACGGACTTCGTGTTCTCGGTCGCGGGTGAGGAGCTCGGCTTCCTCGGCGCGGCCACGATCCTGCTGCTGGAAGGCTTCATCCTCGTCCGCGGTCTGCTGATCGCGGCCCGGGCCGAGGAGCTCTTCGGCCGTCTGGTCGCGGTCGGGGTGGTGTGCTGGTTCACCTTCCAGGTCTTCGAGAACGTCGGGATGAACCTGGGAATCATGCCGGTGACCGGCCTGCCGCTGCCCTTCGTGTCGTACGGCGGCTCCTCGATGTTCGCGTCCTGGCTGGCGATCGGGTTGCTGCAGAACGTCCGCCTCGGCATGAGCTCGCGCTTCACCTGATCGGCCCGCCAGAGGCCCAGTGGCAGGAACGGCGCCGCGGATCTGTCACACTGGTGGGTAGCGGCTCCGGTGAACCCACCTGGCCGCGGTCGAGTGCAGTGCCTCACCACGAGGCCCAGGTATGCCGCGATGACGTCGCGGGTCGCCACGCATCAACGGCCACCCCGTACCTCATCGAGAGGCAGTACCCCTTGTCTGACACCACCTCTGCTGTGCCCGGCTTCGCTGATCTCGGCGTCGACGCACGGCTCGTCCGCTCGCTCGCCGAGCGCGGCATCACCACCCCCTTCCCGATCCAGGCCAAGACGCTGCCGGACGCGCTGGCCGGCCGCGACGTCCTCGGCAAGGGCAAGACGGGCAGCGGCAAGACCGTCGCCTTCGCCCTGCCGACCGTGACCGCGCTCGCCAGCAGCGGCCGCACCCGCCGTCCGAACCGCCCTCGCGCCCTGGTCCTGCTGCCCACCCGTGAGCTCGCCTCCCAGGTCGCCGAAACCATCACGCCGCTGGCAAAGGCGTTGGGGCTCAACGTCACCACGATCTTCGGCGGTGTCGGCCAGAACCCGCAGGTCTCCGCGCTGCGGGCCGGCGTCGACATCCTCGTCGCGTGCCCCGGCCGCCTCGAGGACCTGATGGGCCAGGGCCACGTCGTCCTGGATGCGATCGAGGTCACAGTCCTGGACGAGGCGGACCACATGGCCGACCTCGGCTTCCTGCCCGGCGTCAAGCGCATCATGGACAAGACGCCCCGCGGTACCCAGCGACTGCTCTTCTCCGCCACGCTGGACAACGGCATCGACGTCCTGGTCAAGCGGTACCTCAGCAACCCCGTCACCCATGCGGTCGAGCCGGTGAAGGCCGACGCCGCCGCGATGGAGCACCACGTGCTCGCGGTCGACAAGGAGCACAAGCCGGACGTCGTCCGCGCCCTCGCGGGTGGCCAGGGCCGAAGCCTGCTCTTCATGCGCACCAAGCACACCGCCAAGAAGCTGGCCAAGCAGCTGACCGCGGCGGGCATCCCGGCTGTCGACCTGCACGGCAACCTGTCGCAGAACGCCCGTGAGCGGAACCTCGCCGCGTTCTCCGACGGCAGCGTCAAGGTGCTCGTGGCGACCGACATCGCGGCTCGGGGCATCCACGTGGACGACATCAACCTGGTCGTGCACGTCGACCCGCCGGCCGAGCACAAGGCGTACACCCACCGCTCGGGTCGCACGGCCCGCGCCGGTGCCGCCGGGGTCGTCGTCACGATCATGACGCCGGACCAGCACGGCGACGTGCGCTCGCTCACCCGTCAGGCCGGCATCCGTCCGCAGCAGGCGGTCGTCGTCCCGGGCGACGAGCTGCTCAGCAAGCTCGCCGGGCCGCCCGCCGAGTACGTCCAGCCCGCCGCTGCCGCGCCAGCCGCACAGCCGGTGCAGCGCAAGGGTTCTGCGCGCTCGTCGCGTCCCGGCCAGGGTCGTTCGAGCGGTCAGGCGTCGTCCGGCGGGCAGTCCCGTTCCGGCGCCCCGTCACGCGGGCGCGCTCAGGGTGGCGGCGCGGGCCGTGCCACCCACGACAACCAGAGTGGTGGACAGCCGACCGGTGGCGGCGGACGACGTCGCCGCCGTCCCAGCGCGCGCTGAGCCCAGCCCCGCCACGACGCGGGTCGGTGGTCAGTCGGCTGAGTCGACGTACAGCCACCGCCCGCCCTCGCGGACGAACGTGCTGCGTTCGCGCTGCACGCCCCGCACCCCGTCGTTGCGGTAGTGGGCGGTGAACTCCACCTCGCCGTCGACGTCCAGGAAGCCGCCGCGCCGGACGTCGGTGACGTCCAGGCGCACCCAGCGCAGCGCGTCGTCCAGCTCCAGCTCGGACGGCGCGTGCGCGGGGTGCCACGTGCGCAGCAGGTAGTCGCGGTCGCCGACGACGAACGCGCTGTACCGCGAGCGCATCAGCTGTTCGGCTGTTGCGGCCGTTGACGTCCCGCGGTGCAGCCGGCCGCAGCAGTCCGCGTACGGGTCGCCGGACCCGCACGGGCAGTGGTCACCCATGGCCCGCATCATCGCGCACGCCCGGCTACGGCCGAGCGCGGGGCGGGGCCGGTCCGCCCTGAGCGCGTTATCCTGGTGGGGCCCGACGGTCGCCGGGCGTCCCCCACCCATGGAAGGTCCGTCGTCATGCCGGTCGAGTCCGTGTTCACCGCGTTGGAGCCGCTGCTCGCGCGCGTGAGCAAGCCGATCCAGTACGTCGGCGGCGAGCTGAACTCCACCGTCAAGGAGTGGGACGACGTCGACGTGCGCTGGGCGCTCATGTACCCGGACGCCTACGAGGTCGGCGTGCCGAACCAGGGCACGATGATCCTGTACGAGGTGCTGAACGAGCGGCCCGACGCCCTGGCCGAGCGCACCTACTCCGTGTGGCCGGACCTCGAGGCCCTGATGCGCGAGCACGGAGTGCCGCAGTTCACGGTGGACGGGCACCGGCCGGTGGGCGCCTTCGACGTGCTCGGCGTCAGCTTCTCGACCGAGCTCGGCTACACGAACCTGCTGACCGCGCTCGACCTCGCGGGCATCCCGCTGCACGCCGTGGACCGCACGGACGAGCACCCGATCGTGCTGGCCGGCGGGCACGCCGCGTTCAACCCCGAGCCGATGGCCGACTTCCTGGACGCTGCGGTGGTCGGCGACGGCGAGGAGGCCGTGCTCGCCATCACGGACGTGATCCGCGACTTCAAGGCGCAGGGCTCGCCCGGTGGCCGCGAGGAGCTGCTGCTGCGCCTGGCCCGCTCGGGCGGGGTCTACGTACCGGCCTTCTACGACGTCGACTACCTGCCGGACGGCCGCATCCAGCGGGTCGCGCCGAACCGCCCGGGCGTGCCGTGGCGGGTCAGCAAGCACACGGTCATGGACCTGGACGAGTGGCCCTACCCGAAGCAGCCGCTGGTGCCGCTCGCCGAGAGCGTGCACGAGCGGATGAGCGTCGAGATCTTCCGCGGCTGCACCCGCGGCTGCCGGTTCTGCCAGGCCGGCATGATCACCCGGCCGGTGCGCGAGCGCAGCCTGCAGGGCATCGGCGAGATGGTCGAGAAGGGCCTGGCCGCAACGGGTTTCGAGGAGGTCGGGCTGCTGTCGCTGTCCAGCGCGGACCACTCCGAGATCGCCGAGGTCGCCAAAGGCCTGGCGGACCGCTACGAGGGCACCAACACGGGCCTGTCGCTGCCGTCGACGCGGGTGGACGCGTTCAACATCGACCTGGCCAACGAGCTGTCCCGCGGCGGCCGGCGCTCCGGGCTGACCTTCGCCCCCGAGGGTGGCAGCGAGCGGCTGCGCAAGGTCATCAACAAGATGGTCAGCGAGGACGACCTGATCAACACGGTCTCGGCGGCCTACGCCAGCGGCTGGCGTCAGGTGAAGCTGTACTTCATGTGCGGCCTGCCGACCGAGACGGACGAGGACGTCCTGCAGATCGGCCAGATGGCCGCCAACGTGATCCGCACCGGCCGCCAGGTCAGCGGGCAGAACGACATCCGCTGCACCGTGAGCATCGGTGGCTTCGTCCCCAAGCCGCACACCCCGTTCCAGTGGGCCGCCCAGCTCGGCGCGGAGGAGACGGACGCCCGGCTCGCCCTGCTGCGGGACGCCGTCCGAGCCGACAAGAAGTACGGCCGGTCCATCGGCTTCCGGTACCACGACGGCAAGCCCGGCATCGTCGAGGGACTGCTGTCCCGCGGCGACCGCCGGGTTGGCCGGGTCATCGAGCAGGTCTGGCGGGACGGCGGCCGGTTCGACGGCTGGAGCGAGCACTTCTCCTACCAGCGCTGGATGGCCGCCGCCGAGACCGCGCTGGCGGACGTGCCGGTGGACGTCGCCTGGTACACCACCCGGGAGCGCGAGTTCTCCGAGGTGCTGCCCTGGGACCACCTGGACTCCGGCCTCGACAAGGACTGGCTCTGGGAGGACTGGCAGGACTCGCTGTCCGAGGTCGAGGTGGAGGACTGCCGCTGGACGCCGTGCTTCGACTGCGGCGTGTGCCCGCAGATGGGCACCGACATCCAGGTCGGGCCCACCGGCAAGGCGCTGCTGCCCCTCACCGTGACCGGCAACGGTGCGACGGGTGGAGGACGTCAGCGGCTCGCCGCCAGCGCGTCGTCCGCCGGCGGGCACGAGCACTAGCCGTGGCTCGCCAGCCGGACGGGCCGCCGCCGCCGCCCGTCGTCCAGAAGCTGCGCCTGCAGTACGCCAAGCGCGGCCGCCTGCGGTTCAGCAGCCACCGTGACTTCCAGCGCGCCCTCGAGCGCGCGCTGCGGCGGGCCGACGTCCCGATGGCCTACTCCGCGGGCTTCCACCCGCACCCCAAGATCTCGTTCGCGAACGCCGCCCCTACGGGCACCGCCAGTGAGGCCGAGTACGTGGAGCTGTCGCTGGCCGAGCGCTGCGACCCCTTGGCCGTGCGCCAGGCACTGGACGAGTCACTGCCCGACGGGCTGGACGTCGTCCAGGTCGTGGAGGCCGCTCCCGGCGCGCTCGCGGACCGGCTCGAGGCCAGCGAGTGGCTGGTGGTGCTGCCGGGCACCGACGGGGCTGCCGTGACGGCTGCGGTCGCCACGTTCCTCGCGGCCGAGCAGCTGGACGTCGAGCGGCTGACCAAGAACGGCCCGCGCAGCCTGGACGCCCGGGGGCCGGTCGTCAGCCTCGAGGTCGAGGCCCCCGCCGAGGCGCCCGCCGAACCGACGCTGCGGCTGGTGGTGCGGCACGTCACCCCGACCGTGCGTCCCCAGGAGGTGCTGGTCGCCCTGGCATCGCTCGGGTTGGTGGCCGACCAGGCGCCGCAGGCCACCAGGCTGCGGCAGGGTCCGCTCCGCGACGGTGTCGTCGGCGACCCGCTGGCCGTCGCCGCCTCGTGAGCGTTCCGGGGCCCGTGTGCGATACTGAGCGTGGTCGAACGACAGCCACACCTGTCGCTCGCCCCGACGATCTTTCCGCCGCGCTCGCGCGGTGGCTGACCCGGCGCAGCGGTCACCATCCCAGGTGACTCTGCCTGAGGGGCCGCCGCACGGCCGAGCACTGGACCGGTAGCTCGGTCCTGGTGGGTACCTCGCCGGCGTTCGGCAGCACACGCGCGAACCGCGCGAACTGCTGGGCGCAAACACCACGACTTCCGTCGTGACCGCACCCGCGGCGCGACGACGCGACCCGCCCCGTGCGGCGCCGGAAAGTGTGGACGGCGCCCGGGGCCGACGGGAGTACCCGGATGAGCGAGACCACACCTGAGCAGAACGCAGGCGCAGCGGACGACGGCGCGGGCGGCGCGCCCGACGCGCCCACCGCCAAGAAGGCGGCGCGCAAGCGCGCACCGCGCAAGAAGGCCACCGCGCCGGCCCAGCCCCCGGCGAGCGCGCCGACCCTGGACGTCGACGTCCAGGCCGACGCGCCGGCCGACGCACCGGCCGACGCACCGGCCGACGCACCGACGGACGCCCCCAGCGACGCCGAGCAGCCCGCCACCCCGGTGAAGAGGGCCGCGCGCAAGCGCACGGCGAAGGCGACGGCCGCCAGCGCGCCCGCGTCCGAGGTTCCGGGCGACGCCCCGGCAGGAGCCACCGCCGCTGAGCCGGCCGCCGAGCCGTCCGCCGAGCCCGCGAAGAAGACCGCGAAGAAGGCGGCCAAGCGGACCAGCAAGAAGGCCGCGAAGGCGACCCAGCCGGCCGCCGAGCTCGCGCCGACGCAGGACGAGGCCGTCGCCCTCGTCGAGCCGGACGAGACCGACGAGACCGACGAGACCGATGAGTCGGCCGAGGCCGAGGCGGCTGCCGCGGTGGCCGCGACCGCCGGGTTCGGTGGGTTGCTGTTCCAGGCGCCGGACCCGTCCGCCGCACCCGCCCCGCGCTCTCGTCGACGGGCCTCGTCCCCGGCTGGCCCGCCGACCAGCCACCCCACCATCGAGACCGAGTCCGGCCCGGCGACTCCGGCGACTCCGGCGACTCCGACCGGCCCGGGCGGGGCCCCGGCTGGCGACCCCGCCCAGCATGTCGCCATCGAGGACGAAGCCGAGGCGGAGCGTCCCGAGGGTGACGAGACGGGCGCGGGTCAGCAGGGCGACGACACCAGCGAGGGCGGCGGTCAGCGCAAGCGCCGCCGTCGTGGTGGCCGCGGACGCCGTGGCCGCACCGAGGGCGGCGACGCCGACGGTTCGGGTCAGTCGGGTGCGCCCGAGGCCGGCCAGGACGGCTCGACCGCCGACGCCCCCGACCCGGCGGAGAAGTCGGGCCGCAAGGCTCCCGCCAAGGACGCTGAGAAGGACGCCGACAAGGACGCCGAGGACACCTCGAACGGACCGGCGGACGGTGACAGCGAGGACTCCGACGAGGAGGGCGGCTCGGCCTCCAGCCGTCGACGCCGTCGTCGTCGCCGTCGCGCCGGCTCTGGGGACGACGCCACGGACGACCCGCCGGGCACCGTGACCAAGGTGCGCCAGCCGCGCACCTCGGACGACCAGGTCGCCTCGGTCAAGGGCTCGACCCGTCTCGAGGCCAAGAAGCAGCGTCGCCGGGACGGTCGCGAGGCCGGTCGCCGCAAGCCCGTGATCACCGAGTCCGAGTTCCTCGCCCGCCGCGAGAGCGTCGACCGCACCATGATCGTGCGCGAGCGCGCCGGTCGCACCCAGATCGCCGTGCTCGAGGACGAGGTGCTCGTCGAGCACTACGTGGCCAACGAGACCAACGCGTCGATGATCGGCAACGTCTACCTCGGCCGGGTGCAGAACGTGCTGCCCAGCATGGAGGCCGCGTTCATCGACATCGGCAAGGGCCGCAACGCCGTGCTGTACGCCGGTGAGGTCAACTGGGACGCCGCCGGCCTCGAGGGCCAGCCCCGGCGCATCGAGGTCGCGCTGAAGTCCGGCGACTCGGTGCTCGTGCAGGTCACCAAGGACCCGATGGGTCACAAGGGTGCCCGGCTCACCAGCCAGATCTCGCTGCCCGGCCGCTACCTCGTGTACGTGCCGAACAGCTCGATGACCGGCATCTCGCGCAAGCTGCCCGACACCGAGCGGGCTCGTCTCAAGAAGATCCTCAAGGCCGTCGTCCCCGAGCAGGCCGGCGTCATCGTGCGCACCGCCGCCGAGGGCGCCAGCGAGGCGGAGCTGCAGCGTGACGTCGAGCGGCTGACCGCGCAGTGGGAGGCCATCGAGAAGAAGTCGAAGTCGTCGGCGGGCGGGTCCGCGCCGAAGCTGCTGCACGGCGAGCCTGACCTCACGGTCCGGGTCATCCGCGACGTCTTCAACGAGGACTTCAACAAGCTCGTGGTCAGCGGTGCTTCGGCCTGGGACGTCGTCCAGCCGTACGTCGACTCCGTCGCCGCCGACCTCGCCGAGCGGGTGTCGAAGTGGACGTCGGAGGACGACGTGTTCGCGGCCCACCGCGTGGACGAGCAGCTCGCGAAGGCGATGGACCGCAAGGTCTGGCTGCCGAGCGGCGGCTCCCTGGTGATCGACCGGACCGAGGCCATGACCGTGGTCGACGTCAACACCGGCAAGTTCACCGGCGCCGGCGGCAACCTCGAGGAGACCGTCACCCGCAACAACCTGGAGGCAGCGGAGGAGATCGTCCGCCAGCTCCGGCTGCGAGACATCGGCGGCATCATCGTCGTGGACTTCATCGACATGGTGCTCGAGTCCAACCGCGACCTCGTCCTGCGCCGTCTGCTGGAGTGCCTGGGCCGCGACCGCACCAAGCACCAGGTCGCCGAGGTCACCTCGCTGGGTCTGGTGCAGATGACCCGCAAGCGCGTCGGACAGGGCCTGCTCGAGGTGTTCAGCGAGTCGTGCGAGCACTGCAACGGCCGCGGCATCATCGTGCACGCCGACCCCGTGCAGTCCAAGAGCAACGGCAGCAAGGGCGGCGGTGAGTCCGACAAGGGCGACAGCGGTCGCGGGGACAGCGGCCGCGGTGACAGCGGTCGGGGGGAGAGCGGGAAGGGTGACGCGAACCGCGGCGCCAAGGGTGAGGGTTCCGGCCGCTCGCGCCGCGGTCGGGGCAAGGGCCAGGACGCCGAGCCCGCCGCACCGGCCCAGCCGCCGGCGCCGCCCCGCCAGCCGATCCCGGCCGGACTCGTCGCCTCGCTCGCACACCACCACGACCACGAGCACCCCGAAGGTGAGCAGGTCGAGGCCCAGGCTGCCGAGGCGCAGCCTGCCGAGGCGCAGCCCGACGCACAGCCTGCCGAGGCCCAGCCTGCGGACGTCCAGGCCGTTGAGACGGAGGGGCAGTCTGCCGAGCAGTTTCCGGTGGCTGAAGAGACTCCGGTGGCCGAGGCGCCGGTGACGCAGGCTCCTGTGGCGAAGGCCCCCCGGCGGCGTCGTCGGGCGTCCGCTCCGGCCGGTCCGCCGGTCGCGACCACCGACTGAAGCGGTCCACCCAAGATCGCGGTGAGCACGCGCCCCCTGTGGCGCGTGCTCGCCGCGATCTTGCGCGTTGCGCCACAGGGAAGATCCTTCGCGGATCCCGCTATTGGGATCTCTTGCACGCAAGCCTCCATAGTGTAACTATTCGGGCGGTTCGACCGTTCCGGGACCCACCCGGCGCGGAGACCTTCTCGAATGGGGGCGGGCATGAGGCCTGCAGTTCGGCATCGCAGCACGATCCTCGTGGCGACGGGAGCGTTGGCCGTCAGCACGGTCCTCGTCCCCGGCGTCGCGGCCGCAGCAGGTTCTCCCGGGCCCGCGTCGCCCTTGTCCAGCGGCGCCTCGACCGCGCTGGGCAAGGCGGCTTCGGACGGTGACGTCGACGTCCGCGTGCCGAGCACCCGCGTCCAGCGCAACGTCGCCACCCAGCGCGAGGCCAAGGCCGCTGCCCGCACGGACGTCAAGAAGCTCCGCTCGTCGCTGGGCGGTCAGGGCGTCCTGGATGTCGACGCCCTGACCGGCACACCGCGCCAGGTGACCAAGGTCGACGGCTTCCTGACCGGCCCGAGCCGGACCGCGGCCAAGGACGTCGCGCTGGGCTACGTGCGCACCAACTCGGGCGTCTTCCGGCTCTCCGCGGCCGACCTCGAGCACCTGACCCTGACCCGGGACTACGTCGACGTCGCCGGCACCCACCACCTGACCTGGCAGCAGACCGCCGGTGGCCTTAGCCTGTTCGGCAACGGGCTGAAGGCGAACGTCGCCAAGGACGGTCGACTGATCAGCGTCCTCGGCTCCCCGGTCCCCGGCCTGTCCGCCCCGGCCACGCTCTCCGGCCCGGACCTGGCCAGCGCCAGGTCGGCCATCGGATCCGCCCGCAAGGACCTCGGTGAGCGCTCGCTGACCCCGGCCAAGGGCGACGAGGCGACCCCGGTGCTCTTCCAGTCACCGGGCGGCACGCGCCGGGCCTGGCAGGTCGTGACCATGGGCGC
The DNA here is from genome assembly GCF_039541115.1 of Angustibacter luteus. Lineage (NCBI taxonomy): Bacteria > Bacillati > Actinomycetota > Actinomycetes > Kineosporiales > Kineosporiaceae > Angustibacter > Angustibacter luteus. The sequence goes on from NZ_BAABFP010000007.1 coordinate 461,859, forward strand.
GGACAGGCCGTCCCTGCACGTCCTGGACGCCGAGACCGGGCGCACGCTGTACCGGATCTCGCTCAGCTCGGACGCCAACGCGCCCGCTGCCAAGGCGAAGCCGGCCACCGCCCTGGTGTTCGAGAACTACCCGGGCGCCCCGAAGGGCGGGACGGCCAAGAAGGTCGACCTCAGCGCTCCCGGCTGGCTCGCCGCCGGGTCGGTGTCGCTGTTCGGCAACAACGCGCACACCTACACCGACGTGAACGACGACAACGCGGCCGGCGCGGCGGAAGAGGTCACCACGCAGGGCGCGAACAGCTTCCAGTTCCCGCTGGTCCGCGCGTTCCCGGCGGACGAGCCGCCGTGCACCTCGTGGATCTGCACCTGGGACCCGGGCACGGCGCGTTCGTGGGCGGCCAACCGGCAGCGCACGGCGACGAACAACTTCTTCCTGGTGAACAAGTACCACGACCACCTGGCGGCCAAGCCGATCGGCTTCACCGAGGCGGCCGGCAACTTCCAGCTGGTCAACAAGAGCGGCCAGGGCCAGGGCGGGGACCCGGTGCTCGACGAGCCGCTGGACGGCGCGTCCACGGCCGCCGGCCTGCCGGACGCCGACCACATCGACAACGCCAACATGAGCACCCCGCCGGACGGGCAGTCCCCGCGGATGCAGATGTACCTGTTCCACGAGCCCGGCACCAGCTACCCGGACGAGGACCCGTTCATCGCGGTCAGCGGCGCGGACGAGGCCGACATCGTGTTCCACGAGTACACCCACGGCCTGTCCAACCGACTGGTCACCGACACCTCGGGCGCCGGTGCGCTGAACTCGGCGCAGTCCGGGGCGATGGGTGAGGCGTGGTCCGACTGGTACGCGTTCGACCTGCTGAACAACGAGGGACTGGCCAAGGACACCGCCAAGCCGGGCGAGGTCCGGGTCGGCGACTACGTCGGCACCGGCAACGACCTGATCCGCACCCAGCCGCTGGACTGCCCGGTGGGCGTCGTCGACGCCGCGTGCCCGGGCCGGCCGAACGCCGGAGCCGGCGGCTACACCTACGGCGACATGGGCCACATCAGCAGCCGCGGCGCCGAGGTGCACGCGGACGGCGAGATCTGGGGCGAGACGTTGTGGGACATCCGCACCGCCCTCGGCAGCAAGCTCACCGAGTCGCTGGTGACCCGCGGGATGGAGCTGTCGCCCCCCGAGCCCTCGATGCTCGACATGCGCAACTCGATCCTGCAGGCCGACCTGGTGCTGCACAACGGGAGCCACGCCAAGAAGCTCTGGAAGCTGTTCGCCACCCGTGGCATGGGCTACTTCGCGGGGACGACGAGTGCCAACGACACCGCTCCCGTCGAGGACTTCCAGGTCCCGCCGACGGGCACGCCGAACGCCAGCCTGAACGGCGTCGTCACCTCCGCGGGCCAGGGCACCCCCGTCCAGGGCGCGACGGTCGTCTTCGGCGGCCACGCCTCCGGCTTCGCCGGCGACCTCGCGGCCACGACGGACGCCACGGGTCACTACACGATCACCGGGTTCTTCCCGGGTCGCTACCCCGACGTGATCGCCGGCGGCCCCGGCTACCTGCCGCAGGTCAAGACGCTGTCGCTGCACCAGGGTCCGAACACGCAGAACTGGGCCGTGGTCCGCAACTGGGCCCAGTCGAGCGGCGGGGCGAGCATCACCGAGACCAACGACGACACGGGCGCACCGTTCGGGTGCGGGGCCGCGGCGCTGATCGACGGTTCGCAGGGCGTCGGCTGGTCCGCGTTCCTGCCCGAGGCCGGTCAGGACGTGCACGCCGTCGTCCAGCTGCCGGCGTCGGTCAACGTGTCGTCCGTGCAGGTCGACCCGTCCGGCACCTGTGGTGACGACATCTCGGCATCGACGGGTGACTACCGGTTCGAGACCTCCACCGACGGCACCACGTGGACGGTCGCGGCCACGGGTCACTTCACGCCGGCGCAGATCCACACGCTGGCCACCGTCCCGCTCACGGCGGGGTCGACGTCCGGCGTGCGGTACGTGCGGCTGGTGCTGCTCGGCACCCAGACCGGCGACTTCGGGGTCAACTGCACCACCGTGGTCACCTCGGGCTGCGTCTTCATCGACGCCTCTGAGCTGGTCGTGCAGGGCGTGCCGGCCGCCTAGCGGCCACGCGAGGACCAGCGGGGCGTGCCCGGCGCGAGAGCGTCAGGCACGCCCCGGCTGGTCCTTGGTCAGGTGCATCAACCAGTCGTCGCCCGTGTGGATCAGGGCGTAGCGGCGCTCGTCCCGCTGACCGTGCAGGACCAGCACGATGCGTCGCTCGTCGCGCGACTCCTGCTCCCACCAGCCGGTGTCGGCGATGGACTTGTCGGCGTCGGTGTACGTCAGGTGGTCCATGTCGTGGTCCGGGACGGCGACCGCCAACCGGTTCTTGGACGGCGAGTCCGGCAGGCCGCGGGGCAGCGCCCAGGAGCGCAGCACGCCGCCCTCCTCGAGCCGCAGGTCGAAGTGGTGGCGCGGCTTGTGGTGCTCGTGCAGCACGAAAGCGGGTCGGTCCACCCGCCCAGCCTGCCCGTTCAGCGCCGCGCGCGCCCGTCCTCGTCACCCTCGCGCAGGGGTGCTCGGTGGCCGGTTTGACCCGGACCCGGGGCCTCGCGGTATCCTGAGTGGTCGGCGCGCCACGTGCGCGCCTCCCCGAGCGTGTGCCAGTGCGACCCCGGTCGCTGCCGGTTGGTCGTGCCCGGTCCCCCCGAACGACGAGAGAAGTGAGCTTCAGGTGTACGCGATCGTCCGCGCTGGCGGCCGTCAGGAGAAGGTGTCCGTCGGCGACATTCTGGTCATCGACAAGATCGAGGGCAAGGCTGGTGACACCCTCGAGCTCGCCCCGCTCCTCCTCGTCGACGGCGCGACCGTGACCACCGACGCCAAGAAGCTGGCCAAGGTCAAGGTCACCGCCGAGTTCGTGCGGGCCGAGAAGGGCCCGAAGATCACGATCATGAAGTTCAAGAACAAGACCGGGTACCGCAAGCGCCAGGGTCACCGCCAGAAGCTCACCCGCGTCAAGGTCACCGGCATCGAGGCCTGAGCCCCGCGCTCGTCCTCACACACACCCAGAACAAGGCAGGCACCTCATGGCACACAAGAAGGGCGCGTCCTCCACGCGCAACGGTCGGGACTCCAACTCCCAGCGCCTCGGCGTGAAGCGCTACGGCGGCCAGGTCGTCGGTGCGGGCGAGATCATCGTCCGCCAGCGGGGCACCCACTTCCACCCGGGCGACGGCGTCGGCCGTGGCGGCGACGACACGCTGTTCGCGCTGGTCGAGGGTGCGGTGACGTTCGGTACCAAGCGTGGTCGCCGCGTCGTCAGCGTGCTGCCGCCGGCCTGACCGGCCGCACCAAGATCTCTCGCGAGGGGGTGGGCCGATGACGGCCCACCCCCTCGTGGCATGTCCAGCCCAGCCACCCAGCCCGTAAGGGCTCCGCACCACCCAGGAGGCCAGCGATGACGTCGTTCGTCGACCACGTCGTGCTGCACGTCTCCGCCGGGGACGGTGGGCACGGCTGCGCCTCGATCCACCGCGAGAAGTTCAAGCCGCTCGGCGGTCCGGACGGCGGGAACGGGGGCCGCGGCGGGGACGTCGTCCTCGTCGTCGACCCGAGCACCACGACGCTGCTGGACTACCACCACAGCCCGCACCGCAAGGCCGCCAACGGCAAGCCCGGTCAGGGCTCGCACCGCAGCGGCGCCGAGGGCGGCGACATCGAGCTGGCCGTGCCGCTGGGCACCGTGGTGAAGGACGCCACGGGCGAGGTGCTGGCCGACCTGGTGACGGCGGGCGAGCGCTTCGTCGTGGCCCGCGGCGGCCGAGGTGGCCTCGGCAACGCGGCGCTGGCCTCGGCCCGGCGCAAGGCGCCCGGTTTCGCGCTGCTCGGCGAGCCCGGCGACGGCGGGGACGTCGTCCTGGAGCTCAAGTCGCTGGCGGACGTCGCGCTGGTCGGCTACCCGAGCGCCGGCAAGTCCAGCCTGGTGGCGGCCATGTCCGCCGCGCGGCCGAAGATCGCCGACTACCCGTTCACCACGCTGGTGCCGAACCTCGGTGTCGTGCAGGCAGGCGACGTGCGGTTCACCATGGCTGACGTCCCCGGGCTGATCCCGGGCGCGAGCGAGGGCAAGGGTCTGGGGCTGGAGTTCCTGCGGCACGTGGAGCGCTGCTCCGTGCTGGTGCACGTGATCGACTGCGCCACGCTCGACCCGGGCCGCGACCCGCTCACCGACCTGGACGTCATCGAGGCCGAGCTCGCCGCCTACACGATCGACGAGACGCTCGGCGGCCGTCCGCTGCAGGAGCGCCCGCGGGTCATCGTGCTGAACAAGGCGGACGTCCCCGACGCCGTCGAGCTGGCGGACATGGTCCGGCCCGACCTGGAGGCCCGCGGCGTCGCCGTCCACGTCGTCAGCGCCGCCACCCACCAGGGCCTGCGCGAGCTGGGCTTCGCGCTCGCCGCGATGGTCCAGGCCGACCGGGACGCGCGAGTCGTCGACGTGGCCCCACGGATCGTGCTGCGGCCCAAGGCCGTCGACGACACCGGCTTCGTCGTGCACGCCGAGAACACCGCCGACGGGCCGCGCTTCCGGATCGTCGGCGAGCGCCCGCAGCGCTGGGTGCGGCAGACCGACTTCGCCAACGAGGAGGCCGTCGGCTACCTCGCGGACCGGCTGGCGCGGCTGGGTGTCGAGGAGGCGCTGTTCAAGAAGGGCGCCACCCCGGGCGCCGAGGTGCTCATCGGTGTCGGCGACGACGCCGTCGTGTTCGACTGGGAGCCCACGATGAGCGCGGGCGCCGAGCTGCTCGCCGGCCCGCGCGGCACCGACGTGCGGGTCTCGGGGGACGACGTCCGGCCCACCCGGGCCGACAAGCGCGAGGCCCTGGAGCGGCTGCGGGACGCCCGCGAGAGCGCCCGCGAGGAGCTCGCCGCCGAACGCAAGGCCGGCCGCTGGACCGACCCAGAGGCCGACCCCGTCGAGGACGCCTGACCATGACCGGCACGCGGCGATGAGCGGGTCTGCCGCGTCGCTGCGCGCCCGCGCGGACCTGCGCACGGCCGGGCGGATCGTGGTGAAGGTGGGCTCGAGCTCGCTGACCACCTCCGAGGGCAAGGTGGACGACGAGCGGGTGCTCGCGCTGGTCGACGCCCTGGCCGTCCGGCGCGCCGCCGGCACCGAGGTGGTGCTGGTGTCCTCGGGCGCGATCGCCGCCGGGCTAGACCCGCTCGGGCTGCCGAGGCGCCCCCGTGACCTGGCCACCCAGCAGGCGGCGGCCAGCGTCGGTCAGGGCCTGCTGGTGGCCCGGTACACGGCGGCGTTCGGCCGGCACGGCATCGGCGTCGGGCAGGTCCTGCTCACCGCCGAGGACGTGATCCGCCGCACCCACTACGTGAATGCCCGGCGCACCCTCTACCGGCTGCTGCAGCTCGGCGTGGTGCCCGTGGTGAACGAGAACGACACCGTGGCCACCGACGAGATCCGGTTCGGCGACAACGACCGGCTCGCCGCGCTCGTCGCCCACCTGGTGCACGCGGACGCGCTCGTGCTGCTCACCGACGTCGACGGGCTGTACGACCGGGCGCCGTCGAAGCCGGGCGCGCGCCGGATCGACGTCGTCGCCGGCCCGCAGGACCTGGCCGGGGTGTCGCTGGGCACCCCGGGCAGCCGGATCGGCACGGGCGGCATGGTGACCAAGGTCGAGGCGGCGTCGATCGCGACGACCGCGGGCATCGCCACGGTGCTCACGAGCGCGGCCCAGGTGGCGCCGGCGCTGGAGGGTCAGGACGTCGGCACCTGGTTCGCGCCGACCGGCTCGCGGCGGGCCAGCCGGCTGCTCTGGCTCGCCCACGCGAGCCTGGCTCGGGGGCGGCTCGTGCTGGACGACGGGGCGGTCGCGGCGGTGGTCGAGCGCCGCATGTCGCTGCTCCCGGCCGGATTGGTGTCCGTCGAAGGGCAGTTCGACGCCGGAGATCCGGTAGACCTGTGTGATCAAAAGGGTCACGTCGTGGCCCGCGGACTGGTGAACTATGGAGCGGGGGAGCTACCCGGCCTGCTGGGGCGCTCCACGCACGAGCTTGCTGCCGAGCTCGGACCCGCCTACGAGCGCGAGGTCGTCCACCGCGACGACCTGGTGCTGCTGCACTGAGCACGCCGAAAGGGCGTGCGATTGGGGAGGACCGCGTGGCGAGAGGCGTCGACGGCACATCGACGAGCGGACTGCCGCTGTGGCACGTCACGCTCACGGTGGCGGGGGAGGCGGTGACGGCCGCCGAGCTGCGCACGGGGCTCGAGCGCCTCGTCGAGGAACGGCCCTTCATGCTCGCCGTCAAGTACTCGGCCGACCGCGCCGAGCTGCGGTACTGGGACGAGGCCGAGGACGTCGACGACGCCGCGGCGCTCGCCCTGCGGATCTGGGGGGACCACCGGGCGAGCTGCGAGCTGCCGGCCTGGCGGGTCGTCGGCATCGAGGTGATCGACCGCGAGACCGTGCACGTGCGCGGCGTCGAGCGCCCGCAGACGCCGCTGATCGTCGCCGGCGTCGCCCCCTTCTGACCCGTCCCGCGTAGCCTGGGCGCATGGATGTCCTCGCGGCCTGCCGCAACGCGAAGCTCGCCAGTCGCGCCGTCCGCCCGCTGACCCGCGCCGACAAGGACGCGCTGCTGCTCGCGATGGCCGACGCGCTCGTGGACCAGACCGCGGTGATCGTGCGCGCCAACGACGAGGACGTCGCCCGTGGCCGCGCGGAGGGGCTGTCCGAGGGACTGGTCGACCGGCTCCGGCTGGACGACGACCGGGTCGCCGCCGTGGCCCAGGCCCTGCGCGACCTGGCCGCGCTGCCCGACCCGGTCGGCGAGGTGGTCCGTGGTGAGCGCCTCGCCAACGGCCTCGAGGTGCGCCAGACCCGGGTGCCGATGGGCGTCGTCGCGATGGTCTACGAGGCCCGTCCGAACGTCACGGTGGATGCCGCCGGGCTCGCCCTGAAGAGCGGCAACGCGGTGGTGCTGCGCGGTGGATCCGCTGCGGCGCAGTCGAATGCGGCGCTCGTCGCGGTGCTGCGGTCCGTGCTGTCAGACGCCGGACTGCCGCCCGACGCGGTCACCCTGATCGACGGCGGCGGACGCGAGGCGGTCAAGCACCTGATGACCGCGCGCGGGCTGGTCGACGTGCTGATCCCGCGCGGTGGCGCAGAGCTGATCCGCACCGTGGTCGAAGGCTCGACGGTGCCGGTCATCGAGACGGGGGTCGGCAACTGTCACGTGTACGTCGACGCCGCTGCTGACCTCGAGCGTGCCCTGGCCATCGCGCTGAACTCCAAGACCCACCGGCCCAGCGTGTGCAACGCGGCCGAGACGCTGCTGGTGCACGAGTCCGTGGCGGGCTCGTTCCTGGCTGCGGCCATCCCCGCGCTGGACGCCGCCGGGGTCACGTTGCACGGGGACTCGCAGACGGTGCGGGCCGGCCTGGCCGCCGGGATCGACGTCGTCGCGGCGGACGACGAGGACTGGGCCCGCGAGTACCTCTCGCTCGACCTCGCCGTCCGGGTGGTCGAGAGCCTGGACGACGCGATCGCGCACATCGACCGCTGGTCCAGCGGCCACACGGAGGCGATCGTCACCGACGACCTCACGGCGAGCCGCCGCTTCGTCGCGGCCGTCGACTCGGCTGCCGTCATGGTGAACGCCTCGACCCGGTTCACCGACGGCGGCCAGCTCGGCCTGGGCGCCGAGATCGGCATCTCCACGCAGAAGCTGCACGCCCGTGGGCCGATGGGCCTCGCCGAGCTGACCACCACGACGTGGGTGGTCACCGGCGAGGGTCACGTCCGGGACTGACCGTGGCGACCAACGACGACCTGGGCCGCATCGCACTGGCCCTGCCCGAGGCGGAGCAGACGCCGGGCGACCCGCTCTTCACGGTGCGCGGCAAGCAGTTCGTCTGGACGTGGCGCGAACGGGTGCACCCGAAGAAGACCAAGGTGCCGCGCCCCGACGTCCTCGCGGTGCGCGTCCCCGACCTGCCGGACAAGGGCGCCCTGATCGCCAGTGACCCCGAGGCGTTCTTCACCGAGCCGCACTACGACGGTTACGCGGTCGTGCTGGTGCGACTCCCCGTCGTCGGCGTCGACGCGCTGACCGAGGTCGTCACCGACTCGTACCGGTGCGTGGCGCCGCCCGGCCTGGTGCAGGAGCTGGCGGCCGACTAGGTGGCGGCCGACTCGGTGGCGGCCGGCTAGGTGGCCGCCGGGCGGCCTGGCAGGATGCACGCCTGTGGAAGCAACCGAGGTGCGCAAGCTGGCCGAGCTCGAGGACACCCACTGGTGGTACCGGGAGCGCCGGCACCTGCTGGCCCGCGAGCTGCGTGGCCTGCGTCCGGGGACGGCGCTGGATGTCGGCGCCGCCGGCGGCGGGAACACCCGGGTGCTGCGCGACCTGGGCTGGCGCGCCACCGCGCTGGAGTACGGCGCCGAGGGAGCGGGCGTCGCGCAGGAGCGCGGCCTGGCCACCCTGCGCGGCGACGCGACGGCGCTGCCGGTGGCCGACGCGAGCCTGGACCTCGTCGTCGCCTTCGACGTCCTGGAGCACATCGAGGACGACGACGCCGCGGTGCGCGAGGTGCTGCGGGCGCTGCGTCCGGGCGGGCACTACATCGTCGCCGTGCCGTGCGACCCGAAGCTGTGGTCCGCGCACGACGAGGCCGTCGGGCACGTGCGCCGGTACACCCGACCCACCCTGACCACGCTCCTGGTGCGCAACGGCTTCGCCATCGGCCCGGTTCGTTCCTGGAACGTGCTGCTCCGCCCGGTCGTGGCGGTCCGGCGGCGCAGCAGCAGCGGCAGCGACCTCGAGCAGCTGCCCGGCATCGTGAACCACGGGCTGCGCGCGGTGATCACCGCGGAGCGCTACCTGCCGGTGCGTTCGCTGCCCGGCGTCTCGCTGCTGGTGGCGGCCCGACGTCCCTGATCGGGCGTTGTCGCCGCGAGCGAGTCGTAGGCGACGAAGTACGACGGCCGGCCCTGCATCTGGGTGTACATCCGCCCGACGTACTCACCGAGCATCCCGAGGCAGAGCAGCTGCACGGCGCCCACGGCGGCCACCGCGACGAACGTGGACGTCCAGCCGGGCGTGGTGTGCCCGGTCAGGAACGACCCGAGGGCGTAGACCAGCAGCGCGAGCGCGGCGACCCCGCCGACCAGGCCGAACCAGGTGGCCAGTCGCAAGGGCGCGGTGGAGAAGCCGGTGATGCTGTCGACGCTGAGCCGCAGCATCTTGGTGAACGGGTACTTCGAGCGACCGGCGGCCCGGGCGGCGCGCTGGTACCCCACCTCGGCGCTGGGGAAGCCCAGGGCCGGGACGACCAGCCGCAGCACCCGGTGGTGCTCCGGCAGCACGTTGACCGCGTCGACGGTCGCCCGGCTCATCAACCGGAAGTCTCCGGCGTGGGAGGGGCCACTGGTCCGCCCGATCCGGCCCATGACGCGGTAGAACGCGCTGGCCGTGCCGCGCTTGAACACCGAGTCGGTGCTGCGGTCCGTACGCACCCCGTAGACGACGTCCACGCCTTGCGAGCGTGCGGCCTGCAGCATCGCGGCGATGGACTCCGGCGGGTCCTGCAGGTCGGCGTCGATGCTCACCACCCAGTCACCGCGGGCCCGCGCCAGCCCGGCGGACAACGCCGCCTGGTGGCCGCTGTTGGCCCGCAACCGCACGACCCGCACGGCCGGCCACTCGCGCCGGATCCGCTCCAGCAGCACCGGCGTGGCGTCCTTGCTGCCGTCGTCGACGACCAGGACCTCGTACGTCTCGCCGATGTCGTCCAGCACCGGGCGCAGCTGCTCGGTGAACAACGGCAGCACCTCGGCCTCGTCGTAGACGGGGACGACGACGGACAGCACAGGCGCGTCGATGACTGCTCCTTCGAGGACGGTCGGGGCCTTCTGTCAGACTGTACGCGGACGAGCCCATCACCGACCGCGCGTCGGGCCCCCACGCCCGCGCTGCAACGAGGAGCCCACGATGTCGCAGGCCCTGGTCCTGGCGGCCACCACGCCCGAGCACCACACCGAGCTGCCGCTGCCGCCGTTGATGTACGGCGTGATCGCGATCACGGTGTTCATCGCGCTCCTCGGCCTGGTCTGGACCTTCCGCGGCAGCTCCAACAAGCACCACTGAGCCCGACCAGATGACCCCGGCGGACGGCGTGCGACGTCGGCTGGGCGTGATGGGCGGCACCTTCGACCCGATCCACCACGGCCACCTGGTGGCGGCCAGCGAGGTGTCCAGCGGGTTCGGTCTGGACGAGGTCGTGTTCGTCCCGACCGGCCAGCCCTGGCAGAAGGACCAGCGGGCGGTCAGCCCCGCCGAGCTGCGGTACCTGATGACGGTGATCGCCACCGCCTCCAACCCCGGTTTCACCGTCAGCCGGGTGGACGTCGACCGTCCGGGTCCGACGTACACGATCGACACGCTGCGTGACCTGCACGCCCAGCACCCCGACGCCGACCTGTTCTTCATCACCGGCGCGGACGCGCTGGCCGAGATCCTGTCCTGGAAGGACGTCGACGAGCTGTTCGAGCTCGCCCAGTTCGTCGCGGTGACCCGCCCCGGGCACGAGCTGAGCGGCGCGGGGCTCCCGGCGGACCGGGTGACGCTGTTCGAGGTGCCTGCCATGGCCATCTCGTCCACCGCCTGCCGGGAGCGGGTTCGGACCGGAATGCCGGTTTGGTACCTGGTCCCCGACGGTGTCGTCCAGTTCATCGGAAAATATGGGCTCTACCGAACGGGTGAATCTGCCGAGAGATAGAGGGTGGCAGATCTGCTCGTCTCCGGTGGCGACACCGAGCGTCCCTGGCAGCGCGTCCAGCCGGACCCTGACGGAGCCCCCGTGGGCGCCCTCAGCGGCTCGGCCGCGACGCCGACCCTGCATGCGCCCGACGACCCGCCCGACGACCCGGCCGGCGATCCCGGCGCAGGTCGTGGCATCGCGATCGCCGACGTCCCCGACTGGGTCGTCGAGCGGGTCGACCTGGTGACCTACCCGACGCGGATGGCTCGCCGTCGGGCGCTCGAGCAGGCCCAGGTCACCGACGGCTGGCAGCCCGACCCGCTGATCACCCCGCCGGTGCTCAACCTGGTCGAGGACGAGCTGTCGCGCGTGCTCGGCCGTCAGTACGAGCCCACCATGCAGCCCGAGCCCGACCCCCAGCCCGAGCCCGACCCCCAGCCCGAACCCGAGCCCCAGCCCGAGCCCCAGCTGGACATCCCCGCCCAGGCCGGGCCGCCGTCGTCCAGCCGCGCGACGCGGCCGGACCTGCTGCCCTCGGTCGCCCGCTCCCAGCGCGGCGCGCGTCGCCGGTCGCAGCGGCGCCGGTTGGCCGTGATCGCCGGCGCCGTCGCGGCGGTGCTCGCCGCCGTCGCGTCCGTGGTCGTGCTCACCCACGGGAGCTCCGACAAACCTGACGGCGCCGGCGCCGCCGCGGCGCCGTCCCAGCAGGTCGTGGCCCTCGCGCTGTCCGCGGGTGACCAGCTGACCGGGGTGTCGCTGCTCGCGGCCGGCCAGGGCGGGGCTCAGCAGGTGCTCGTCCCCAGCCGACTGCTTCTCGACGTCCCGGGGGCCGGCCGGCTCCCGGTGTCCCGCTCGCTCGCCCCCGGCGCCTCGGCCCCCGGTGCGGCGGTCGCCGACGCCCTGGACATCCGGGTCGCCGGCACGTGGGTGCTCAGCACGTCCGCGCTGGCCACCCTGGTGGACAGCGTCGGCGGCGTCAGCGTCGACGTCGACGTCGACGTCCCGAAGGGCTCCGGCGAGGGCGCCGCGATCGTGGCGTCCGCCGGCGACGACCAGCGGCTCAACGGCGCACAGGCCGCCGCGTACGCGCAGCTCCTGGTGGGCGACGAGCCCGAGGCCGTCCGGCTGGCCCGCCAGGAGCGGGTCGTGACCGCCCTGCTGGCCGCTCTGCCGGAGGACGACGCCCGTCGCCGCGCGTTCCTGGTCGGGCTGCCGGGGGCTCCGACGTCCGACGTGCTCAACGCCGTGGTCGCGGTCACCGGTGGGCTGCGCGAGGCGGCCGCGAGCAACGCGCTGCCCTCCACCGTGCTCCCCGTGCGCGACATCGACACCGGCGGTGACATCACCGCCTACGGGCTGGACGACGCGGCGGCTGCGGACGTGGTCAAGAGCCGGCTCGCCGGCGCACTGGTGCCCGTCCCGGCCGGCGGTCGGCTGATCGTGCTGGTGCAGAACGGTGTCGGTAGCCCGGGTCTGGGTGACACGGCCCGGTCGAAGCTCGTCGCCCACGGCCTGAAGTACAAGGGCGGCGGCAACATCCAGGGTTTCGGCGTCACGCAGAGCGTGGTGCTGATCCCGGACGGGTCGTCCACCAGCCGGGCCAGGGGCCTCGCGGTCGCGCAGGCTCTGGGGCTCACCGAGTCGGCGCTGCGCCTGTCGGACTCGATGCCGTCCGTCGCGGACGTCGTCGCCGTGCTTGGGGCGGACTTCGCCCGGACGTAGCGGTCGCCGGCTCGTGAGAGGCTAGGGGCGCGCGCGGCCGGGTCCCCGGCCCGCCTCCTGACCCGCAAGGAGTACCGGTGCCAGCCTCCGATCGTGCCCGCGAGCTCGTGCTCGCCGCCGCGCACGCGGCCGCGGACAAGCTCGCCACCGACGTGGTGGCCATCGACGTCAGCGAGCAGCTCGTCATCACCGACGCGTTCCTGGTGGCCTCGGCACCCAACGACCGCCAGGTCGGCGCGATCGTCGACGCCGTCGAGGAGGCGCTGCGCGCTCACGACGCCAAGCCGCTGCGCCGTGAGGGCGAGCGGGACGGACGTTGGGTGCTGCTCGACTACGCCGAGGTCGTCGTGCACGTCCAGCACGACGAGGAACGCACCTACTACGCGCTCGAGCGGCTCTGGAAGGACTGCCCGTTGATCGAGCTCCCCGAGGAGGCTCGGGGCCGGAAGCGGACGGACGCGTGAGTCGCGGCCGACAGGTCCTGCTGCTGCGGCACGGCCAGACCGGCTGGAACGCCGCCGGCCGCTTCCAGGGCCAGACGGACATCGAGCTGGACGACGTCGGCCGGCGTCAGGCCAAGCGGGCGGCGTCCCACCTGGCTCGGCTCTCGCCGTCCGCGATCGTGTCCTCGGACCTGCTCCGGGCACGGGCCACGGCCGCGGCGCTCGCCGCGCAGACCCAGCTGGAGGTCGCCGTCGACGTCCGGCTGCGCGAGGTCTACGCCGGGTCGTGGCAGGGCCTCACGACCACCGAGATCGACGAGCAGACCCCCGAGCTGCGGCAGGCCTGGCGCACCGGCGCCGACGTGCGGCCCGGCGGGGACGGCGAGACGCGGCTCGAGCTGGGCAAGCGGGTGGCCGAGGCGGTGCGCGAGCACGCGGAGATCATCGACCCCGGCGAGCTGCTGGTCGTGGTGACCCACGGCGGCTCCATCAGCAACGGCGTGCAGACCCTGCTGGGCGTGCCGCGCGAGTACTGGCCGGTCGTGTCCGGGGTCGGCAACTGCCACTGGACCGTCCTGGAGCAGCAGCGGGACGCACGCTGGGTGCTGACCGAGCACAACGCGTTCTCGCTGCCCGAGGACGTCGTCGGCGACGAGTCCTGAGGCGTTCGACCCCCGATTTGGTCCGGTGCCGGGGGGTCAGGCTAAACTTGGCGAGCCCTACGGGGTGAACGGGGCTGTGGCGCAGCTGGTAGCGCACTTCCATGGCATGGAAGGGGTCAGGGGTTCGAGTCCCCTCAGCTCCACCAGGACGACGGCGGGCCGGTGACGGCCCGCCGCTTCTGTTTTGCCTGCGACCTGGTGCGGCGCCGAGACCAGAGAAGTGGGGCATCTGGGCCGGCTCGGCTGCCCCACTTTCTCTGGTCTCGCGTCCGCGACGCGGGCAAGCGGCGTGATCGACGACAAGTCGAAACGTGCGCTTTGCCCGTTCTTGACCGCAGGATCGCTACGTTGTCGAGGCTCCGTCAGGAGGACTGGCGGTAGACGAGACGGGAGCACCCATGACGCGCAACCCGGGCAACCGGTGGACGAGAGGCCGGTGGAAGGGTGTGCTGGCGCTCGTCGCCGCGCTCGCGGCGGCGGTCATCGTCGTCCCGGGGCTCGCCGGCACGGCCGGGGCCGCAGCCCCGCTCACCGTGGCCCAGGCCCGGGCGAGCCAGACCGGTGCCACCGGCACCGTGCGGGGCTACGTCGTCGGCCAGCCCACGGCGTCCGACACGGTGGTGCGTTCAGGGTTCCCCAACGACTACGCGATGGCGCTCGCCGACAGCGCCTCCACCACGAGCACGACGTCGATGGTCTACGTGCAGATCCCGGCGGCGTTCCGCTCCGCGTGGGGCCTGCGCAGCAACCCGTCGCTGCTCGGCCAGCAGCTCGACGTCACCGGAGCGCTCAGCGCGTACTTCTCCCGACCCGGCGTCACGTCGTCCACGGCGTTCGCGAGGTCGGGCTCGTCCAGCCCGACGTCAACCGCGACACCAACCCCGACATCCAGCCCGACCGGGTCCGACCCGAACGCCACGTACTACGCGGCGGCCGCCGGCAAGAGCGGGGCCGCGCTCCGCAACGCCCTGCACTCGATCATCTCCACCGGCGTCACCCGGCTCACCTACGACCAGGTCTGGGACGCCCTGAAGGTCACCGACCAGGACCCGAACAACACCGCCAACGTCATCGAGATCTACTCCGGCCGCTCGATCGCCAAGAGCAGCAACGGCGGGGGAGTCGACGACTGGAACCGCGAGCACGTCTGGGCCAAGTCGCACGGCGACTTCGGGACCGCGACGGGGCCAGGTACCGACGTCCACCACCTGCGCCCCGAGGACGTCAGCGTGAACTCGGCCCGCGGCAACCTGGACTTCGACAACGGCGGCAGCGCCGTGGCGCAGTGCAGCGGCTGCACCGTGGACGCCGACTCGTTCGCCCCGCGCGCGGCGGTCCGCGGTGACGTGGCCCGGATGATCTTCTACATGGCGATCCGCTACGAGGGCGGCGACGGGTTCGCGAACCTCGAGCTGGACGACGTGGTGAACAACGGCAGCGCGCCCTATATCGGCCGCCTCTCCGTGCTCAAGCAGTGGAACGCCCAGGACCCGCCGGACGCGTTCGAGAAACGGCGGAACCAGGTCATCTACGACCAGTTCCAGCACAACCGGAACCCGTTCGTCGATCACCCCGAATGGGTCGCGTCGATCTGGGGCTGAGGCTCAAGGAACCGCGCCCGTGTGACGAAGATTCACCCGTGACGGAACCCTTGGATCGCCCGCACCACGCACCGGCCCTGCCGTTGTGGGCGTTCGACGTGGCCGCCGTGGCGCTCGCCGCCGTCGGCGCCGTGCTCACCGTGCTGTCGGTCGACCCGGGCTGGACCGCCCTCGCCGTCCTCGCGCTGGCCGTGGGCGTGCTGGGATCCGAGCGCTCCGTCTGGTTGTCGATCGCCCTGGCCACCGGCTGCACCGCGCTCCTGGTCAGCGTCGGGATGCACGTCGTGCGGACGCCCACGTGGACCCTCTCCGAGATCCTCGACTGGGCCCTGGCCCTCGTCGTCCTCGCCGGCGTCGGGTGGGTCGCGTTCGTCGCGCACGCCCGGCTGCACCGCGGCCGGCACGAGGTCGACCGGGCGATGGCCTTCGCGCAGGACGCCACGGTGCACGACCCGCTGACCGGCCTGGCCAACCGCAAGGGCCTGGCCATGCTCGGTGCGCAGATCATGGAGACCGCGCGACGCCGCGGCGACGCCGTCTACTGCATGTTCCTGGACGTCGACGGGCTGGCCCGGGTCAACACCGAGCTGGGCCACGCCTCCGGCGACGAGGTCCTGCTGACTGTCGCCGAGGCCCTGACCACCTCCACCCGCGCCACGGACGCCGTGGCCCGCTGGGGTGACGACGAGTTCGTCGTCGTCGGCCCGGGCACCGGCCTAGCGCCGCTGGAGATGGAGCGCCGCGTCCGCGCCCGCTGCCTGGAGAACTCGCCCGTCCCGCGCGAGCGCTGGGGTGCCCGGATCAGCGCCGGCGGTGCCGTCCTTGAGCCCTGGGACGACGGGGACGTCGACTCGCTGCTGCGCCAGGCCGACCGCGAGATGCACCTGCGGCGCGCACTGCGCCGCGAGGCCGCGGCCCCGCCGTACCGGCCGGTGCGCCTCGACCAGAGCCCCAACCCGCCGGACCTGCGCCGCCCGCACGGCTGGTCCGACTGACCCGCACCTGCGCGGGCACGGGGACGGGCAGGGGCACGGGCAGCGCTAGCGTGCTCGCGTGACCGGTCGGCTGCTCGTCCTCGGCGACTCGCTGACCTACCACGGGCCCACCGGGCCCGAGCTCGTCACCGACCCGCGGCTGTGGCCGCAGCAGGTGGCGGCGTCCACCGGACGCCGGCTCGACCTGCTGGCCCGGCAGGGCTGGACCGCCCGCGACGCGTGGTGGGCGCTCACCAAGGACCCGGTTGCCTGGTCCGTGCTGCTGCCGCGGGCCGACGTCCTGGTCCTCGCGGTGGGCGGCATGGACGCGCTGCCGGCCAGCCTCCCGACGTACCTGCGGGAGGGGATCCCGTACGTGCGGCCGGCCGCCGCGCGCCGTCGGGTGCGCGCCGCCTACCGGACCGCTCACCCGGTCGTGGTGCGGTGCACCGGCGGTCGGCTGCGGGCGCTGCCGCAGCGGGCCACCGACCACTACCTGTCCCGGGTCGTGGCCGGTGCGCGGCACTACCGGCCGGGCATCGCGGTGGTCGCGCTGACCCCGCCGCCGTGGCGATCCGCCGACTTCCCGGTGCACCGGACGCACGGCCCGTCCGTGCAGGCCGCGCGGGCCTGGGCGGCCCGCGAGCGGGTCGACCTCGTCGAGCTGGACCCGATCGTCGCACCGGCACTGGCCGCCGGCCGGGGCAACCCGGACGGCCTGCACTGGGACTGGCCGACCCACCAGGAGATCGGGCGGGCGGTCAGTGCTGCCGTGGCCCGCGCCGTCCGCGCGAGCGCCGCCGGCACTGCGCTAACCTGACCAGGTGCGAGTCGTGCAGCTCCTTAGCCGGCCGCGCTGACCTCGAGAACGGGTGCGACCCCGCCGGGCCCCGCACGATCCCGCGTCAGCGCGGCGACCCTCCTGCGCAGGTCCAGCCTGTGACCCGGGGGTCTTTTCGTGTCTCGCAGACACTCCAGCGGCCGGCACCCTGACGACGACAGGACCATGATGAGCGACACGATCGACAGCGCCAGCACCGCGAGCGCGGCGGAGACCCCGCCGTTCCGGTACTCCGCGCAGCTTGCCGGCCAGATCGAGCAGGACTGGCAGGACCACTGGGAGAGCGAGGGCACGTTCAGCGCGCCCAACCCCGCCGGGCCGTGGGCGGACCCGGACGGCGTGGCCGCCCGGGAGAAGCTGTTCGTGCTGGACATGTTCCCCTACCCCTCGGGCGCCGGCCTGCACGTCGGGCACCCGCTGGGCTACATCGCGACGGACGTGTTCGGCCGCTACCAGCGGATGCGCGGGCTGAACGTGCTGCACGCCCTGGGCTATGACGCGTTCGGCCTGCCTGCCGAGCAGTACGCCGTGCAGACCGGGCAGCACCCGCGCAAGACCACCGAGGAGAACATCGTCACGATGCGCCGCCAGCTGCGGCGGTTGGGGCTGGCGCACGACTCGCGCCGGTCGGTGGCGACCACGGACCCGGAGTTCGTGCGCTGGACGCAGTGGATGTTCCTGCGGATCTGGGACGCCTGGTACGACACCGATGCCGAGGGCGGGCGGGGTCGGGCGCGGCCCATCGCCGAGCTGGAGCGCGAGTTCGCGGACGGCGTCCGGCCGCTGCCGGACGGGCGCGACTGGGCGGACCTGGACGCGGGGGAGCGGCGCGATGTCGTGGACGGCTACCGGCTGGCCTACGTCTCCGAGGCGCCGGTCAACTGGTGCCCCGGCCTGGGGACGGTGCTGTCCAACGAGGAGGTCACGAACGAAGGCCGCAGCGAGCGCGGCAACTTCCCGGTCTTCAAGCGCAGCCTGCGGCAGTGGATGATGCGGATCAGCGCGTACTCCGACCGGCTGACCGACGACCTGGACCGGCTGGACTGGCCGGAACCGGTCAAGCTGATGCAGCGCAACTGGATCGGGCGCAGCCACGGTGCGCGGGTGCGGTTCGCGGTGGCCGGCGGGGCCGACATCGAGGTCTTCACCACGCGGCCCGACACGTTGTTCGGTGCGACGTTCATGGTCCTGGCGCCCGAGCACCCGCTGGTCGACCAGATCGTCCCCGCGGCCTGGCCCGAGGGCACGAAGGACGCCTGGACCGGCGGCGCGAGCGACCCGGCGGCCGCGGTCGCCGCCTACCGGCAGCAGGCGTCGCTGAAGAGCGACCTGGAGCGGCAGACCGAGGGCCGGGAGAAGACCGGCGTGTTCACCGGGGCGTTCGCGACCAGCCCGGTCAGCGGCCAGCCGGTCCCGGTCTTCGTCGCCGACTACGTGCTGATGGGCTACGGCACCGGCGCGATCATGGCCGTGCCCGGCCAGGACGAGCGCGACTGGGAGTTCGCCACCCGGTTCGACCTGCCGATCATCCGGACCGTCGCGCCGCCGTCGGGCTGGGAGGGTGAGGCGTTCACCGGTGAGGGTCCGGCGATCAACTCGGCCAACGACGAGATCAGGCTGGACGGCCTGGGCATCCCCGAGGCCAAGGCCGCCATCACGCAGTGGTTGCAGCGCAACGGGTCTGGCGAGGGAGCGATCACCTACAAGCTGCGCGACTGGCTGTTCAGCCGGCAGCGCTACTGGGGCGAGCCGTTCCCGGTGGTGTTCGACGACGAGGGTCGGGTGCACGCCGTCCCGGACGACCAGCTGCCCGTGCAGCTGCCCGACGTCCCGGACTACTCGCCGCGCACGTTCGCGCCGGACGACGCCGACTCCGACCCCGAGCCGCCGCTGGGCCGCGTGCCCGAGTGGGTGTCCGTGGAGATGGACCTGGGTGAGGGCCCGCGGCGCTACCGCCGCGAGACGAACACCATGCCGAACTGGGCCGGGTCCTGCTGGTACTTCCTGCGGTACCTGGACCCGGCGAACCAGGACACGTTCTGCGACCCGGAGAACGAGGCCTACTGGATGGGGCCGCGCGGCGAGCGCGCGCCGGGGGTGGCCGACCCCGGCGGCGTCGACCTGTACGTCGGCGGCGTCGAGCACGCCGTCCTGCACCTGCTGTACGCGCGCTTCTGGCACAAGGTGCTGCACGACCTGGGCTACGTGACGAGCGAGGAGCCGTTCCGGCGCTACTTCGGCCAGGGCATGATCCAGGCGTTCGCCTACCGGGACACCCGTGGTCAGGTCGTCCCGGCCGACGAGGTCGTCGAGGACGACGGCGAGTGGTCGTGGCAGGGCGAGTCGGTCGCTCGCGAGCACGGCAAGATGGGCAAGTCGCTGAAGAACGTCGTGACGCCCGACGAGATGTACGAGAGCTACGGCGCCGACACCTTCCGGGTCTACGAGATGTCGATGGGTCCACTGGACGTGTCACGGCCGTGGGAGACGCGGGCCGTCGTCGGCTCGCTGCGCTTCCTGCAGCGACTGTGGCGCAACGTGGTCGACGAGCAGACCGGTGGGCTGACGGTGGTCGACGAGCCGGCTCCCGAGGCGCTGCGCCGGGCCCTGCACCAGACCGTCGACGCGGTCGGGCGCGACTTCGAGGGCATGCGGTTCAACACCGCCGTGGCCAAGCTGATCGAGCTGAACAACCAGCTGACGCCGTTGGCGGCCGTGCCGCGCGAGCTGGCGGAGCCGCTGGTGCTGATGGCCGCGCCGATGGCGCCGCACCTGGCGGAGGAGCTGTGGCGCCGGTTGGGGCACGACACCTCGCTGGCGTTCGAACCGTTCCCGCAGGCCGATCCCGCGCTGCTGGTCGACGACACGGTCACCTGCGTCGTCCAGGTCCAGGGCAAGGTCCGCGACCGGCTGGAGGTGCCGCCGGGCATCGCCGAGGACGAGCTGCGCGAGCTGGCCCTGGCCAGCGACAAGGTCGTCGCGGCCCTGGCCGGTCGCGGCATCCGCACCGTCGTCGTCCGGGCGCCGAAGCTGGTCAACGTGGTGCCGGAGTAGCACGGTGGTCGTCGCCGTCGTCACGGACTCCACCGCCACCCTGACCGACCACGACCTCCAGGGGCTCGACGTGCGCGTCGTCCCGCTGCAGGTGGTGGTCGGCCGGACGGCGTACGACGAGGGCGTCGAGATCACCTCGGCCGAGGTCGCGGCCGCGCTGCGGGCCGGGACGCCCTCGTCGACGTCCCGGCCGAGCCCCCAGCTCTTCCTGGACGCCTACACGGCGGCCGCCGAGGCCGGCGCGGACTCGGTGGTGTCGCTGCACATCTCGGCGGCGCTGTCGGGGACCTACGAGTCCGCGGTGCTCGCCGCGCGCGACTCGCCCGTGCCCACCGAGGTCGTCGACTCGCGCTCGATGGGGATGGGCCTGGGCTACCTCGTGCTGCAGGCGGCACGGTCGGCCGCGGACGGACAGGACGCGGCGACGATCGCGGCCGCGTCCCGCGAGCGCGCCCGGACCTCGCGCGCGTTCTTCTTCGTCGCCACCCTGGAGCACCTGCGGCGCGGCGGCCGGATCCGGCCCACCGCCGCCTTCGTCGGCTCGGCGCTGGCGATCAAACCCCTGCTGGTGCTGGACGACGGGATCATCTCGCCGCTGGAGAAGGTCCGGACGTCGTCCCGGGCGCTGGCCCGGCTCGCGGACCTGGCGGCGGCGCAGATCGGGCCGGGCCCGGCGGAGGTCGCCGTGCACCACCTGGACGCCCTCGAGCGGGCGCAGGCCCTGGCGGACGGGCTCGCCGCCAGACTGCCCGACCTCGGCCCGATCGAGGTGCGGGACGCCGGCGCCGTGATCGGCACGCACGTCGGGCCGGGGATGGTCGCGGTCGTGGTGGTGCCGGGCCCATGAACGGCCGGCCCATGAACGGCCGGCCCATGAACGGCCGGCCCATGAACGGCCGGCCCATGATCGGCCGGGCATGAACGGCGCGCCGTGGTGGCAGCTCGTGCTGCTCGTGGTGCTGGCCTACCTGGTGGGCTCCGTGAGCCCGGCCGCACTGCTGGCCCGCCGGCGCGGGATCGACCTGCGGCACAGCGGGTCCGGCAACCCGGGTGCGACGAACGTGGCCCGGGCGATGGGCCGGCGCTGGGGGATCACCGTCGGCGTCCTGGACGTGCTCAAGGGCACCGTCCCCACTCTCGTCGGCCTGCTCGTGCTGGGTCGTCCGGGGGTGTACGCCGTCGCCGTCGCGTGCGTGCTCGGCCACGTCACGTCGCCCTTCCTGCGGGGCCGGGGCGGCAAGGGGGTGGCGACGTCGCTCGGCGTGCTGCTCGCCGCGGCCTGGCTGTGGGTGGCGGCCGTGGCGGTGGTGTTCGTCGTGGTGGTGGCAGTGACCCGGTGGGTGGCCGGCGCGTCCGTCGCGGCAGCGCTGGCGCTGGCGCCGGTGTGCCTGCTGCTGGGGCCGGTCTGGGGCGTCCCGGCGGACGCCTGGTCGCGGGTCTTCGGACTCGTCCTGGTGCTCGTGGTGCTCGGCCGGCACCGGACGAACCTGGTGCTGCGCTGGATGGCGCGCAAGGCCGGCGCCGGCACCAGCACCGGCACCAGCACCAGCACCTGACCCCCCCACTAACGCCACTCAGTCCGGTTTCCGCCACTCAGGCCGGTTTCCCGGCCACGCAACCGGCCTGGGCGGCGGAAGCGGGCTCTTGTCCACGGGAAGACGGTTCGTCCCACCGTCCACAGGTGCGGGTCGGCGGGCTGTGCCGCGGACGCCGGATGCCTAGCGTCGCAGCGTGATCGACGACTTCGAACCACACGAACCCGCGCCTCGGACTGGACGGCGGACCAGCCTGCGCGCAGGTGCGGACCGACTCCTGGTGGACGTCGCAGCCCGGACGGGAGTGAGCCCGCGGGCCGTGGTCTGCCTGCTGGTGCTCGCGCTCGTCGTGCTCGCCGTCATCGGGTTGCGCACTGGGTTGACCCGGGCGGGCGCCGAGCCCACGCCGATCCCGGCGTTGGCCACCAATGCTTCGGCGGCGGCGACGTCCAGCACCGCGCCGAGCTCATCCGTGGGCGCGACTGCACCGGGGACGCCGACCGCATCAGGCACCGTGACCGCAGCGCGGCTGGTGGTGCACGTCGTCGGCCAGGTCCGTCGGGCCGGGGTGGTCCGGCTCCCCGTCGGAGCCAGGGTCGAGGACGCCCTCGAGGCGGCCGGCGGGGCGAGGAACGGTGCGGACCTCGCCGCGGTGAACCTGGCGCGGCCGTTGGTGGACGGCGAGCAGGTGGTCGTGCCGAAGCGCGGCGAGGCGCTCGCCGCGCCCGCGCCGGCCGGCCCGGCCGGCCCGGCCGGCCCGGCCGGTTCCACCGGAGGGGCGGTCTCCGGGACTGCGCCCGCTACACCGGTCGACCTCAACACCGCTACCGTCGAGCAGCTCGACGCGCTGCCAGGAGTGGGGCCGGTGCTGGCGGGGCGGATCCTGGACTGGCGCACCCAGCACGGCCGGTTCAGCTCCGTCGACGAGCTCGGTGAGGTCAGCGGCATCGGTGAGAAGGTGCTGGAGCGACTGCGCCCGCTGGTCCGGGTGTGACGGAGACCGCTGAGCCAGCCGAGCCAACTGATCCCACCGATCCCACTGATCCCACTGAGCCCCCGGACCTGCGGTTGCTCGTCCCGGCCCTCGTGGCGTGGTGCGCCGCCGCCGGTTCGCTCGGCGCTCCGTCCATCGGGCGCGGCGCGGCGGCGGTGGTCCTGGTGCTGGCGTCGGGCTGGACGGCCAGGGCGGCCCGCCGCCGGCTGGAGCGAGGCGGACGGCACGCCAGGCTGCGCGCCGGGCCGGGCCTGGCCGCGGCCGCGCTGGCGTCGCTGGCCGCCGGACTGGTTCTCGCGTCGTCCGGTCTGCAGGCGTGGGCGCGCGACTCGGGGGGTGTGCGGGCCCTCGCGCAGGACGGCGCGACGGTGGTGGTCGAGGGCGTGGTGGCCAGCGACCCGCGGACGCTGCCAGCCCGCGGCCACCAGCCCCCGATGGTGATGCTCCGGGTCTCCGCGCGGTCGCTGGCCGGCCGTGGCGCGGGCCGGAGCGTCCGGGCCCGCGTGTTGGTCTTCGCCGACCAGCGGTGGTCCGGGCTGCGCTGGGGCCAGCAGGTGCGGCTACGGGGCCGGCTCGGGCCGTCACCGACCGCCGACGACGTGGTCGCCACGCTCACGGCGCGGGGTCCGCCCGAGGTCACCCGGGCCGCCTCGAGCCTGGACCGGCGGGTCGAGGCGGTTCGCGCCGGGCTGCGCCGCGCAGTGGAGCCACTGCCCGTCGACGCTCGTGGGCTGCTGCCCGGCCTGGTGGACGGCGACACGTCCCAACAGCCCGAGGACCTCGCCGAGGCCATGCGCACGACGGGACTGACGCACCTGTCGGCAGTGTCGGGGACGAACGTCTCCATCGTCTGCGCGATGGCCCTCGCGCTGGCCCGTGGGATCGGCCTCGGCCGCCGTACCCGGCTCGTGGCGGCTGGCGTCCTGCTGGCCGGCTTCGTCCTGCTGGCCCGTCCTGAGCCGTCGGTGCTGCGGGCGGCCGTGATGGGGGCGATCGGGCTGCTCGCCGTCGGGACGTCTCGGCGGCGCGCCGCCCTGCCGGCGCTCTCCACGGCCGTCGTCGTCCTGCTCGTGCTCGACCCCTGGCTCGCCCGGTCGTTCGGCTTCGCCCTGTCAGTCCTGGCCACGCTCGGCCTGCTGCTGTTCGCCACCCGCTGGGGCCGGGCGTGGTCGAGGCGGCTGCCCGGCCCACTGGCCCGACCGCTCGCCACGGCGCTCGCCGTCCCCGTCGCCGCCCAGGTGACCTGCACGCCGCTGATCGTGCTGCTGTCCGGCCGGGTCAGCCTGGTGGCCGTGCCGGCGAACCTGCTCGCGGAGCCGTGTGTGGCCCCGGCCACGGTGATCGGGGTCGCCGCCGCCGTGGTCTCGCCCGTGTCACCCTGGGTCGCCGCCCTGCTGGCCCGGGTCGGCGGACTGCCGTGCCAGGCCATCGGCTGGATCGCGAGGTCGCTGGCCGAGGTGCCCGGTGGCCAGCTGCCGTGGCCCGATGCGGCGCCAGCCGCGGTGCTGCTCGCGGTGCTGCTCGGCGCCGCGGTCTTCCTGGGGCCGGTGCTGGCCCGACGGCGTCGGTCGCTGCTGGTCGCGGCCGCGACGGTCACCGTGGGTGTGCTGCTCGCCGTGGTCCGACCCAGCCTGCCGCCGCGGCCCGGGGCCGGGGTCTGGCCGCCGCCGGGCTGGGTGCTGGTCGCGTGCGACGTCGGCCAGGGGGATGCCCTGGTCCTGGCCACGGGCCCGGGCCGCGGGGTCCTGGTCGACGCCGGGCCCGACCCGGACGCCGTCGACGACTGCCTGCGTGACCTCGCGATCCGGCAGCTCGACACGGTGGTGCTCACCCACTTCCACGCCGACCACGTCGACGGGCTAGCCGGTGCGATACGGGGCCGGCGGGTGGGTCAGGTCGTCGTCACCATCGTGGACGACCCGCCGGAGCAGGCTCGGCGGGTCCGGGCGCTCGCCGGGCGGGCCGGGATCGACGTCCGGACCGTCGTGGACGGCGAGACCGGGCGAGACGGGCCACTGTCCTGGCAGGTGCTGTGGCCCGGACGCGTCGTGCACGACGGCTCCGTGCCGAACAACGCCAGCATCGTGCTGCGCGCCAGTGCCGGTGGGCTGAGCCTGCTGCTCCTGGGGGACGTCGAGCCCGCTGCGGCGCGCGCGGTCGCGGTCCGGGCCCGCCAGGCCCCCGGCGGTCCGCAGGTCGACGTGCTCAAGGTCGCCCACCACGGCAGCGCGCAGCAGGATGCCGGGCTGATCGCCGACGCCCGTCCGCGGCTGGCGCTGGTCAGCGTGGGAGAGGGCAACGACTACGGACACCCCGCGCCGTCCCTGCTCCGCCTGCTCGCGGAGCAGGGGACGGTGCTGGCCCGCACGGACCGGCAGGGCGACCTCGCCGTGGTGGTCCGCGACGGCGGGCTCGCGCTGTCGACCTCGGGCCCGCACCGGCACGAGCCCCGCGGACGGGTCAGCCGGTGACCTCGTGCAACGTCCCGTCGGCCACGTCGAAGACGAACCCGCGCACCTGGTCGGTGTGCGGCACGAACGGGCTGGTCCGGATGGCGGCAATGCCCTCCCGGACGTCGGTGTCCAGGTCGGTGAACGACCGCGCCGCCCACTCGGGCTCGGACCCGGTGTCGTCCCGCAGGATGCCGGCGAACTGCTCGTCGGTGAACGTGAGCATCCCGCAGTCGGTGTGGTGCACCAGCACGATCTCGGTGGTGCCGAGCAGCCGCTGGCTGATCGCGAGCGAGCGGATCGCGTCGTCGGACACGACGCCTCCTGCGTTGCGGATCACGTGCGCCTCACCCTCGGCGATCCCCAGCACCCGGGAGACGTCCAGCCGGGCGTCCATGCAGGCCAGGACGGCGATGTGCTTGGACGGCGGGAGCGGCAGCGGACCGCTGAACCCCTCGGCGTACCCCTTGTTGTTCTCCAGGTACTCGTCGGTGACGGACATGCGATCTCCTCAGGCTCGGTCGGATCCGGGTGCCCACCCCAGTGCCAGCCTCAGCCCGCTGCCGCTCGCAGGCAAGGGCCTGGGCCGCCGTCCCAGGATGTGGGAGGTGAGCGATACGGTCGCCATCATGACGCCGCCCGCCCGACGAGCCGCCGGACCCAGCACGGGTCAGCCCGACGTCGACCCCGCCGGCCCGCTGCACCTGGTGACCGGCCCGGAGGACCTGCTCGCCGAGCGGGCCGTGGATCGTGTCGTCGCAGCCGCTCGGGCCGGCGACCCGTCGGTGCAGGTCGTCCAGGTCGAGCCCGCCGGCTACGTGTCCGGCGACCTCGCGGCGCACGCCAGCCCGTCGTTGTTCGGCGAGGGCACCGTCCTGGTGCTGCGCGCCCTCGAGGACGCGCCGGACGAGCTGCTGGAGGATGCCAAGGCGCTCGTCCTGGCACCCGAGCCGGACGTCGTGCTGGTGCTGCGTCATCGCAGCGGTCAGCGCGGCAAGGGTCTGCTCGACGCGGCCAAGAAGGCCGGGGCCGGCGTCCACGACTGTCCCAAGATCACCTCGGACGCCGACAAGACCACCTTCGTCCAGGGCGAGTTCCGCCGGGCCGGCCGCCGGATCGCCCCCGAGGCCGTCGTCGCCCTCGTCGAGGCCCTCGGGCAGGACGTGCGAGAGCTGGCCTCGGGCTGCACGCAGCTGATGGCCGACACCATGCCCCCGGACGGCGCGCCGCAGGACGCCGAGACGGTCGAGCTCGACGTGGTGGAGCGCTACTACGGCGACCGGGTCGAGGCCACCGGCTTCAAGGTGGCGGACGCGGCCATCGCCGGTCAGACCGACCAGGCCCTCGGCCTACTGCGGCACGCCCTGTCCTCCGGCGTCGACCCGGTGCCGATCGTCGCCGTCCTCGCCCTCGGCCTACGGTCGCTGGCGAAGGTCTCCAGCTCCAGCGTCGGGGGGATGCGGTCCGCGGACGTCGCCCGCGACCTCGGCATGGCGCCGTGGCAGGTGGACAAGGCCCGCCGACAGCTGCGGGCCTGGACGCCGTCCGGGCTGTCCGACGCCATCCAGGCGGTGGCCGCGGCCGACCTCGCGGTCAAGGGTGGCCTGCCGATCAAGGGACGCCGGGCAGGCGACCCGGTGTACGCCGTCGAGAAGGCCGTGCTCGAGATCGGTGCCGCTCGCCGTCGCACGGCCTGATCCCCAGCAAAATCGAGAGGCGCCGAGCCCCTGGTCAGGGATCCGGCGCCTCTCGGGACGTGCGGTGGGGCTACCTCAGAGCGCGGCGGCCTTCGTGGCCAGCGCGGACTTCTTGTTCGCAGCCTGGTTCTTGTGGATGACGCCCTTGCTCACGGCCTTGTCGAGCTTGCGGGACGCCACGGCCACGGCCTCCTGGGCCTTGGCGGCGTCGCCGGCCTCGATGGCCGCCTTCGCGTTGCGGATGTGCGTGCGCAGCTCACTCTTGACCGCCTTGTTGCGCTCGGTGCGCTTGAGGTTGGTCAGGTTGCGCTTGATCTGGGACTTGATGTTCGCCACGGATGAACTCTCTCGGTTCGCTCGTCAGATAGGTCGGTTAGAGGGCGTCGAGCCGCTCCGGGACCGAGGTGGTGGGGACACCTGTGGCGGAGCTGCTCCGTGCACGCACGACCTGGGTGTGCACGCGAGGATCAAGGTTACCAGCGCAGGCGCCACCGACCAAAAGACGGCTAACGCCACCCCCGCCGCGCCCGCAGGGCCGCGGCGACGTCGTCGAACCGCGGCCGGTCGAGCTGCGCCCCGATCCGTCGTACGGCGGTCGGGTCGATCTGCAGCACCCGGTCGACCCGCACCTCGCTCGGCCGCCGCCGCGGGTCCCAGGCGCCGGACCCGATGTCCACCCAGACCCGGCCGTGCCGGGCCTCGCGCGCCGCGTCCCGGTCGTGGTCCTTGCTGGTCAGCATCAGCGCCAGCAGCCGCCCGCGCTGCCGCCCCACGACGAGCACCGGCCGGTCCTTGCCCTGGGAGTGGTCCTCCTCGAACGGCACCCACGTCCAGACGACCTCGCCCGGGTCGGCGACACCGTCCGGGTGCGGCGCGTACTGCGTGCTCGACGTCCCCGTGAAGTCACCGGGGTAACCCGCGGTGCGGCGCAGGGGTCGCCTGATCCGGGCCAGGAGGTCGCGCAGCGGCATCCGCGAAGACTAGTCGCGCCGCCGCCGCGCCCGGGCCTGGTGCCGCTGCGACGGCTCGGCCACGAGCCGCTCGGGCACCAGCCGCTCGGCCGGCATCACGAAACCGTGCTTGTTCAGGCAGGTCACGCGCACGTGCTCCACCAGGCCCTCGGTGCTGGCCAGGGTGAAGCGCGCGAGCACCTCGGCGAGCGCGTCGCACTCCGGGCACTGGGTCAGCTCCAACGAGTGGTCGTCGCGTCCGGACATCGCCGCTGGCCTCCCTTCGCGACCCGCTGACGCCGACGACGTCCACCCACGAGATCGCTCGGTAACCAGAGCAGGATCCGGCCCGGCCGATACATGCCGCCAGCCGGCCGCTGGTCAGCGGGTCAGCAGGCCGAGCTCGTGCGCCCGGTGCACGGCGGCCCGACGGCTGACCACGTCGAGCTTGCGGTAGATGCGCTTGAGGTGCGCCTTCACGGTGTTGACCGAGACGTACAGCTCGGCTGCGATCTCGGTGTTGGTCATCATCGTCGGCAGGAACTGCAGCACGCTGAGCTCCCGCTCGGTCAACGGGTCGCTGAGCTCGGTTGCGGCTGCGGCAACCGGGTCGTGGGGCACCAGATCGGCCAGCAGCTCGGTGGCGAACTCGCTCTGCCGGGGCTGCAGGCGCGTCAGGCTGGTCAGCAGGCGCGGCAGGTGCTCGGGGTCCAGGACGACGAAGGGGCGGCGGACCCCCTCGGGCTCGGCGGCCTCGACGGCCCGCCGCAGGGCGTCGAGCGCCCGGTTGTCCTCGCGCAGGCGGTCGGCCGTCAGGGCGCTGAGCAGCCAGACCTCGACCTCCGAGCCGCCCGAGCCGCCTGGGGCGCCGTCGCGCATCGGCGCCAGCACCTGCTCCGCGCGGTCGGGCCGGCCCAGCGCGAGGTGAGCCTGGGCGACGTGCACCTGCCCACCCCCCGGGGAGCCGTCGACGCTCACCGCCGGCCCGATCCGACGAAGCGCCGATGTGGGGTCGCCCGCCGCGAGGTCGAGCTCCGCCTCGGCCAGGGCCAGCCACCGCAGCAGGAAGGTCGGCGAGCCGGTGCCGGTGACGGCCTCGCGCACGTCGGCCAGCTGGTCACGAGCGGCGGCCAGGCGGCCGAGGGCGGTGTCGATCCGGGCCTGGGCCAGCCCGAACGCGGCCCGCGGGGACCGGTCGAGCGCTGCCGCCCGCCGACCCTGGGCCAGCAGCGCCTGGGCCTCGTCCAGGTTGTTCCAGCGCAGGTTGACCAGGGACAGCGACAGGTACGCGGTGGCGGCCTGGGTCAACGGCGCCCAGCCCCGCGCGTCGACGATCTCGACCGCCTCGGTGGCGTGCGCGTACGCCACCCGGAGGCGGCCGGTGGCGACCTCCGCGAGTGACAGGTGCGCGAGCATGTTGATCCGCGCGGCTTCCAGCGCCGAGCCGTCCGCCTCGGTGAGGCCCTCCCGCAGCCGCTGCTCGGCCGCGTCCAGGCGCCCCGACCAGAGCAGGCCCGTGCCGAGGTTGCCGAGCGCCGTGGCGCGGTATCCCCGAGCCGCCGGCAGGGCCATGGCCGGGCCGGCCAGCAGTCCGAGGGCCTCCTCCGTGGCAGTGACCAGCGCCGGGTTGTCGCCGCGGGAGCGGGCGACCGCGGTCGAGAGCAGCAGCAGCCCCACCTCGGTCCCCGGTCGAGAGTCGGCCGGGGTCTCCTCCAGCCGAGCCTGGGCGAGGTCGAGGTACGGCTGGATCGCCTCGAAACGGCCGGCGTGCATGAGGCGCGCGGCGGCGCAGAGCGCCAACGGGGAGCTCTGCGTCAGATGCTGGGCGGGGATGCCGGCGATCACGTGGTCCAGTGCGGCGCGATCCACCGACACCAGCAGCGGCAGGGCGTCGTTGACGAACAGGTTGCCGACCAGCGGCCAGTCCTGTGCCCGGATGGCGTGGCGCAGCGCCTCCAGCGGGTCGCCGTTCCCGGCGAACCAGAGGGCGGCCCGCCGGTGCAGCTCACGCACCAGCTCGGGCTCGTCCACGACCAGCCGGTGCTGGAGCATCTCGCGCATCAGGGCGTGGTAGCGGTACCACTCCCGTCCCGGCCCCAGACCGACGACGAAGGCGTTGGTGCTCTCGAGCCGCTCCAGGAACTGCTGGCTGCGCGGCTCCTCGGTCAGCGCCTCGGCCAGACCGCTGCTGACCTGGTCGCTGATGCAGGTGAGGAGCAGGAACCGCTGCAGGTCCGGCGGGTGGCTGGCGATCACCTCCTCTGCGAGGTAGTCGACGACCGCCTGGTCGTCGCCCGCGAAGTCGGCCGGGGTCCGCTGCGGCCCCGTGCGCCCCAGGAAGAGCGCGGCCAGCCGCAGCCCGGCCGGCCAGCCCTCCGTTCGCTGCACGAGCAGGTCGGCCCCGGCGACGTCGACGGTGATCCCGTCCGCGGCCAGCAGCGCCTCCGCCTCGCTGACCGTGAACGCCAGGTCGCGCGGACGGATCTCCACCAGCTCGTGCGTCACCCTGAGCCGGTGCATCGGGAGCACGGGGTCGGCCCGGGTCAGCAGCACCAGGCGCAGCTGAGGAGGCGGGTGACGCAGCAGCGTGGTCACCCCGTCGAGCACGCCGGGGTTCTGGATCACCTGGAAGTCGTCCAGCACGAGGACGACGGGCACGGGCAGCTGGGCCAGACCGGCCGTCAGCCGGTTGAGGTCGGCGACCTCGCCACCGAGCCCGGGCACGAGCTGGGCCAACGGGTTGCCGGCGGGCGGCGTAACCGCGCCGCGCAGCGCGGCCACGGCGTACGACCAGAACGTGCGGGGCTCGTTGTCCATGACGTCCAGTGACAGCCACGCCACCGAGCCGACGGGCCGGCCGGCGGCCGCCCAGCCGGCGGTCGTCAGCGTCTTGCCCCAGCCCGCACCGGCACTGACCACGGTCAGCGGACCACGGGTGCCGGCGTCCAGCAACGCACTGACCTGCGGGCGGGGCACGAAGGAGGGCGGGACGCGCGGAAGGGCGAGCTTGCTCGCCAGCAGGCCGAGGTCGGCCGCCTCCGGGGGGCGGAAGAACGCGGGCGGAGCGCCGGATATCGTCGGCTGGTCGACCTGTTGCCCCACGCTTGCTCCCGGTCTGGGTCGGGCCCCCGCAGACCACCCGCCGCGGCGCACCTAGCGTTCACCGTACTGCTGGGCAGCACCGGCCCGCTGCCGTCCTCCCGAGTACCCCCTTCGGGTGAAGCGCCACGACGCGGAACGGTCACCATGGAGGTAGCCCGCTGGAGGAGGAGCTCGTGTTGGCTCAGCCGTTCGAGGTCCACGTCCGCGGACAGCTGCCGCCGGAGCTGCTCGAGGAGCTGGACTTCCTCTCCGCCGACGTCGTGCCGGCCCAGACCGTGCTCACCGGAGTCGTCCCCGACCAGGCGGCGCTCTTCGGGCTGCTCACCCGGCTGCAGGGGCTGGGGCTCGAGCTGGTCGAGGTGCGGCGCCTGCCGGCCTCACCGGCGCAGCCGTGACCGGAGAGCTGCGCGTCGAGGTCACGGTGCGGGGCCGGGTGGACCTGCTGCTCGGGCAGGTCCTGCCGACCCTCGACGTGACCGTGGTCCCGCGCCACAATGTGCTCACCGTGGCGTCTGGTGACGTCGGTGAGCTGAAGGCGCTCCTGGAGACGCTGGCGCGACGAGGGATCGAGGTCGACCGGGTCACCCGGTAGCTGCCGTGGCCCTCCGGGCCGGTCCGAGCCGTGCGCCACCGGGCCGGAGGGGAGCGTGTGGATGCCAGCCGGGTCGGGGCCCTCGACGGCTCGCGTGGTCCCGCGCCGTGCGCTCGTGGTCGTCTGCGCCGCAAGCGCCGTGGAGTGGTACGACTACGCGGTCTACGGGGCGCTCGCGTCCGTGCTGGTCGGGGTGGTCCTGCCCAGCGGCGCGGCCCGCGAGGGTCTGGTCCCGGTCTTCGCGGTGTTCGCGACGTCGTTCCTGACCAGGCCGCTCGGAGCGATCCTGGTGGGCCTGCGGGCCGACCGGTCGGGACGTCGCCAGGCGCTGGCCACCATGGTCCTGCTGATGACCGCCGCCACGGCCGCGATCGGTTTGCTGCCGCCGTGGTCGGCCATCGGTCTGCTGGCCCCGGTCCTGCTGCTGCTGCTCCGGATGGTGCAGGGGTTCTCGTCCGGTGGTGGGATCAGCTCCTCGATCCCGTTCGTGGCCGAGTCCGCGCCGCGGACCCGATGGGGTCTGTACGGCGGCTGGCACACCTCGACCGTCGCCGGCGGCATCGCGTCGGGGATCGCAGTGGCCGGGATCGTCTCGGCCGTGCTGTCCGCCGACGACCTGCAGCGCTGGGGGTGGCGCATCCCGTTCTTGCTCGCGGTGCCGCTGGGTCTCGTCGGCTGGTCCGGGTGGCGGCGGTTGGGGGAGACCGCTGAGTTCCGGGCGCTGGGGCCAGGACGTCCCGCGCCGTCGCTCGGTCGGGTCTGGCGCGAGCACGGGCGCGCCGTCCGCACCGGTTTCGCGTTGATCGGGGTGCTCGCCGCCACCTTCAACGTGTGGTTCGTCTTCCTGCCGGCCCATCTCGTCGCCGAGGACGTGCATCGGCTGCCCGTGGCGCTCGGCTGCGCGGGGGCGGGGCTGGTGGTCGCCGCGCTGTCCGCGCCGTTGCTGGGCCTGCTGTCCGACCGGGTCGGCCGACGACCGCTGCTGGCGACCGGGACGGTCGGGCTGGGCGTCCTGGTGCTGCCGCTCTACGGGCTGGCGAGCTCGGGCTCGACGTCCGGGCTGTTGGTCGCCGACGTCGTGGTGGGGGCATTGCTGGGGTCACTGGTGGTCAGCGCGTACCTCGCCGAGCGCTTTCCCGTCGAGCTGCGGGCGACCGGTGTCGCGATGACGTACGGGCTGGCGACGGCACTGGTCGGCGGTACGGCGCCGCTGATCGGGAGCGTCCTGGCGAACCGCGGCTGGCCGGCCGGGGGAGCGATCTACCTCGCCGCGTGGTGCGCGGCCGGGGTGGTGGCCACCGTGCGGGCCCCGATAGCGCTCAGCTCGCCTGGTCGCCTCGCTGAACGTGCGCCTTGCTGACCCGCAGGGTGTCGCCATCCTCGCAGCGCACGGTGTGCCGGCTGCTCGTGTCGTCCCCGACCTGGAGCAGCTGCGCACGGTGACCTCGATGCGCACCGGCGATCAGGTGCACGTCGTCGCCGACCTCTAGCGTGTGGTCCGTCACCGGCATGGAGCCCTCCCGTCGCTCGTGAACGCTCTTCGTATCCCAGGTCCCGTTCGGTTGCACGCGGCAGCGACCCAATCGCTTCAGCTGGAGGGGTTGACCACGCGTCGCGGCCCGCCGAGGCTGGTCGGGTGGACGCCAAGCAGCTCCTCGACCACTGCTTGGCGCTGCCCGGCGCCTGGCAGGACCAGCCCTGGGGGGGCGACGTCGTCGCCAAGGTCGGCGAGAAGATCTTCGCCTTCACCGGCGAGGGGTCCGTGGGCCTGAAGTGCGGCCGGTCCCGGGACGAGGCCGACGAGTGGCTCCAGAGGTACCCCGACGACGCCAGCGTCATGGCCTACATCGGGCGGTACGGCTGGAACACGCTGACGCTGAACGGCGCGATCAGCGACGACGAGGTCCTCGAGGCCGTCGACGCCTCGTACGCGGACGTCGTAGCGCGCCTGCCGAGGTCCCAGCGCCCGAGCTAGGTCCGCCGACGGCTGGGACGACGGGAGGGCCCGGGCACTGGTCAGCGCGTTCGTGTCACGGCAGGGTGGGCACGTGATGGCGACGTTACGTGCCCGACATCTGGAGCACCTACCGTGCGCCCGGTGAGCCAGGCCGCGTCCGTGCCGCCCCCGCCGGCGTCGTCCGGGGGCGAACGGCCACGCCCCGGCGCAGCCGCCTGGGACGAGATGTACGCCGCTCCGGGCCAACCGCGACCGGCCTACGAGAAGCTGCACGCCGCGCTGAGCAAGCTGACCGGCGCAGAGCTGCGCGGCCGGGTCGACGTCGTCGCCCGCACCTACCTCGACGCCGGGGTCACGTTCGACATCGGCGGCGAGGAGCGCCCGTTCCCCCTCGACGTCGTCCCACGGGTGATCACCGCCCAGGAGTGGTCCGAGGTCGAGGCCGGTGTGGCGCAACGGGTCCGCGCGCTCGAGGCCTTCCTGGAGGACGTCTACGGCCCGCAGACCGCGGTGCGCGACGGCGTCATCCCGCGCCGGGTCGTGACGTCGTCCGCGCACTTCCACCGCGCCGCGGCGGGGATAGAACCGGTTGCGGGAGTGCGGGTGCACGTCTCCGGCATCGACCTGATCCGGGACGAGCGCGGCGAGTTCCGGGTGCTGGAGGACAACGTCCGGGTGCCGTCCGGGGTCAGCTACGTGCTGGAGAACCGTCAGGCGGTCAGCCAGGTGCTCCCCGAGCCGTTCCTGGCCCAGCGGGTTCGTCCGGTGCACGACTACCCGCGTCGTCTGCTCGCGGCCCTGCGCGCGACCGCCCCGGATGCCGAGGCCGACCCGAACGTGGTGGTGCTCACCCCGGGCATCTTCAACAGCGCCTACTTCGAGCACGCTCTGCTGGCAAGGACCATGGGCGTCGAGCTCGTCGAGGGAAGCGACCTGGTCTGCCACGGGGGGCGGCTCTGGATGCGGACGACGTCCGGTGAGCGGCGGGTCGACGTGGTCTACCGGCGGGTGGACGACGAGTACCTGGACCCGGTGCACTTCCGGGCCGACTCGATGCTCGGCTGCCCGGGGCTGCTCTCGGTGGCCCGCGCCGGCAACGTGACCCTGGCGAACGCGGTCGGCAACGGCGTCGCGGACGACAAGCTCGTCTACACCTACCTGCCGGACCTGACGCGGTACTACCTGGCCGAGGAACCGTTGCTGCGCAACGTGGACACCTGGCGGCTGGAGGAGCCGGAGGCGCTGGAGGAGGTGCTCGACCGGCTCGACGAGCTCGTGGTGAAGCCGGTGGACGGGTCCGGTGGCAAGGGGCTGGTCATCGGACCGGCCGCCAGCCGCGCCGAGCTGGACGTTCTGCGCCAGCGGCTGATCGCCGACCCGCGCGGCTGGATCGCGCAGCCGGTGATCTCGCTGTCCACCATCCCGACCGTGATCGACGACAAGCTGGCCCCGCGGCACGTCGACCTGCGGCCGTTCGCCGTGAACAGCGGCGACGAGGTCTGGGTGCTGCCCGGCGGGCTGACCCGGGTCGCGATGCCCGAGGGCCAGCTGGTCGTCAACTCCAGCCAGGGCGGCGGGTCCAAGGACACCTGGGTGATCGGGGACGACGCCACCCCGCCGAGGCCCTCGCGGCGCCCGGCCCGGCAGGCCCAGATGGCTGGCCCGGACCTGGCGCCGGACGACGCTCGCGGCGAGCAGCAGCAACAACAGCAGCAGCAACGGCACCAGCAACGGCACCAGCAACGGCAGCAGGGCTGCGGGGAGCGGACGTGCTGAGCCGGATCGCCGAGTCGATGTTCTGGATCGGCCGCTACCTGGAGCGGGCCGACGGGACGGCGCGCATCCTCGACGTCCACCTCCAGCTGCTGCTGGAGGACCCGTGGCTCGACGAGGACGCCTCGTGCCGGGTGCTGCTGGGAGTGATGGGCGCCGAACCCGTGGCCTTGGAGGAGAAGGTCACCCGGCTGACCATGCTGAACCGTCTCGCCTACGCGCGTGAGCCCGGCTCGATCGTGGACTCGCTGCGCGCGGCCCGGGCCAACGCCCGCCGGGCGCGCGAGACGATCTCGACCGAGATGTGGGAGTCGCTGAACACGACCTACAACGCGTTGACGCCCACCGGACGCGCCGGGCGTGGTCCGCACCAGTTCATGGACTGGGTCCGGGAGCGGGTCGCCACGGTCGTGGGGATCGCCGACTCCACGATGAGCCGTGACGAGCCGTGGCACTTCCTGCTGCTGGGCCGGTCCATCGAACGCGTCGACATGACCGCTCGGATGCTCGCGTCGGAGGACCTGCGCGGCTCGTCGGGGCCGGCCTGGGCGCTGGTGCTGCGCTCCTGCGGCGCGCACGAGGCGTTCGTGCGAGCGTTCGGAGCGGCCGCGACCGAGGACCGAGCCCTGGAGTTCATGCTGCTGGACCGGCTGTTCCCGCGGTCCGTCGTCAACGCGCTGCTGACCGCCGAGTCCTGCCTGGCCGCGTTGGAGGTCGACTCGGTCTCGGCCACCCGGCGGCTCGGGGTGCGCGACGACGCCCGGCGCCTGCTCGGTCGGCAGCGGACCGACCTGGAGTACCGCCCGCTGTCCCAGATGCTGCTCGACCCGGCAGGCGAGATGGAGGAGCTGCAGCGCGCGGTGTCCCAGTCCAGCGAGGCGATCTCGCGGCGCTACTTCCCCCGTGGTGTGGCCACGTCCTGGGTCCGGGAGGTCTCGTGAGCCTGGCCCCACTGGGACCCTCCGGTCCGCGGCTCCGTGTCGAGCACGTCAGCCGGTTCCGCTACGAGAGCACGGTCTCGGCGTCCTACAACGAGTGCCGGCTGCTGCCCACGTCGGACGCCCGCCAGCAGGTGCTCAGCGCGCGGGTGTCCGTCGAGCCGGTGACCTGGCGGCGCGAGTACGTCGACTACTGGGGCACCCGGGTGGTGGGCTTCGAGGTGCACACCGAGCACGACGAGCTCGAGGTCGTGGGTGCCGTCGACGCTGTGGTCGCACCGGCCGGGACACCGCCGGACGCCGGGTGGGACGCCGTGCGCGACCCCGCCGTCCGCGACCGGTGGTGCGAGTTCCTGGTGGCCACCCAACGCAGCCGGCCGAGCGAGGAGCTGGCCGCGCTGGCCCAGGACGCCGCCGCCGGACTCGCTCCTTCCGTTGCGGCACAGGCGGTCTGCCAGTTGGTGTCCGACCGGCTGACCTACCGCCCGGGCTCGACCGGGGTGCACACCTTGGCGATGGAGGCCTGGGACGCGCAGAGCGGGGTCTGCCAGGACTTCGCCCAGCTCGCCGTGGGAGCGCTGCGCTCGGTCGGCCTGCCGGCACGCTACGTGTCCGGCTACCTGCACCCGAAGGCGGACGCCGAGATCGGCCAGACCGAACGCGGCGAGAGTCACGCATGGGTCGAGTGGTGGGCTGGCGAGTGGTACGGCTGGGACCCGACCAACGTCAAGCCCGCGGGACACCAGCACATCGTGACGGGCCGTGGCCGGGACTACGGCGACGTACCGCCGGTTCGCGGCATCCTCGCTGGCGGTGGAGCCGCTCAGCTCACGGTGCAGGTGTCGGTGACGACGCTGAGCTGAACTGGCCCGCGGGTACGCCCAGCGTGCGCAGCACGCGGTCGTGCAGCAGCCGGTACGCGGTCTCCGCGGGGCCGTCGGGCGCGGGGCGGCGACGCTCGACCACGCGTTCGGCCTGCAGGAGCTCGCCGGGCAGCAGCTGCTCGCGGGTGAGGTCGACGTCCAGCGCACCGAGCCTGTTCCAGTAGTGCACGCCGTCGCCGTTCGGGCCGAGCAGGTCAGCCATGACCAGGTCGCCGCCCAGCAGATCCTGCACGACGAGTGCGGTCGGCCCGCACTGCCCGCGGGCCGGGCTGGCAACGCCGGCGAGGTACTCGGGCTTGGCGAAGGTGGTCTCGGCGCTCCAGGCGCCACGGATGGCGTGCTCGACCTGGCTGAGGGTGAAGGTGGGCATGCGAGCGATCGTGCCAGCCCGCACCGACAGGCCCAGGGCCTTCCCGCGGGCCGCGGGGGCTGACAGAGTCGGTGGCATGTCGACATCGCCCAGCTCGCCGCCCTCGGGTGGACCGGCCGGGGGCGTGGTCGGCGTGTTCGACCGGGCCGCCGACACCTATGACAACGTGGGCGTGCCCTGGTTCGGGCCGATCGCGCAGGGGCTCGTCGAGGCGCTGATGCCGCGCCGGGGTGAGCGCGCCCTCGATATCGGCTGCGGCAAGGGCGCGGCCCTGTTCCCGCTCGCGCAGGCGGTGGGGTCCAGCGGTCGGGTGACCGGCATCGACCTGTCCCCGCAGATGGTCGCCGCCACGGCTGCCGTCGCCGAGGAGCGCGGTCTGCGGCAGGTGGACGTGCACGTGGCCGACGCCAGCGCTCCCGACCTGGCCGACAAGGAGTACGACGTCGTCGCGTCGTCCCTGGTGCTGTTCTTCCTGCCGGATCCGGCGGCGGCGCTGGCCGGGTGGCACCGGCTGCTTCGACCTGGGGGACGGCTCGGCGTCGCCACGTTCGGACCGAGCGCGCCGGCCTGGACGCAGATCGACGACGTGTTCACGCCGTACCTGCCCCCGCAGATGCGTGACGCGCGGACCTCCGGACGACGGGGTCCGTTCGCCAGCGACGAGGGGGTGGAGTCGCTGTTCGCGGCCGCCGGGCTGCTCGACGTCCGGACCGAGACCACCACCGTGGACGCCGTGCTGCGCGACCCGGAGCACTGGCACGAGTTCAGCTGGTCGCACGGCCAGCGAGCCATGTGGGAGTGCGTGCCGCCGGCCGAGCGGGACGCGTTGCGGGACAAGGCGTTCGGGCTGCTCGACGACCTGCGTGGGGACGACGGCAGCATCCGTCTCGGCCAGCAGGTCCGCTACACCCTCGGCCGCCGCTAGCGCCCGCTGGAGCCAGCCCCCCACACCGCCGTGATCATGCACGTTCGCCCCGCCCCCGGATCGAGGCTGGCATCCGCTTCTCGAGGGTTGTTCGCCTCGGGAAGCGGGTCCAGACCCACTGAACGTGATCAACGCTGGGCGGTGGTCCAGCCGCGGCGGGCGCCGAGCCAGTCCAGGAACGTGCGGGCGTAGAGCCGCTGGTGCACGCGCACGAGCGGGGGACCGCCGGGCCAGACCGGTTCGTCGGCGTTCGGCAGCATGTAGGCCGCGATGACGGCGAGCCAGGCGTCGATGGACGCCGGGGGGACGTCGCGGGTCAACGCGCTGCGGGTCAGCCAGGCCTCGACGTCCACACCGTCGCGGCGGGCGAGTGGGAGCAGGCCGACGAAGTCGGTCCACCCGGCGCCGCGCATCAGCCAGTTCCAGTCCACGAACACCGCGCCGGCGGGACCGACGAGCATGTTGTCGGCCCGCAGGTCGGTGTGGCAGGCGGTGTCGCCCTCCAGGGTGGGCTGGCGCCGCCGAGACGAGGTCGGCGAGCTCGGCGTACCGGCTCGGCAACCACCCCGGCTGACCGGCGGTCAGCCGCAGGTCGCCCGCGAGCAGCCGCGGGAAGCAGGCCTGCACGTCGGGCTTGCCGCCGATCGCCTCGGCCAGGGACGGCAGCTCCAGCGCATCCGGCACGGGGGTCAGCGCCTCGACGCTCGCCAGGCACGCCTCGTGCACGACCGACAGGTTCTGCTCCGTCCAGGGCTGCGGCAGCCCGCCGTCCAGCACGTCGGCGAGCACGATCCGCCACTCGTACTCGTCGGCCTCGCCCGGCAGCAGGTGACCCGCGCCCACGAACGCCGGTGCGGGGACATCGGCGGGCAGCGCCTGCAGCACCACCGCCTCCTGCGCGTAGGCCGTGCACAGGTGCGGGTTGCGGGAGGAACCCGCCTTGGCGAAGACCTGTCGGCCGTCCCGCAGGTGGACGACGGCCGCGAAGCCTCCGCTGAACCCGCTGGTCGCCGGCGGCTCGGCGCGTACCACCGGCGAACCGGCCGCCGCGCCGACCGCTCGCCGCACGGCGTCCGGCAGCTCCTCCCAGCCTGGGCGCGCGACCGTTGCGCCGTAGTCGATCTGGAGCACGTCGGTGTCGTCCACGCCGCCAGTCTGACGGCTCGGGCGCACCGGGTGCACGGGAGTTACCTGGCATGTGTCAACACAGGTTGACAGGATCTGCCTGTCAACGTATGTTGACGGCCATGTCGGAAGCCACCAAGCTCGCCACCGCGGCGGCCGCCCCCGACCCCCGGACCGGGCTGCGGGCCGTCGCCGCCCTGCGCAAGCTCCTCGAGCAGCTCGAGGCGGCGCAGGTGGCCAGCGCCAGGGCGCAGGGCTGGTCCTGGCAGGAGGTCGCTGACGTGCTGGGAGTCAGCCGCCAGGCGGTGCACAAGAAGCATGCGGCACGGCGAGGACTGCTCGCCGGCCGAGGTCGAGAGGACTGACCATGTTGGAGCGGTTCACCAACCGGGCACGGACGGTCGTCGTCGCCGCCCAGACCCACGCGCGGGCGCAGCACGCCACCCGCGTCGAGGCGGAGCACCTGCTGCTCGGGCTGCTGGACGACCCGGACAGCCTGGCGATGCGCTGCCTGGTCCGGCTCGGGAGCGGTGCGGAGGACGTGCGCGACGCCGTCCGGCGCCAGCGGACGTCGGCACTGGGCAGCCTGGACGACGGTGACCTCGAGGCGCTGAGGGCCATCGGCATCGACGCCGAGGAGGTGCTGCGCCGGGTCGAGTCGGACCTCGGCCCGCTCGCCGAGCCGACCGGGACGAGTCGCAAGCACATCCCGTTCTCCACCGACGGCAAGAAGGCGCTCGAGCTCGCCCTGCGCGAGGCCATCGCGTTGAAGCACAAGTACATCGGCACCGAGCACCTGCTGCTGGGGTTGCTGCGCGGGCAGTCCGGGACGGTCGCCAGGACGTTCACCGAGCTCGACCTGACGCACGACCAGGTGCGGGACGTCGTCCTCGACGAGCTGCGCCAGACCGGGTGAGGTCGCTCAGCGGCGGGCCAGCGTCAGGACCTGGGTCCGCGCGACGGCGGCGTCCCGCTGCTCGGTCAACGCGACGCGGCGCGGGTCGGCCAGGTAGGCGTCGAGGGCCGGCTGGTCCGGCAGCTCGATGACCTGGACCTCCAGCGGATCGCCCTCCACCCGGGGCGAGACGACGTCGCGCGAGACCAGCCGGGCGCCGTGATCGGGCAGCAGGGCCAGCACCTCGTCCTCGTACTGCCGGACGGCGTCGGCCCGGTCCGGGTGCTCCCAGAGCAGCACGCACAGCCGGATCACGGCTGCTCCAGCGGATCACCGGGCGACGGCGAGGTGACGGTTCGCTCGTCCTGCTCCTGTGCCCGCACCCGCGCGTGGTGCGCGGTCGGCCGCCAGATCTGGTCGAAGGGCCCCATCAAGGACCCGGCGCCAGCGCGCCGGCGGACCCGCTTCGCAAACCACCACAAGGCAGCTAGCGCCCCGGCCAGCGCGACCAGCAGGACGAGCAGGACGAGCAGCGCGACCAGACCGTCCACCGGCTCATCCTAGGCGGCGCCCGCAGCGGCGTCGGCCGGGATGTCCTCCTTCTTCGCGTTGATCAGCGTCGCGGCCACCACCAGCGCGAGCGCGAACAGGACCGCGCCCCAGAAGAAGGCGACCTGGTAGCCGTGGATCAGTGCGTCCGGACCCATCCGCTGCGCATCCTGCGGACTGTGCACGTGGTCGACCAGGTAGGCGGTGACGGCTCCGGCGAAGATCGTGTTCAGCAGCGCGGTGCCCAGGGAGCCGCCGATCTGCTGGGACGTGTTCAGGACGGCGCTCGCCACCCCGGCGTCGTGGTGCCCGACACCGATCAACGCGGTGCTCGCGGCGGGGATGAACACGCCGGCCAGGCCGACGCTCATCACCAGCTGCGACGGCAGCACGTGCGTGACGTACGGCGTCGTCGCGTCGATCTGGGTCAACCACAGCATGCCGACGACGGCCAGGGCCAGTCCCGGAACCATGATCGGCCGTGGCCCGAGCCGGGGCAGGAGCTGCGCGACGACCCCGGCGCTCAGTATCAGCCCGGCGCTGAACGGCAGGAACGCGAACCCCGCCTTGAGTGGCGTGTAGCCCAGGTTGATCTGGAAGTAGTACGTCAGGAACAGGAACATCGCGAACAGCCCGGCGCCGACCAGCAGGAACACCAGGTACGCACCGCCACGGTTGCGGTCCAGCACGATCCGCAACGGCAGCAGCGGGTTCTTCGCCCGTGTCTCCCAGATGACGAAGGCAGTCAGCAGGACGACGGCGAGCACCAGGAAGGTGATCGTCGAGGAGTCGCCCCAGCCCTGCACCGACGTGTCGTTGCGGTCGCCGGGGTTCGCTGCCTTGGCCGCCTCGGTGAACCCGTACACCAGCGAGACGAGACCGAGCGAGGACAGCAGCACACCGGGGACGTCGTACCGGGTGTCCCCGGGGGCCCTGCTCTCGTGCACCAGCCGGACGGCCAGCACCGCCACCAGGATCGCGACCGGCGTGTTGACGAGCAGGCACCAGCGCCAGGAGGCGTACTCGGTGAGCACGCCACCGACGACCAGGCCGATCGCAGCGCCACCACCCGCGAGCGCCCCGAACACGCCGAAGGCCTTGGCCCGCTCCTTGGGGTCGGTGAAGGTCACCGTGACGATCGACAGTGCCGCGGGCGCCATCAGCGCGGCGAACGCACCCTGCAACCCGCGGGCCGCGAACAGCAGCGCCTGGGTGGAGGCGATGCCGCCGAGAGCGGACGCTCCGGCGAACCCCAGCAGACCGATGATGAACGTGCGCTTGCGCCCGGTGTAGTCCGCGATGCGCCCGCCGAGCAGCAGCAGCCCACCGAACGCGAGCGTGTACGCCGTGATGACCCACTGCCGGTTGGCGTTCGAGATGCCGAGGTCCTCCTGCGCACTCGGCAGCGCGATGTTCACGATGGAGGCGTCGAGCACGATCATCAGCTGAGCCGCGGCGAGCACCGCCAGGGCCCACCACCGCCGCGGGTCCGGCTCCTCCGTCGGTGCGGTCGCAGCCGATGCGGCCGTCGGGACGTCGGCGTCAGGCTCGTCGGCGGGTGTGGTCGGCACGCTCACGGTTCCTCCAGCGGGACGCGGTCTGGCCACGCGAGGCCAGGAGCGGGGATGCAGCGACTCTCCTCCAC
The DNA here is from genome assembly GCF_039541115.1 of Angustibacter luteus. Taxonomy (NCBI): domain Bacteria; kingdom Bacillati; phylum Actinomycetota; class Actinomycetes; order Kineosporiales; family Kineosporiaceae; genus Angustibacter; species Angustibacter luteus. The sequence continues at coordinate 504,342 of NZ_BAABFP010000007.1, forward strand.
CAACCACGCCAGGGGCAAAGGGATTCCCAGGAATGCCGTCGACTCCTGGGCGGGGGCGGTTCACGATGGTCGGATGCACGCGGAGACCGCCGAGATCAGCTGGTTCACCGGCCCGCGGGAGGACCTGCGACCCATGTTCGAGCTGGCCGAGGACTCGGCCCTCCAGCTGGACGCCTACCTGCCGCTCGGGCGGGTCCTCGTGGCCGTCGTGGACGGTGTCGTCGTCGGTCACCTGCAGCTGGTGGACGGCGACCGGTCCGACGTGCTGGAGCTGAAGAGCCTGGCGGTCGTGGAGTCCTTCCGGGGCAACGGAATCGGGCGGGCTCTGGTCGAGCGGGCCGTGGCCGAGTGCCGTTCGCAGGCGAGCCGGACGCTGATGGTGTCCACCGCCGCGGCGGGTACCGACAACCTGCGGTTCTACCAGCGCCGAGGGTTCCGGATGCTCAGCGTGGAACGCGACGCGTTCACCGCGAGCACCGGGTACCCGGACCCGATCGACATCGACGGCATCCCCTTGCGGGACCGCGTCTGGCTGTCGATGGACCTGTGAGCTCAGTCGGACTGGCGGCCCGCGACGAGGTAAGCGATCGGGCCGACGGGCTGGATGCCGAGCGCCAGGGTCCACAGCAGCTTCGGGCCGCGCACCTGGTCCGCCGGCCGCTGCCTGAGGTCGGACGCCGCGATCGCCGTCAGCACCATCTCGATCGCACCGACCACCACCGCGGCCTTGCGCTGGCCGGGGGTGAGCTCGCTCCACCGCTTCTTGCGCTTCAGCATGTCTGCGACCTTACGTCCGCCGCGCTGATCTCACGCGCCGAGCAGGGCGGCGTAGCTCGTGAGCCGGGTCTCGACCTCGAACCCGGCGCGCTGGTAGACGGCCAGGGCGCCCGTCGGGTTCTGCGAGTCCACGTGCAGCGAGGACTCGTCGTACCCGGCTTCCTGGTAGGCCCGCAGCGCGTGGCTGAGCAGCCCCGAAGCCAGCCCGCGCCCCCGGTGCCCGCGCACGGTGCCGAGCTTGCTGACGTACGCCTCCCGCCGTCCGGTCGCGGCCTGGTACCCCTCGTACTCGTCGGTCTGCAGGTACGCCGCGATCGTGTCCGTCCCGGCCGGCACGGCCACGAACGACAGGTCGGGCCGGAAGGCCTTCGACCCCGTGACGAACTGGTGCCAGAGGGCGGCTGACCACGGGGTGAAGTCCGGGTGGTCCAGGAACGCGGAGTTGTGCGCCGCCAGCACGGGCTGGTCCATGGACGCCTCGTAGGGCCGCAGATCGTAGCCGGCCACCGAGGGGCCGTCGCCGTCCGCCGACGGCACCTGGTCGAGCCGGACCCGCATCGCGAACTCCCACCGCTCGGGGCGCAGGCCGAACGTCTCGAACAGCTCCGCCTGCGCGGTGTTCGCGGACAGGCCGGTGACGATGACCCGGACCGGCAGGTCCGGGCGCCGCTCGCGCGCCGCCTCGACGGCACGGTCCAGCATCGCGGTGACCAGCGCGGTGCCGATGCCGCGACCGCGGGCATCCGGGCGGACGGCGCCCTCGACCTGCACCTTGAACGTGCTGCCGGTCTCGCCCCGGGGCAGCACGGAGAAGTAGCCCAGGAGCTCGCCTCCGGCGCGGGCGCCCACGAAGTCCTTGCCGACCTCGACCTCCGGGTTGGCGAGCTCCTCCTGCAGGTCGCCCTCGTCGTAGTGGTCGCCGGTGCGGTCGACGGCCTCGATCGCGGTCAGCAGCTCGGCCCAGGCCGGCACGTCGGCGCTGGTCAGCGGGTGCAGGGTGAGATCCACGCCTGGCAGCGTAGGAGGCGCTGCCGGGCGGCGTCGCGGTGTTTTCGTCCCCACGGACGCCGGATGGCGACCGCTGCGGGGCCAGCGTGGGAGACTGGGCCGTCGTCCGCGACGTGATCCATGACCCCGACCAGATGAGGTCCACCGCTCGTGTCACCCATGGCCCGCTCCGCGCTGCCGCCCGCCGCGACGCCGCCGGACCTGATCCGAAACTTCTGCATCATCGCGCACATCGACCACGGCAAGTCGACGCTGGCCGACCGGATGCTGCAGATCACCGGCGTCGTCGACCCGAGGGCGATGCGCGCCCAGTACCTGGACCGGATGGACATCGAGCGTGAGCGCGGCATCACCATCAAGAGCCAGGCGGTGCGGATGCCGTGGGAGCTCGACGGCACGACGTTCGCGCTGAACATGATCGACACGCCGGGGCACGTCGACTTCACCTACGAGGTGTCGCGCTCGCTGGCCGCCTGCGAGGGCGCCGTGCTCCTGGTGGACGCCGCGCAGGGCATCGAGGCGCAGACGCTGGCCAACCTGTACCTGGCGATGGAGAACGACCTCACGATCATCCCGGTGCTGAACAAGATCGACCTGCCGGCGGCGCAGCCCGAGAAGTACGCCGCCGAGCTCGCCCACCTGGTGGGCGGCGAGCCCGAGGACGTGCTGCTCGTCTCCGGCAAGACCGGCGTGGGCGTCGAGCCGCTGCTCGACACGATCACCCGCCGGCTGCCGGCCCCCACCGGGGACCCGGACGGACCGGCCCGGGCGATGATCTTCGACTCCGTGTACGACACCTACCGCGGCGTCGTCACGTACGTCCGCGTCATCGACGGCCACCTCAGCCCGCGCGAGCGCATCGTGATGATGTCGACGAAGGCGCACCACGAGCTGCTCGAGATCGGCGTCAGCTCGCCCGAGCCCGAGCCCACCAAGGGTCTGGGCGTCGGCGAAGTCGGCTACCTCATCACCGGGGTGAAGGACGTCCGCCAGTCCAAGGTCGGCGACACCGTCACCAACGCCGGAAAGCCGGCGAAGACCGCGCTCGCCGGGTACAGCGACCCGAAGCCGATGGTGTTCAGCGGCCTGTACCCGATCGACGGCTCGGACTACCCGATCCTGCGCGACGCCCTCGACCGGCTGAAGCTGAACGACGCCGCCCTCGTCTACGAGCCCGAGACGTCCGCGGCGCTCGGCTTCGGCTTCCGGGTGGGCTTCCTGGGCCTGCTCCACCTGGAGATCATCCGCGAGCGGCTCGAGCGCGAGTTCGACCTGGACCTCATCTCCACGCTGCCCAGCGCCGTCTACGACGTGACGATGGACGACGGCACCCAGATCAACGTGACCAACCCGTCCGAGTACCCGGTCGGCAAGATCCGTGAGGTGCGCGAGCCCGTCGTGCGGGCGACGATCCTGTCGCCGTCCGACTACGTGGGCACGATCATGGAGCTCTGCCAGGCCCGGCGCGGCACCCTGCGCGGCATGGACTACCTGTCCGAGGACCGCGTCGAGATGCGCTACACGTTGCCGCTCGCCGAGATCGTGTTCGACTTCTTCGACATGCTGAAGTCACGCACCCGCGGCTACGCCTCGCTGGACTACGAGCCGGACGGCGACCAGGTGTCCGACCTGGTGAAGGTCGACATCCTGCTGCAGGGCGAGCAGGTCGACGCGTTCAGCACGATCGTCCACCAGGACAAGGCCTACGCGTACGGCGTGATGATGGCCGGCAAGCTGCGCGAGCTCATCCCGCGCCAGCAGTTCGAGGTGCCGATCCAGGCCGCCATCGGCTCGCGCATCATCGCCCGCGAGACCATCCGCGCCATCCGCAAGGACGTCCTGGCCAAGTGCTACGGGGGTGACATCACCCGCAAGCGCAAGCTGCTGGAGAAGCAGAAGGAAGGCAAGAAGCGGATGAAGATGGTCGGCCGGGTGGAGGTGCCGCAGGAGGCCTTCATCGCCGCGCTGTCCAACGAGGCCGTCCCGGACAAGGCCAAGAAGTAGCCGCCGTCCCGGACGAGCGGCGGGATCCACCGTCCCTCGATCGTTGACACCGAACGGGCGCGCGATCAGGCTCGGATCACGCCGGATGCTGACGCCGGCTGCGCTCTGAGGGAGCAACCGTGGCCGCGTCCGACACCGCCGGCAGTTCCAAGACCGTCACCGAGCTGCGCCTGGCGCTGGTCTGCTACGGCGGCGTCTCGTTGGCCATCTACATGCACGGGGTGGCCAAGGAGCTGCACAAGCTCGTGGTGGCTTCGCGTCGCTTCGACGAGCTCGGTCCGCAGGGCGACAACCCGTTCGACGAGCGCGTCGACTCCGAGCACGCCTACTTCGAGGCGCTGCGCGACCTGGCCGGCGAGGGACGCGTGCTGTCGGTCAACGTCGACATCATCGCCGGCACCTCCGCCGGAGGGATCAACGGTGTCTGCCTGGCAAAGGTGTTGGCGCGCAACGGGTCCCAGGACGCGCTGAAGCGGCTCTGGATCGACGAGGGCGACCTGAAGAAGCTGCTCAAGGCGCCGCCGCTGCTCGGCTGGCGCACCCGCGCGGCCCTCGCCGTCGGCGGCCTGCTGCCGCGGCTGCGCAAGCCGGTGTCCCCGCTGCGCGGCGACCGGATGTCGCGACTGCTGTACGACGCGATCGCGGACATGGAGAAGCCGGTGGACGCCGACCGTCGCACCCTGCTGCAGCCGACGACTCCGCTGGACCTGTTCGTCACGACCACCGACCTGGCGGGGTTCCGCACGCTGGTGCCCACCGGCGCCGGCGGCGCGAGCCAGCGCGAGACGGACCACTCCCAGGTCGTCCAGCTGCGCACCGACGGCCAGGACGACACGTTCGGGGCGGACAGCGTCGGCACCCTCGCCTTCGCGGCCCGGGCGACGTCGTCCTTCCCCGGCGCCTTCCCGCCGGTGAGCCTGAACAGCTTCAAGACCGAGCTGGCCGGTCGGGCGCTGGACGGCGAGCAGGTGGCACTGAAGTTCCGCCGCCGGTACGGCGACCCCGGGCAGTCGCTGGACGCCTGGTTCGTCGACGGGGGAGTGCTCGACAACGCGCCGTTCGACCTCGTCGTCGAGGCGATCAGCCAGAAGCGTGCGGAGACCGAGGTGGTGCGCCGGCTGGTCTACATCCAGCCCGACCCCGGTCGCGCGATCGACACCACCGTGCCCGGCCCGCTGGCGGCCGAGCCGGCGCCCGGCTACCTGTCGGGTCTGCTGAAGAGCGTCGGCTCCGTCCGCGGCAGCCACTCGATCCTGCGCGAGCTCGAGACCCTGCGGGACCTGAACACCCGCATCGCCGAGCTGGCCGCCATCGCCGAGCAGCAGTCGGCGCAGGTGGACGCGGCGATCGAGGCGGCCTGGGCGTCGGCCCCCTCGGGCTCGTCGGCCCAGGCGGGCCAGGCGTGGGACATCAACGACCAGCAGGACGTGCAGACCCTGGCCGCGAGCCTGTACGCCGCGGCACCGGCCTTCGTCGGGGCCGGCTTCGCCACCTACTGCCGGCTGAAGGTCGAGGTGGCCGGCGTGCGGCTCGCCGACGAGGTGGTCGAGCGGTTCGTCTACCCGCCGGGGTCGAGCCGGGCCAGCTTCGTCCGCGCCGCCATCTCGGCGTGGGCCCGCGGGCACGTCGAGTGGCGCGAGGTCGACCAGAGCCGGTTGCTCGAGCTGCTCGGCCCGGTCGACGTCCCCTACCGAGAGCGCCGGCTGATGTTCATCCTGTCCGGCATCAACGCCCTCTACGCCACGACCGACACGGCGACCGGTCCGCCGCGCGCCGACCTGGACGCACTGAAGACGAGGGCCTGGCAGCTGCTGGAGGAGTTGCGGGCGGCGCCGCGGGAGGCGGTGCACGCGGTGCCGGACTCGGCAGTGACCTTCCTCGGCGCCGACCTGACCGACGACCACGTGTTCGGCAACCCCGAGGGCTTCGCCGCCGACCACGACGCGGAGTTCACCACTCTGTTCTCCACCTACCGGGCCAGCCTGCAGGAGCAGCTGGAGGACAGCACGGCGCCCATCTGGCAAGGCTTCGTGCAGCACACCGCCGCCTGGGCGTCCGACGATCGGCGAGGCCTGCTCTCGCGGTACCTGGGCTTCCCGCTGTGGGACGCGCTGATCTTCCCGACCGTGGCGCTGGCGCAGCTGCCGCAGTTCAGCCCGATCACGGTGAGCCAGTTCAGCCCGCTGGCCGCCATGGCGTTGCCGACTCCGGACGGTGGCAAGCTCAAGGGGGTCTCGCTGCACCACTTCGGCGGGTTCGCGGACGCTTCCTGGCGGGAGAACGACTACCTGTGGGGGCGCCTGGACTCTGCGGAGCTGCTGCTGCGGACGCTGCGGTCCAGCGCTCCCGGTCAGTCCCCACCGACCCCGCGGGACGCCGCCGACGCCGCCGGGCTGGCCGGGCCACGGCTGCGCTCGGCCCTGACCGCGATCCTGGCGGCCGAGTCCGACCTCGTCCGGGATCGGGCGCTGCTGCCGACCCTGCAGGCGGCCGTCGGCACGCTGCCGTCGACGTAGCTTCACGCCCACTTTGGTCGTGTGACACCACCAGGGCACGACAAGCGCTTGACATGACACCATTGTGGTGTCACTTTAGTGTCATGGAACTCGGACAGTACGTCAGCGACCTGCAGCGCCAGCTCGTGCACTCGGCGGAGAACGGCTCGGACGACGCGCGTGCCGTTGCCGAGCGACTGGCCGCCGGGTTGGATGCCGCGACGCGGCTCGTGCTGCTCGACGTGCTCTCGGCCGCGGTCGGTGAGATCACCCGCGACCTTGCACCGGGTTCGGTCGACCTGCGCCTGCGCGGCCGCGACGTCGAGTTCGTCATCAGCCAGCCGAACGCGGAGGCGGACGTGGACGACCGGCCGCCAGCCTCGGTCGACCTCGACGACACCAGCACCTCGCGCACGACGCTCCGCCTGCCGGACGCCCTCAAGGCCCAGGTCGACGAGGCAGCGACCGCCGACGGTCTGTCGGTCAACACCTGGCTGGTCCGCGCCGTCGCCGCGGCCCTGCAGCCCAAGCAGCGACGCACGGCGCAGCGCGTGCTGCGCACCGGGGACAACTTCGCCGGCTGGGCGCGCTAGCCCCGGGTCAGCCCCACACCACCAGCCACGCGAACCCGCGGGGCCGGACGAACACACCCACAGAGAGGCAGGCGTCAGCATGCCCACCTACAGCACCACCACCCCGATCGACGTCGCCATCGACCTCCAGGTCGGGGCCATCGAGGTCGTCGCCAGCGACCGCGCGGACACGGTCGTGACCGTCTCGCCCACCAACCCGGCGAAGGCGGTCGACCGCCGCGGCGCGGAGGCCACCGACGTCGAGTTCGACGGCCAGCGCCTCACCATCCGGGGGCCGCGGCCACGCTTCTCGTGGCTCGGCCCCAACGAGTCCATCGACCTCACGATCGAGGTCCCGGCCGGTTCACGGCTCACTGCCGAGGTCGCGGTCGGCGCAGTGCGCACCGTCGGACGCCTCGGCGCCACCCGCATCAAGAGCTCGATGGGCCCCGTGGAGCTCGACACCACCGGCGACCTGTGGCTGCGCGCCTCGCACGGCAACACGCGTCTGGGCACTGCCGAGGGCGGCGTCGAGATCACGGCGTCGCACGGTCAGATCCGGCTCGGGACCGTCTCCGGTGACGCAGTTCTCAAGGCGTCGCACGGCACCATCCAGGTCGAGGAGTCCGGCGGCGACCTCGACGCGAAGCTCTCGTACGGCGACCTCGAGATCACGAGGGCCCTGGCCTCCGTCACGGCGAAGACCGCGTACGGCGCCATCCGGCTGCACGAGGTCTCGAGCGGGTCCATCGAGGTCGAGAGCGGTTTCGGCGCGGTCGACATCGGCGTCCGGCCCGGCGTCCCGGCGTGGCTCGACCTGGCCTCCAAGGACGGGCACGTGCGCAACCAGCTCGCCGGCGACAGTGCTCCCGGCGCGTCCGAGCAGACCGTCTCGGTGCGGGCGCGCACCCAGTTCGGCGACATCACCGTCGACCGCGCCGGCACCACCGACAGCTCCAGAAAGGATCGGCAGCGATGACCAGCACAGCGATCGACGTCCGCGGGTTGCGGAAGTCCTACGGCGACAAGATCGTGCTCGACGACGTCGACCTCACCGTGCCCGCGGGCACCGTCACCGCGCTGCTCGGGCCG